>JBDSLK010000276.1:0-7642 GCA_039916425.1 Nocardioides sp.
TCACCCAGTTGGGGTTCCACTGGGCGAAGGCCTTGGTCTCCCGGGCGGTGTCGATGTTCTGGTTGATCTGCCGCACGACGTTGGAGTTGTTGCGGTAGAAGGTGAGCTCCCACTCCTCGTTGGGGTCACGGAACTCGTGCCAGCCGTGGGCCGGCCACTCGTAGCCCTTGCCGCCCGAACCGGGGAAGCGCTCCGGGTCGCCCCGGTCGACGCCCCAGGCCTTGAGGGCCGTCCAGTCGAGCGGGTAGCCGCCGCGCCCGTCGGCGAACCCGTAGAGCCAGCCCTGCGCCAGGTAGTGCCGCGGGTCCGGCTGGACCTCGACGGTGACGTCCTCGTAGTGGGACTGCTTGCGCTTCTGCGGCGTGTAGTAGTTGTAGTGCCGCAGCGTGGAGTCCGGGAAGACCTTGGCGCCGGCCTCGGCGTCGGTGAACTCCGGCTTGGGTGAGCTGCGCTCGATGACAGTGTCCTCGGTAACCATGTCAGATCCGCCTCGTGTCTCTTCGTCGTCGGTCAGGATGAACCGGTGGTGGTGAACTTGTCGTAGTAGATGTGCTTGTCGGGTGCGCCCAGGCCGCTGAGCACATCCATCGCCGCCTCGACCATGGGCGGCGGCCCGCAGACGTAGGAGTCGGCGTCCGAGAGGTCGGTCTCGTACTTCTTGACGATCTCGGTGATCAGCCCGACCTCGCCGTCCCAGGGTTCGTCGGCGTCGACCTCGGACAGCGCCGGCACGAACCTGAAGTTGGGCAGGGACTCGGTGAGCCCGTCGAGCTCCTTCTCGAAGCACAGGTCTCGCTGGGTGCGCGCCCCGTAGTAGTAGGTGGCCTTGCGCGTGCTGCCCTTCTCCGCGAGCGACCGCAGCACGGAGAGGATCGGAGCCATCCCCGCGCCACCGCCGACGAAGACGAGGTCCGAGTCCCGACCGTCGCGCAGGGTGAACACGCCGAAGGGACCGGTGATGTCGAGCCGGTCGCCCACGGCCAGGGTCGTGTCCAGGAAGCTCGAGAACAGCCCGTCGGGGTAGCACCTGATGACGAACTCGAGCTGACCGCTCTCCTTGCTCGACACGTTCGCCATCGAGAAGGACCGCGTGGTGTCGGAGCCCGGGATCGCGATGTCGACGTACTGGCCGGGCCAGAACGCGATCTCGGTCGGCTCGACCAGCTTGAGCACCAGGTGCCGCATGTCGTGGGTGACGTGCTCGTTGGAGACGACCTCGGCCGCGGCCTCCACGATGGGGTGCCCCGAGCGCAGCATCTCCTCGTCGTAGTTGAGGAGCTCGATCGTCACGTCCTCGTAGACATGGGCACGACACAGGAGGGTGAAGCCCTCGTCGAGCTCGAAGTCCGGAAGGGCGAAGGTGGAGTACTTGTCCAGCTCGATGTCGTCCCCCTCGAGGACGAAGGACTTGCAGGCCGCGCACTGGCCTTCCTTGCACCCGTGCATGAGCGTGATGCCCTGCTCGGCCGCGGCCCGCAGCACGGTCTGCTCCTCGTCGACCTCGATCTCGACGCCCACGGGCTCAAAACGTACGACGTGCTTCGCGCCCATGGTCCCTCCGTCCCGCCTGGTTGACCCGCCTGGTTGACCCGCCTGGTTGACCCCGCCCGGTTGACGACGAGGGGCGGCCGTGGCCGGCCCCTCGTCGTCCTGGGTGTGTGTTGCGCCCGGCTCAGACCGCGGCCGGAGCGGGTCGACCCGCCGGCCCGCCCGTGATGTAGTTGGCGTGGAAGGCCTTCTGCTCGTCCGCGGACATCTCGTTGAGCAAGACGTTCGGGCTCTGCAGGGGGCCCATGCGGCGCAGGTGGTCCAGCGTCCACATCTTCTTCGGGTTCAGGTCCAGGTGCGGTTGGGCCACCAGCGTCTTGCCGTCGTCACGGACGTAGCCCATGTCGGAGACCACGTCGGCCCAGTTCCAGCCGTGGTAGAGGGTCTCCCACTCGCGCTTGCCGATCAGCTGACCCATGTTGGGGGTCTCGCGACCCTGGTAGGTCGGCCGGAAGGCCTCGACGTCGGTCCAGCGGCACGCCTCGTGGCAGTACGTGCGCATCTGCCCGTCGACCTCCGCCATCACCATGTCCTCGCGGACGAGGCAGGGCACCATGCAGGTCCAGCAGCGGTGCGGGTACTGGTAGTTGACGTCCTCGGCCACGATCGGGTGGTGCCCGTTCGGGGTCGAGAGGCGGTTGTAGTTCTCCCACCAGGCACCGTACTTGTCGTACCAGCCCGGGTATTTGTACTCGAACCACTCGAAGTCCTTGTCGGTCATCGGGTCCATGCGCCAGTAGTTGGCGACCCACCCGGTGCAGAAGAACTGCGCGACCTCGTGGACGTAGCCCTTATTCCAGATCTGGTTCCAGGACTCCTCGATCAGGTCGTGGGGAATCACCAGGCCGTACTTCTCCAGGGGTACCAGGTAACTCCGGTAGTAGTCGTCGTAGATCCACCGCCGCCACATCTCCGCGTAGCTCTCCCTGTCCTTGCGGCGGTCCTTCGTGCCGTACTCGATGAAGGTGCCGATGGCAGCGTCGACCACCCGGTGGTTGTTCCACCACGCATAGCGGAGGTCACGCTCGAGGAGCTGGTGGTTGCCCTCGTCGGCCAACGCCATCAGCAAGGTGGCGTACCCGTTGCTGATGTGACGCGACTCGTCGGACTGCACGGAGTGGAACACCGTCGGCAACAGGTAGTCACCGTTGGCCGCCGCCTCGGCCGGCATCGCCACGAACAGCGTGTTGGTGAACGCCGTCTCCGCCACGATCGTCAGGTAGATGCTCGCCGCCGTGATGGCGTCACCGGTGATGAAGCCCTCGGCGAACTGGCGACCGATCGTGCCGCAGTAGTCGTTCTGGAAGTTGCGCAGGCTGCTGTTGAAGCCCGCCGGGTCGATGTAGTTGTTCATGTAGAGGCGCTTGAGGTTCTGCTGGATCGTCGAGTGCCTGACCTCGTCGATCATCTGGATGGCCTGCCCGTTGTGCAGCTCGGGGTTGGGCACGGTCCGGAACAGCAGGGGCATGGCCCGGGCGGCGGAGATCTCGGGCAGCGGGATGATGCTCAAGAAGAGCTTCTGCCACTCCAGCCAGCGCTCCTGGACCTGGCGGAACATGTTGCCGCGGATCGCTCCGTCCGCAGCGCCGTACACGCGGTGGTCCTTCTCCTCCTGCATGGGGAAGTACGACCGAAGCACCTGCTTGAGCGGGTCCTTCTTCTTGGCCTTCTGGAACGTGTAGTCGGTCCCGTACTGGGATACCGGCTCGTGGTAGAGGGGCTCCCAGGCCAGCTCTTGGATCTTCTCGTGAGCCTTGGCCACGCTTTGGCGAGTCATCACCACTCCTTCCTGTAGATCTGGTGGGGTCCGTCAGTGGTTATGTAAGCGGCATCGGTGTGGGGCGCCCGGTCTCACAATGAGACGAGCCTCACTCCTCTCCGTCGAACACCGCGGCGCGAAGCTCCGCCAAGTGGTCGCGGACGTTGCGCATCACCTCGCGATTGCCCTCGGCGGCGGGCTCGATGCCCAGCGCGACGAGCAGGGCCCGGGCCGGCTCGCCCGGGTCACCGCTCTCGCCGAGCACGGGATGCAGCCCTTGGTCGGTGAGGTGGGCGAACACGTGGTTGACCACACTCCACGGGTTGTAGCTCTCGGCCAACGGGTCGTGGGCGGTGCTCATGGGATCCTCCCGGGTCCGAGCTCGGCTGTCGGATGGCGGTCGTTCGCAACCTACGCTCGCCCAGGAGCACTGCTGTCTCAATCTGAGACAGCGTCGAAGGCTCCGTCTGGCTGACAGTGGACCCCGCCACCCGGAGCGCCTAGTCTCGACAGGGGTCGCTCCTCCTAGCCCCGAGGAACCATGTGACACCGACGCCGGTAACGCGCATGAAGAGCACGACGTCCGTCCAGCGGGCAGTCGCGGCCAGCCGTGTGCGCTTCCTGACGGACGAGACGCCCGAGCCCAGCACGGTGCGAGGCACCATCCTCGCCTCGTGGCGACGCTCGCACGAGCTGCACGTCGCCGCCGACAAGATCCAGATGAACTACGACGCGGACGCACCGCTGGACACCCGCCTCAGCATCAACGCCGAGCCGGTGCTGCGCAGTCTGGGCGAGCAGCTCCAGGGCCAGGCGGTGAGCATCGTCCTGACCGACCACACCGGCCTGGTCCTGCGTCGGTTGACCGGGGACGGCGAGCTCGAGCGGCACCTCGACCGGGTCCAGCTCGCCCCCGGCTTCAGCTATGCGGAGGAGTTCGTCGGCACCAACGGCATCGGGACCGCGCTGGAGGTGGGCGGCCCCGCCCACGTGTTCGGGCACGAGCACTACGCCGAGAACCTCGAGGAGCTGGCCTGCGCGGGCGTGCCCATCCACCATCCCGTCTCCGGGCGGCTGGTCGGCGCCGTGGACCTCACCTGCTGGCGCCGCGACGCCGGCCCCCTGCTGCTGACCCTGGCGAAGTCCGCGGCCGGTCAGATCACGAACGCCATGCTGGCCGACGCGAGCTCGTCCCAGCTGGTCCTGTTCCAGGAGTACCTGCGCACCTGCAGCCGTCGGACCGGAATCGTCTTCGCCCTGGACAAGGACGTCGTGATGCTGAACGACCGCGCCCGTGCCGAGCTCGACCCGGCCGATCAGGCCACTCTGCTCTCCCAGGCCGTGAAGTCGATGTCGCCGGGGCGTCGCGGTGGGATCGTGCTCGAGCTGCCCTCCGGTCAGACCGCACGCATGTACTGCCGCCCGGTGGAGAAGGGTGATCGTTCCTCGGGAATCGTGGCGCACGTCCGGCTCGAACCCGCTCCTGCCCCCGGCTCTCACCATCAGAGGACCAGCCCGCGATCCCCCCTCCCCGGTCTCGTGGGATCGGGGCCACCGTGGCTGCACGCCTGCGAGGAGGTGGAAAGGATCTTCCTCTCGGGGCGATGGCTGGCGCTGGAGGGTGAAGCCGGGGTCGGCAAGCTGGCGGTCCTCCGCGCAGTACAGCTGCGCCGCCGGCCCGTCGGGAAGTTCGTGGTGGCCGACGCCAGGGATGCCCGCGAAGATCGAGGTTGGTTGGCCAGCACCCGCCGCGTGATTCTCGACGAGAGCGACAGCCTGGTGATCCGGCACGTCGACGCCCTCGATGTCGCGACGGCTCGGGTCGTCTCAGCGACACTCCGCGAGGCCGCCGACCGTGAACACCCCCTGTGGGTGGCGGTGACCCTCGAAGGCCCACAGCACGACCCCCGGCTCGACTCGCTGCTGCAGCTGTTCCCCCGCACGGTCGAGCTGCCCCCGCTGCGCCTTCACCTCGAGGATCTGCCGCTGCTCGTGGCGGTCTTCCTCGCCAGGCTCAGCCACGGCGGACACCTCACCTGCTCCCCCGAGGCCATGAGGCTGTTGACCCGCATGTCCTGGCCGGGCAACACCCAGCAGCTGCACGACCTGCTCACCGAGGTGGTCAAGCGCCGCCGGTCGGGCCTCATCGAGGCCGATGACCTCCCTCCCGAGGCGCACTCGGTGAGCCGCCGCCGGCTCAGCCAGCTGGAGGCCATGGAGCGCGACGCCATCGTCAGGGGGCTGGCTGACGCTCACGGCAACAAGGCCAGGGCGGCCCTGTCCCTGGGCGTCTCCCGGGCCACGATCTATCGCAAGATCCACGAGTACGGGATCGTGACGCCGGAGTCGTGACCGGTCGCCCCACCTCGACGCGACGGTGCCGAGCGCTACTCGGGCCGGGCCGGACCCGCGGGGACTCCTAGACCAGCCGTCCGACTGCCGCCGAGATGCGCTCGTCGGTGGCGGTCAGCGCGACCCGCACGTGGCGCCCGCCGGCGCTGCCGTAGAAGGAGCCCGGGGCGACCAGGATGCCGCGCTCGGCGAACCACGCGACCAGGTCCCAGCAGTCCGTGCCGGGCTCGTCGCGAGTGGTCCACAGGTAGAGCGAGCCCTGCGAGTGGTCGACCCGGAACCCCGCGGTCAGCAGGGCCTCCTTGAGCAGCGCCCGCCGTGCGGCGTACCGCGCGTGCTGGTCGGCGACGTGCTCGTCGTCGTCGAGGGCGGCGATCATCGCGCGCTGCTGAGGACCGGGCATCTGGAGGCCTAGGTTCTTGCGGACGGCGAGCAGCTCACCGACCAGGGCCGGGTCACCGGCGACGAAGGCGCAGCGGTAGCCCGCGAGATTGGAGCGCTTGGAGAGCGAGTGGACCGCCAGGATCCCCTCCGCCGATCCCCCGCACACGTCGGGGTGCAGCACGCTGACCGGCCGCTCCTCCCACGCGCACTCCAGGTAGCACTCGTCGGAGACCAGGATCGTGCCGCGCTCGCGGCACCAGTCGACCATCTTGCGCAGGTGGTCGACGGGCAGGATCTGCCCGGTCGGGTTGGACGGCGAGTTGACCCACAGCAGAGCGGGCCGCTCGGGACCGATGGCGGTCAGCGCGTCGGTGGCCATCGGCCGGGCGCCCGCGAGCCGGGTGCCGACCTCGTACGTCGGGTAGGCGAGCGCGGGGTGCACCACCAGGTCGCCGGGGCCGATGCCCAGGTGCAGTGGCAGCGCGGCGATCAGCTCCTTCGAGCCGATGACCGGCAACACGGCGTCGAGGCCGAGCGGGATCGCTCCGGCGCGACGTGACAGCCAGTCCAGGCAGGCCCGCCGGGTGGCCTCCAGGCCGATGGTGAGCGGGTAGCCGGGCGAGTCGGCCGCCGCCCGCAGCGCCTCCTGCACGATCCCGGGTGTGGGGTCGACCGGGGTGCCGACGGAGAGATCGACCAGGCCGTCGGGGTGTGCGCGCGCGGTCGCGGCGTACGGCGTGAGGTGGTCCCAGGGGAAGTCGGGGAGCCGCCGCGAGACCGAGTGCTCCCGGTCAACCGGCACGGGTCACTCGTCGTGGGGCTGCGGAGGCAGGGCCGCGACCAGCGGGTGGTCCTTCTCGATGACGCCCATCTTGGCGGCGCCACCGGGCGAGCCCAGGTCGTCGAAGAAGTGCACGTTGGCGTCGTAGTACGCCTTGTACTCCTCGGGGGTGTCGTCCTCGTAGAAGATCGCCTCGACCGGGCAGACCGGCTCGCAGGCACCGCAGTCGACACACTCGTCGGGGTGGATGTAGAGCATCCGGTTGCCCTCGTAGATGCAGTCGACCGGGCACTCGTCGACGCACGCACGGTCCTTGAGGTCGACACACGGCTGGGCGATGACGTAGGTCACGCGGTCCTCCTGAAGCAGTGGATGGAACGGGGTGCGGAGTGCGCTGACCGTCAGCCTAGTATCCCCCTGTGGCTTCCGCCCCCGACCCCCACCACGCCGAGATCGCTACCGATCCGACTGCGGGCCCGGCCACCGGTCCGGCCACCGGTCCGGCCACCGGTCCGGCCACCGGCCGGCACCTCCTCGGTCCGCACGTGGTCGGGCAGCGGGTGGTGGTCCGTCGGGTGCTTCGCGGCGAGACCGGCCCGAGCGGCGGGGACGCGCTGAGCGACGTCCTTGGCGTGTGCACGGCGTGGGGCGACGGCCGCGCCGTGGTGCGGACGGCGGGGGGCACCGACGTCGAGATCGCCGTCGCCGACATCGTGTCCGGCAAGCCGGTGCCGCCGCGCCCCTCGGTGCGCGACCGGGTACCCGCCGTGGAGGCCCAGCGGTACGGCTTCGCGCTCTTCGGCGACCTGGTCACCGTG
>JBDSLK010000277.1:0-4870 GCA_039916425.1 Nocardioides sp.
ATCAGGCCGCGCAGCAACTCGATGCGTTGCCGCGTGCCCGCCCGGAGGTAGGCGACCGGGATGTGCTTGTGTCCGAGGAGGCCGGCACGCTGCAGCTGGGTCGAGAGGCTGACGTTCCAGGCGTGCCCCTTGGCGTGTTCACCCTCGTTCGCGCAGCGTCGAGAGGGGTGTCCGAGCGTGGGACCGAGGGACTCTTGGTGGCCGAAGACGCATCGGTCCTCGAGCTTCGACAGCTGCACCGAAAGTGCCGTTGACTCGTTGCTGACGAGCACACGTCGGGGCCAATGCTCCTTGATGAGCGCAAGCATGTCCTCAGCGTCTCCTCGTCCCACGGTCAGCCGCCCTCCGCGGGTGTCTCCGTCCCCGAGCCAGGCGCCGAGCACCCAAGGAGCGATAGGAAGATCGTCCACGTCGGGCGTGCGCAGCGGCGCGGCGGACTCCACCCACACAGATTGGTGCCGGCCGGACGCCGCGTGATCGCGGTGAAGGTGGTGGAGGTCAGTGGTGGACAACGTGGTCCTGGTCTGGACCTGGCGCCGGGTGCTGACAACGGTCCAGAGGTGCACGTTGTCGCACACCACCGTCGAGCCATCGACAAAGGTCACCCGGTAGCAGGGCCGATGGTGGATGTTCGACTTCTGCGTCACCGTGGTGGGTCGGCCGTCGCTTCCCAGGAGCACGTCGCCCACGCCGACGTCGGCCATCGTCGTCCAGCCGGTCGGGGTGGGTAGAGGAGTGTCTACCGCCAGGCCCTTGTAGTCGACCACGCGGATGAGGCCGTTGGGCGCGACGTCGAGGCGGTCGACGAAGCCGCGGAGCAGCAGCCGGGAGTCCAGCAGCGCCTCGACGTAGAGCTCTCGCTCGGCGGGCTCGATCCGGCGAGGGTCCTCCAGCGTGAAGTAGCGGTCGAGCACCGTGCCGCAGCTGTCGAACCAGGTCTGGAAGTCGAAGGTGCTGGGGCCGTCACCGGCCAGCATCTCCGCGACGGCGGGCTCCCGCTCGATCAGCGCCTCCCAGGCGGGACCGAGGAGGTCGCGGGCCCGCTCGGGGGTGCGCTCGGCCGCCGGTAGGTCGAAGAGGTCCTCCAGCACCTGGTGGACCAGGGTGCCGCGGGTGGCGTCGGGGGACGGCGGCTCGGGCAGCCGGTCGACGGTGCGGAAGCGGTAGAGGAGCGGGCAGGTCATGAAGTCCGCCGCCCGGCTGGGCGAGAGCGCGCCCAGCACCTCGACCCCGTCCACCGGCGTCGAGAGACGGGTGGCGGGAGAGGCCTGCCGCGGGACCGCGCTCATGACAGGTCACCCTAGGCGAGCACGCCGACAGTCCGGCGACAGCAGGGCGACCGCACTGCGTCGGGGTGTCGGCTAGCCTCGGAAGGTGTCCAGCAACCATCCCGGCCCGCCGCGCGGGGACTCCTCGCGTGGCGGGGAGCCCCGCGACAGCAGGGACACCGGCGACGACCGGCCGCCTCCCGGGCCGCCCGGCACGCTGCGCATCGGCAGCATCGCCGGCACGGGGGTCTACGTATCGTCCTCCTGGTTCGTGGTCGCCGCGCTGATCGCCCTCCTGATGGCCCCGCGGGTCGAGCAGGTGCAACCCGGGCTCGGTCCCTGGAAGTACGTCGCCGGGCTGGCCTTCGCGGTCGTGCTCTACGGCTCGGTGCTCCTCCACGAGGCCTCCCACGCGCTGATGGCCCGCCGTTACGGCTACCCGGTGACCTCGATCTCGCTCAACTTCCTCGGCGGCATGACCGCCGTCGACGGGGAGGCCCGCGAGCCTCGCCACGAGTTCATGATCGCCGTCGTCGGCCCCCTGACCTCGATCGCGGTCGGCCTCGGGGCCCTGGCGCTGGGGTTCGTGACGCCCGACGGGCTGCTCCTGATGGCCGTCGAGGCACTGGCCGGCGCCAACCTGCTGGTCGGGCTGATCAACCTGGTGCCCGGCCTGCCTCTCGACGGGGGACGGGTGCTCAAGTCGGTGGTCTGGGGCCTCAGCGGCAACATGCACCGCGGCACCATCGCGGCCGGCTGGGGCGGTCGGGCCGCCGCCGTCCTCGTGCTCGGCTGGCCGTTGTGGCAGCTCGAGGTGCGCGACCAGCGGCCCGATGTCCTCGACCTCGTGCTCACCTTCGTGGTGGCGCTCTTCTTGTGGTCCGGGGCGACCGCCGCCATGGCCTCGGCGCGACTGCGCCGGAGGCTGCCCTCGTTGGTGGCGGGCAACCTGGCGCGACGCACCCTGACGGTGCCCGAGGACCTGCCGCTGGCCGAGGCCGTCCGGCGCGCCCAGGAGGCGCAGGCGGGCAGCATCGTCACCGTCAGCGGCTCAGGGGCGCCGGTGGGCATCGTCAGCGAGGCGGCGCTGCTGGCCACCCCCGAGGAGCGCCGCCCCTGGGTCGCTGTCTCGACCGTCGCCCGCACCGCCGACCTCGGCCTCCGGCTGCCGGCGATGATCGGTGGCGAGGACCTGATCGTGGCCATCAGCCGTCACCCGGCCGCGGAGTACCTCGTCGTCGACGACGACGGAGGCATCTACGGCGTGCTCGCGACCGCTGACGTCGACCGCGCCTTCCGCGCCGCCAACCGGTAGGGCCTCGGCGGGCCGACCATCTGCCCGGCACTAGGGTGCCGCCCATGCCCGACCCCGACCTCACCGCTGCCACCGACGTCGCCGCCGACGCCTGGTCCGGTGTCCACCGCGGCCCCCTCCGGGCCGGTGAGTGGGTGCGCCTGACCGACCAGAAGGGCCGCCGCCACAACTTCGAGCTCGTGCCCGGCAAGCGCTTCTTCTCCAACCGCGGCCACCTCGAGCACGACGACCTCATCGGTCGCGAGGAGGGCTTCGGGATCGCCTCGTCCTCGGGTGGCGACTACCTGGTCTTCCGGCCGCTGCTCTCGGAGTTCGTGGTCTCGATGCCGCGGGGCGCGGCCGTCATCTACCCCAAGGACTCCGCCCAGATCGTCGCCCTGGCCGACATCTTCCCCGGCGCCCGGGTCGTCGAGGCCGGGGTCGGCTCCGGCGCCCTGACCTGCTCGTTGCTGCGCGCGGTCGGCCCGCACGGCCGGGTGACGTCCTATGAGCGCCGGCAGGAGTTCGCCGACGTCGCCCGCAGCAACGTGGACCGCTTCTTCGGCGTCACCGAGACCGGTGGTCACCCGTCGTGGACGCTGCGCCCCGGCGATCTCGTCGAGGAGCTGAGGGCCTCGGGCGAACGGGCCGACCGGGTCATCCTCGACATGCTGGCGCCCTGGGAGTGCGTCGACGCCGTCGCCGACGCCCTGGAGCCGGGCGGCATCTTGTGCGTGTACGTCGCGACCACCACCCAGCTCAGCCGGGTGGTGGAGACCCTCCGGGCCCACGGCGGCTTCACCGACCCGCACGCCTGGGAGTCGCTGGTGCGCGACTGGCACGTCGAGGGACTCGCGGTCCGTCCGGGGCACAAGATGATGGGGCACACGGCCTTCCTGGTGACGGCCCGCCGGATGGCGCCGGGGGAGCGGCTGCCGATGAAGAAGCGCCGTCCGGCTCCTGGTGCCTACGGTCCCGACTACACGGGCCCCCGGCCGCTCGACCTGCCGCCCCTCCTCGAGGAGTCCGCGGAGCCCGAGGAGTCCACGGGGTCCGACGCCTGAGCGGCCCGCGGCGTGCCGCGCCCGGTTGGCCAAAACGTGACCAACACCCGGTCCTTTCCCCTTCCCTGGGGTGGGGGCGCGGGTAGGGTCGAGACGACGAGGAGGTGACGCGCATGTCGTCAGACCGCGACCGCAGTGCCGAAGAGCTCGCGAGCCAGGTGCGCTTCCTGGAGGCCGAGGTGGCCGAACTGCGCCGCCGGGTGCAGGACGCCCCCGGCCAGGCCCGCGGCATCGACCTCCGCCTCGCCGACACCCAACGCTCGCTCGCCGCGGTGACGAGCCAGAACGAGCGTCTCGCCCAGACGCTGCGCGAGGCCCGCGACCAGATCATGAAGCTCAAGGAGGAGGTCGACCGGCTCGCCCAGCCGCCGGCCGGCTTCGGCACCTTCCTCCAGCGCAACGACGACGACTCCATCGACGTCTTCACCGGCGGCCGCAAGCTGCGGGTCCACGTTAGCCCCAACGTCGATCTCGACGAGCTCCAGCGGGGCCAGGAGGTCATGCTCAACGAGGCGCTCAACGTCGTCGAGGCGATGCGGTTCGAAGAGGTCGGCGAGGTCGTGATGTTCAAGGAGATGCTCGCCGACGGCGAGCGTGCCCTGGTCATCGCCAACGCCGACGAGGAGCGCGTCGTACGCATCGCGGCGCCCTTGCGCGAGATCCACCTGCGCGCCGGAGACTCCCTGCTGCTCGACGCCCGCGCCGGCTACGCCTACGAGCGCGTCCCCAAGTCCGAGGTCGAGGAGCTCGTGCTCGAGGAGGTCCCCGACATCGAGTACTCCTCGATCGGCGGGCTCGTCAACCAGATCGACGCCATCCGCGACGCCGTCGAGCTGCCCTACCTGCACCCCGAGCTGTTCAAGGAGCACCGGCTCAAGCCGCCCAAGGGCGTGCTGCTCTACGGGCCTCCGGGGTGCGGCAAGACGCTGATCGCCAAGGCGGTCGCCAACTCGCTGGCCAAGAAGGTCGCGGCCAAGACCGGCCAGGAGGGCAAGTCCTACTTCCTCAACATCAAGGGCCCCGAGCTGCTCAACAAGTATGTCGGTGAGACCGAGCGGCACATCCGGCTGGTCTTCCAGCGTGCTCGTGAGAAGGCCAGCGAGGGCACGCCGGTCATCGTCTTCTTCGACGAGATGGACTCGCTCTTCCGCACCCGCGGCTCGGGGGTCTCCTCCGACGTCGAGAACACCATCGTCCCGCAGCTGCTCAGCGAGATCGACGGGGTCGAGACCTTGGAGAACGTC
>JBDSLK010000278.1:0-8608 GCA_039916425.1 Nocardioides sp.
CGTTCTTCGACCTGCCCACGGCGATCGACAACTCGCGCAAGAACCAGACCTACAACACCCCGTCGGTGGCGACCCTCTTCCTGATGGCCGAGCAGCTGGACTGGATGAACGCCCACGGCCGCCTGCCGGGCATGGTCGAGCGCACGACAGCCTCCTCCGACGCGCTCTACGGCTGGGCCGAGAAGACGGCCTACACCACGCCGTACGTCGCGGACCCGGCCGACCGCTCGCTCGTGATCGGGACCATCGACTTCGACGAGGCGGTCTCCGCCGACGCCGTCGCCGCCATCCTGCGGGCCAACGGCGTGGTCGACACCGAGCCCTACCGCAAGCTGGGCCGCAACCAGCTCCGCGTGGCGATGTACCCCGCGGTCGACGCCGCCGACGTCGAGGCCCTCACCGCCTGTATCGACTGGGTCGTCGAGCGCCTCTGATCCCGGCCCGTCGGGATAGTCCACAGCAAACGGCAGGTCCCAGGCGTCCAAAGACCTGCGGTTCGTAGTGGACTATCCCGCGAGGCGGGCCGAGACCAGGTCGAAGGTACGCCGGCTGAAGGCGACGATCCGGGCCTCCTCGACGTCGGTGGGGGTGGCCCCGAGGGTGTCGACCGCGGCGGCCACGGCGTCGTCGAGCGGCCACCCGTAGACGCCGGCCGACACCAGCGGGAAGGCCACCGTGCGGGCACCGAGCTCGTCGGCCACCGCGAGGGCGCCGGAGTAGCACGACGTGAGCAGCGACCGGTCGGTCTCGCCGCGCGTGTGGTTGGGCCCGACGACGTGGATCACCCACTGCGCCGGCATCAGGCCCGCCGTGGTCCAGCCCGCGACCCCGGTCGCCAGCCCGCGCGGGAACCGGCGCCGGCAGTCCTCGAGCACGTCGGGGCCTCCGGCCCGATGGATGGCGCCGTCGACCCCGCTGCCGCCGCGCATCCGCCGGTTGGCGGCGTTGACCACCGCGTCGACCCGCTGGGTGGTGATGTCTCCCTCGACCACGGTCACGTCCATGCGGTCGAGGATGCCACTACCGTCCGGCCATGGGCCTCGCACTCCGGCAGGACTGCCCCTGCGGCACCGGCCTGCCGTACGACGCGTGCTGCGGCCGTCTGCACCGGGGGGCCGCGGCGGCCATCACGGCCGAGGAGCTGATGCGCTCGCGCTACGCGGCGTACGCCGTCGGCGACCTCGACCACGTGTTCCGTACCGACGACGACCACGGCGTCGTGGAGTTCCGGGCCCACCACCACACCCGGCCGCCGACGGGGTGCTGCACGAGCGCAGCACCGTCGAGCGGCGCGGCGGCCGCTGGGTCTACGTCGCGGCGGAGTAGGACTCAGCCCTCCCGGAGCAGCTTGAGCACGGCACGCTCGAGGGCCGCCTGCCGATCGTCGGCCCCGTCGAACCGCCGCCGCACCGTCCGCGCCACGGTCTTCCCCTCCTCGTAGGCGTCGACGACGCGGGGGTCCACGTAGGACGAGCGCGCCAGCGCCGGGGTGTTGCCCAGGAAGTCCGAGACCTCCTTCATCGCCTCGCGGACCGCCCGCTTGCGTGACGCGGTGGTCTCGCCCTTCTCCTTCGTGGAGGCCAGCGCGGCCGCGGCGAGCACGGTCGCGTGCCAGGTCCGGAAGTCCTTGGCGGTGGCCTCCAGCCCGGTGGTCAGCCGGATGTAGTCGTTGACGGTGGCCGAGTCGATGTCGCGCCAGGTCCGGCCGTCCTTCCAGGCCAGCAGCCGGTCACTGCTGCCGCGCCGCCGGCGCATCACCTCGAGCGCCTCGATGGTGGGCTCGTCGTCGATCTCGATGCGGTGCTCGACCCCGGACTTGCCGGTGAAGTCGAAGACCAGGGCGTCGCCCCGTCGACGGGTGTGCCGGCGCTCGAGGGTGGTCAGGCCGAAGCTGTTGTTCTCGTCGGCGTAGACGTCGTTACCGATCCGGAAGTAGCCAAGGTCGAGCAGCCGCACCGCCGCCGCACAGCCGCGCTCGCGGGGCATCCCGGCCGTGCCGAGGTCGGCGACCACCTGCTCCCGCGCCTTCGAGAGTGCCCTGCCGAAGCCCAGCAGCCGCTCGAACTTGGCGCCGTCGCGGGCCTCGCGCCAGGCTGGGTGATAGAGGTACTGCACCCGTCCTGCGTCGTCGGTGCCGCAGGCCTGGAGGTGGCCGTGGGGGTAGGGCGTGATCCAGACGTCGCGCCAGGCCGGCGGGATCACCAGGTCCTTGACCCGCTGGCTCTCCTCGGGCCCGAGGCGCCCCCCGGACTGGTCGAGGTAGACGAACCCCTTGCCGGCGCGGCGACGCGTCCAGCCCGGGTCGTTGCGTGAGGTCCTGCGCAGTCGTGCCATGACGTCAGCCTTGCCGAGGGGTCATCGCGGCCGCAACGCCCTAAGGAGGGTGATCGTGACCAGCACGAGCACCACGCCGCCGAGCAGCCACGGCCACACGTCCGGCTCCGTGGGCGCGGCCGGGGCGGCCGGCACTCCCGGCGCGGCCGGTAGCGCGCTGGACGAGGCGGTGGGCGGGTCACTGGCCGACTCCCCCGACTCCGTCGAAGGCGCCCTGGCCAGCGCGCTGACGACGTCCGCGGGGAACGGGAACCGCAGTACGGCGGCCCGGGCGCCCTCCGAGGAGAGGTAGAGCGTGTCGGGACCGGACACTGCCAATCCCTCCCCCTGGCGCTGCTTCGGCAGCTCGAGGTCGGCGACTTCCTCCAGCCCTGGGAACGTGTAGACGACCGCCCGTGAGTAGGTACGCAGCACCACGTGCCGACCGTCGGGCAGGAAGGACCCGTCGGTCACGATCCCGGTGACCGGGCCCAGCGGCCGGAGCCGGTTGTCCCGCGTCGCGTCCAGGATGGCCGGTGCCGCATAGACGGTGCCGCCGAAGACCTCCTTGGTCACCACGTAGAGACGCCCGGACGTCGGGTCGGCCAGCAGCGCCTCGGCGTCGTGCCCGCCGTCGGGGTAGACCAGCCGGTAGGCGGGCTCGGCTACCGTGCGGTCGCCCTCGCCCACCGGCAGCCGGGTGACGCTCACCGAGTCGCGGGCGGAGGCGTTGTCGCCGATGTCGGCGACCCAGACCTCCCCCGGCCCCGCCGGGGCCAGCGCCTCCACGTCGACCGGGTCGTCGGACCAACGGGTCACCCCGACCGTCTCGCCGGTGCGCGCCACGGCGAAGACCCGGCCGGTGTCGCCGGAGTCGTTGGTGGTGACCAGCAGGTCGCCGTCGAGGACCAGGCCGCTGGACTCCACGATCGCCGGGTCGCGGAACCTCAGCTCCTCCTCGGCGTGCGAGGACTGGGCGGTGAGCGCCGCCGCGATCGCGAACGGGACGGCGATGGCGATCGGACCGAGGATCGCGATCCGTCCGGGGGCACGTCGACTAGGCATCGAGCAGGTCCCCGAGCCGTGGCCGGATCGCCCAGGCCGCGACCAGCGCGTCGTACTCCTCCCGAGCCTCGGCTCCCGGACCACCCGTGCGGACGGCCCGCAGCAGGGTGTTGCGCGGGGTGTGCTGGCTCTCGACGAACTGCATGACGTCGACGCGGTAGCCCTGCGAGCGCATCAGCGAGCCGCGCAGGCCGTCGGTCAGGGTGTCGGCGAGGCGCTCGCGCAGGATGCCGTGCCGGGTGAGGAGGGAGTACGGCGCGGGGCTGGGCGTACGGCGCAGCTGGGCGGCGATGTCGTGGTGGCAGCAGGGGGCGGCCAGCACGACCGGCGCCCCCCAGCCGACGGCGCGGGCCAGGGCCTCGTCGGTCGCGGTGTCGCAGGCGTGCAGCGCCAGCACCACCTCGGGCACGGTCTCCGGCTCCGCCTCGAGGATGCTGCCGACCACGAAGTCCGCGTCGACGCCGAGGCGGTCGGCGAGGGCGGCGTTGTGCTCGCGCGACTGCTCGCGCACGTCGATGCCGGTCAGCCGCACCGGCAGCCCGCGCACGGCGGTGAGGTAGCGGTGCGCGGCGAAGGTCAGGTAGGCGTTGCCGCAGCCGAGGTCGACGACGCGGAGCGGGTCCTCGACGGTCGGCCGGCGGAGGTGACCCTTGTCCACCGCCTCGGTGACGGTGGCATCGAGGATCCGCAGGAACTCCTCGACCTGGCGGTACTTCGCCTGCCGGCTCGGCTTCAGCCGGCCCTGGTGGTCCGACAGTCCGAGGGCCACCAGCACCGGGTCGTCCTCGGGCAGCAGCCGCGACTTGTCGCGGTCGTGGGCACGGTCGGCCTCGAGCGTGGTCGCCCGCGCAGCGGTGTGCACGACGGCGTCACCCTTCTTGGTCACCCGCAGCTGGAGGGTCTCGTCCGCGGTGTCGAGGTGCCAGTTGCCGAACGGCTCCGCGAGCAGTGCGTCGACCGCCTCCTGAGAGGCCACCCCGACCAGATGGTTGACGGTGTGGGCCTGGGTCTCGTCGTAGGCCGCGACCTGGAGGTGGCGCCCGGCCTTCAGGTCGACGTAGCGCACCTCGACCCGTCGCCACCGGGGCTGGGCGCCGCGCTGCCGGCCGGAGCCGACCGCACGCACCAGCGCGTCGGCAGCGAGGAGACCGTCGCGCACCCGGGCCAGGCCGGCCACCAGTCCTTCGGCCGCGGAGGCGGTCATCGCCAGACCGCCGTGACGACGACGAGCAGCAGCACCCCGGCCAGGGCGACCGGGATGACCAGCCGACGGTGGCGAGGGTTCACCCCCCGAGTCTACCGAGCAGGGTCGAGGGACAGCGCGTGCGTGACGACGTCGAGCACCCGCACCGCTCCGGACTCCACGTCGGCGACCGGCACCCAGGCGACGGCGTCGGTGGTGCCCTCGGTCTCGACGACCCGGGGCTCGGCGTCGGCGGGCACGTCCGCGGCGAAGATCAGGTGCACGCCGTGGAAGTCCTCGAGGCGGCCCGAGGGGGCCGTGCCGGTGAAGTGCACGTCGTGCACGGCGAGCAGGTCGCCGACGACGCAGGGGACGCCGCACTCCTCGGCCACCTCACGGGCCAGGGCGACGGCCGGCGGCTCGCCGTGGTCGACCCCACCGCCCGGCAGGGTCCACGCACCCCGGTGGTGGCCCAGCGGCGAGATCCGGGTCAGCAGCACGGTCCCCGCCCGACGCACGAGGGCGTAGGCCGCCAGGCGCTGCAGCCGGGCGGGATCGTGGTCGGCGAGGGCCTCGGTCACCATGCCCACCACCGGCACCCTCCCGGTGTGGACGTCGGCCAGCGGCACCCAGGCCGCCTCCGCGGTGGATCCGTCCACCTCCACGACACGTGGCGCCGGCGAGCCGGGCGGCACCCACCCGTCGTACACGATCCGCAGGGCGTGGTAGTCGAGCCGGCCGCCCTCGCGCCAGAGGCTCGGGGAGTGGGCGGAGTAGACACGCGGCCGCTCCCCCACCTCGGCACTCAGCCCGGTCTCCTCGTGGATCTCGCGCAGTACGGCCGTGCGTGGGTCCTCGCCGTGGTCGAGGCCGCCGCCGGGCAGGGTCCAGAGCTCGTCCCGGGTCACCCGCTCCGCGAGGCGGCAGAGCAGGATCTCGTCGTCGCGCAGGATCACGGCGTACGCCGCGACGCGCTGACGCTGCGGCACGACACCCATGACTCCAAACTACGGGACTGCCCGCCCGGGGCCCCACCGACTACGGTGACTCGATGCCGTCCCGCCGTGACCCCTGGCTCGACAACGCCAAGATGGTGCTCGTCACCATCGTGGTCATCGGCCACGCGATCGTGCTGCTGCCCACGAGCGACCTGGAGCAGCAGGCCTACGACTTCATCTACTACTTCCATATCCCGGTGTTCGTGCTCGTCACGGGCTATCTGTCGCGCTCGTTCCGCTACACACCGCGGCACCTGTGGGCGCTGGTCACCACCCTGATGGTGCCCTACGTCCTCTTCTCCTACCTGATGGCCTACTTCCGTCACCTGGTCGGCGGCGAGACCCTGCTGGACCCGATCCTCAGCAACCCACGCTGGCCGATGTGGTACCTCGCGGTGCTCGTCCTCTGGCGGCTGGCCACCCCGGTGCTCAAGGCCCACCCGGTGATGGTGCCGCTGTCGGTGGTGGTCTCGCTGGTGGCCGGTGGCACCAACCAGGAGCTCTTCGACCTCAACCGGGCGATGGGGCTGCTGCCGTTCTTCGTCATCGGCCTGCACCTGAGCGACGCAGTCATCGCCCGGGTCAAGGAGCGTCGGGCGCGGATCGCCGGAGCCGTGGCACTGGTCGGGCTGTGGCTGTTCGCCGACCACACCAACGTCTTCTGGAGCACGTCGTGGCTCTACTACCGGTCGTCCTACGCCGACCTCGGTGCCGACCTCGGCGACGGCGCCTGGATCCGGGCCCGGCTGATCGTGATCTCGCTGGTCGGCTGCTTCGCCGTGCTGAGCCTGATCCCGCAGCGGCGGACGGTCCTCTCCGACATGGGCGCCTTCAGCCTGGTGGTCTACCTCTTCCACGGCTTCTTCGTCCGGTACGCGCGTTACCGCGACCTCGACCGCTTCCTGCCCGACAACGCGCTGGCCGCGCTGGTCGTCGTGACCGTGCTTGCCGTCGGCCTCGCGCTGCTGCTGGCCTGGCAGCCGGTCGCGACCCGGCTCAACTACGCCGTCGACCCGGTCAACAGCATCCTCAAGAACCGCGCGAAGCGCTCACTCGGCCTCCGATCCCGTTGACATGGGCCTCGTGGCCCGTCGAGTAGGGCCTCGTGGCCCGTCGAGAAGGGGCTCGTGCCGCGCTGATCGCCCGTGTCCTCAGGCGAACGGTGGCCGAGCGTCGAGCGCCAGCGAGCGGCGCCCGGCCCAGCGCCACACCCTCGCCGCCCGGTCGCGATCCTCGTCGGTGACGAGGTTGCCCATCCAGCGCAGGGCCAGCGTCATCAGCCAGTCCGAGCGCATGCCGGCGGGGCCGAGGGTCGGCAGCAGGCGCGGCACCGTCACCAGACCGGCGAGCCGGCGGGCGATGGAGAACGACTCGCCGTAGTGCTCGCGGAGCACCGCGGGCCAGGCCTCGGCGAGCCCGGTGTCCTCGGCCATCATCTCGGCGACCAGGCGACCGGTCTCCAGGCCGTAGTCGATGCCCTCGCCGTTGAGGGGGTTGACGCAGCCGGCGGCGTCGCCGACCAGCGCCCAGTTGGCTCCCGAGACGTGCGAGACGGCGCCGCCCATCGGCAGCAGCGCGGACGTGGGGGCGCGCAGGTCGCCGGAGAGGCCGAACTCCTCACGCCGCTCGTCTGCGTAGTAGCTCATCAGCGGCTTGATGGCGATGTCGGCCGGGCGCTTGGCCGTGGCCAGCGTGCCGACACCGATGTTCACCTCTCCCGACCCGAGCGGGAAGATCCACCCGTAGCCGGACAGGATCGCCCCGTCCTGGCCTCGGAGCTCGAGGTGCGAGCTGATCCACGGGTCGTCGGACTGCTCCGAGGCGATATAGGCCCGCCCCGCAACGCCGTAGACGGTGTCCCGGTGCCACTCGCGCCCCAACAGGCGCCCCAGCGGGGAGCGCACGCCGTCGGCCACGACCAGCCGCTCGCAGGCGATCTCGAAGCGGTCGTCACCGCGTTGGAACACCACCGCGGCGACCCGGTCGCCCTGCCGGCGTACGTCGACCGCGCGGATGCCGTCGACGGCCTGGGCGCCGGCCTTGATGGCCGTGGTGCGCAGGTGGTCGTCGAGCTCGGTGCGGGCGACCGCGGAGCCCCAGTCCGGAAGCGTGCCGCCCGGCCAGGGCAGCAGCAGCGTCTGGCCGAACCCGTGGGCGCGCAGACCCTGGTTGACGCTGTGGGCGCGCAGCCAGTCCTCGAGGCCGAGACGAGCCAGCTCGCCGACCGCCCGGGGCGTCAGGCCGTCGCCACAGCTCTTGTCGCGGGGGAACACTGCCGCGTCGGCCAGCACCACGTCGAGGCCGAGCCCGGCGGCCCAGGCGGCGGCCGACGACCCCGCGGGGCCTGCCCCGACGACGAGCACATCGGTCTTCGGCGGCGCGGGCGTAGTCACCTCACAATTCTCTCAGGCGCCTGGGAACGCCGCCCAATCCGGGAGTCAGCCCGCCGTGCCCTTCGCCGGCAACGCGATCCAGTAGCGACGCGCAGGTCCGTGATCGGTCTTCTGGAGACCTTCGAGCACGCCGCCCAGGCGCTCGATCGTTCTGATCGAGGGTGTGTTGTCGTCCGCACACACGAGGAGCACCCCGTCGAGTCCTAGCTGACTCGCCTCGTCGAGCATCTGCGCCGTCGCCCAGGCAGCGAGGCCCGCTCTGCGTGCACTGGGGCGGATGCCGTACCCGACGTGCCCGAGAGGCGCCGTACGCTCGTTCAGCACGTGTCGCAAGGCGATACCACCGACCACCCGGTCGTCATCGACGATCCACCGATAGCTGCACGGAACCCGTCCGGCCGCAGCCGCCCGGGCCGGGTCGGACTGGTCGATCAACCGCCGGACCCAGGTCTCGAAGCCGGCGGGAGAGATCACGTCGTCGGACGCCCCGATGCCGAACCCGTCCTCGTGGGAGCCCGGTCCCCACTCGAGGTGCGCATCCAGCCAGGCGGCTCGGAGTCGCACGGTGGGCATCACGAGCTCAGGCATCGGTTGCCCGGTCCAGCGGACGCGCAGCCTCGCCGAGACGCGTCGACGCCCGTCCCAGCATGCTGGGA
>JBDSLK010000279.1:0-4841 GCA_039916425.1 Nocardioides sp.
ACCAGACCAACCCCACCGCCCACGGCAAACTCCGATTCATCAAGAGGACGTAGACCGACGACTCTCCACCGCCCGGACGCATGAGCGACGGATGCCTAGAACAGCCTCAGCGTGGGACTGCGCGGAGGGATCGGCCGTCCAGCCGTGGCCGTGGTCCCCCGGCGCCGAGGAAGTGTCGTGTGCGCGCTGGTGGCCTCGGCGAGGCTCGGCCCATGGAGTTCTTCTGCTACCACCGCGATCGACGTGGATCGACGACGCTTCGGAGCAAGCTGCGCGAAGAGCATCTGGCCTACATGAACCAGTTCGACGCGACGATGGTGGCTCGCGGCCCGACCTTGGCCAGCGACCAAACGCTTACCGGTAGCGTGCACATCCGCGGTCTGCCTGATCCGAGCGCCGCTCGTGCGTTCGCGTTCGACCAATTCCGCTACCAGGATCGCGTTCGGACCCCTGCTGTCGGACGATGCCGCCTCCGTGCTGGGCGTCGCGACGCTCCTCATAGCGCCGGACCCGCGGACAGCACGGGGCATCCTCTCCACCGGGAGGTACGACGGACTCGAGGTCCACCTCGGTTCGATCGGTGCGCGCTCGACGCGGGCGTCCGTCCGATCCTCTCGCTTGCCGCCTAGCTCGAGTCGAGTCCGAACCAGGGCAGGCAGGCGTCGGCGCCGCTGATGTCGACGCGGTGGTCGTCCTCCAGCCACCGCTCCCGGGTCAGGCGCAGGTGCTGGAGCTGGATAACCCCGGTAGGGCTGTTGGTCCGCGAGACGCCGTTGTCGGCGTACCCCAGCCGGCGAGACACCGCCAGCGAGGCCGCGTTGTCGGTACTGGCGGACGAGACGGCCGCCACCGCCCCGAGAGGTCCGAAGGCAAGGCCGAGCGCGGCCGTGCGCATCGTCGTGGCGGTGCCACGCCCCCGGGCGCGGGTCGCGAGCCATGAGAACGAGTCGGTAGTCCGCAGGAGCGGGAAGTCGTCGCCCTCGAGCGACTGCTGGCCGACCAGGTCACCGTCGACCTCGACGGCCAGGTCGAGGCACCACGACCCGGGCGACCAGGTGCCTCGGTGGCGCCAGAACTCCTGCAGGAAGAGCCGCTGGCGGTCGCGGTCGGGGTCGAGCCCGGCGAAGCGCTCCGCGCGCGGGTCCTGCCCGCAGTCGTCGGGGTAGAGCTCCGCGAGTCGGGGCAGGTCCGCCTCGGTCACCCCGCGGAGGACGACCGCACCGCAGGTCAGTCGCAGGTCGACGAAGGGCCACTCCACGGGCCCCAGTCTAGGTGTCCCGGGCCTCCGCGGCCTCGTCCTCGGCTTCCAGCCAGCCACGGAAGGCCTCGAGGTTGGCGGTGGACTCCCCGCGCAGCTTGCGCCAGTCCCACTCCTTGCGGATCGAGCCGGCGAAGCCGAGCTCCAAGATGGCGTTGAACGAGTCGTCGGCGGTCGCGAGCACCGAGCCGAGCACCCGGTCGAGCTCATCGGGCGTCACGACGCTCAGCGGTAGCCGGCCGTCGAGGTAGATGTCGCCGAGCCGGTCGACCGCGAACGAGACGCCGAACGTCTTGAGGTTGCGCTCCAGGAGCCAGCGGTAGACCCGCTCGTGCTCCTCGTCGGGGTTGCGGCAGACGAAGGCGTGGATCGCCAGGGCGTGCGGTCCCAGGTCGAGCCGCACCGGCGTCTGGAGCTTCTTCTCCCCCGGCAGCGCGAAGGAGAAGACGCCCGGCCTGCGCTCGTCGTACTCGAGCCCGTTGGCGTCGAGGTAGGCCCGGACGACCGCGGCCGCGTCCGTCGGGGTCATACCCGTCATGCCACCGCCTCGGCCCGCATCAGTGAGCGGGCGCGCCGGTAGACCTCGAGGGTGCTGGCAGCGGTGCGCTCCCAGGAGAACTGGGCGGCCTGCTCCCGGGCGCCGGCGGCCAGGCGCGCCCGCAGCGCGTCGTCGGTGACGATCCTGCGCAGCGCCGCGGCCCAGGCGTGTGCGTCGTGTCCCTCGACGAGCAGGCCGCTGTAGCCGTCGCGGACCACCGTGCTGAGGCCGCCGACGGCCGCAGCGACGACGGGCGTGCCGACCGCCTGCGCCTCGACGGCGACCAGCCCGAACGACTCGTTGTAGGACGGTACGGCGACCAGGGTGGCCGCGGCGTACCACCGGGCCAGCTCGGACTGCGCGACCGGCGGGACGAACCGCACCACGTCATCGAGCCCGAGCTCGTGGGCAAGATCGGCGAGGGACTCGGGGTGCTCCAGGCCGGTGCCGGACGGGCCGCCGACGACCGGCACCACCAGGCGACCGCGCAGCTCGGGTGACTGGTCGAGCAGCGCGGCCACCGCACGCAGCAGCACGTCGGGGGCCTTGAGGGGCTGGATCCGGCCGGCGAAGAGGAGCACCTGCGCGTCCTCGGGCAGTCCGAGGGCGGCCCGGGCGGTGCCGGCCGGCTCGGGCCTGAACACCGTCAGGTCGACACCCGGGTGCACCACCTCGACCCGGCCGGGGTCGGCGTCGTAGAGGTTGATGAGCTGCTTGGCCTCGATGTCGGTGTTGGCGATGAGCATGTCGGCGGCGTTGACGACCTGCTCCTCCCCGATCACCCGCGCCAGGGGCTCCGGGGTGTCACCGGTCGCCAGCGCGTCGTTCTTGACCTTGGCCATCGTGTGCATGGAGTGCACCAGCGGCACCCCCCAACGGTCCCGGGCCAGGGCGCCGACCTGGCCGGAGAGCCAGTAGTGGGAGTGCACCGCGTCGTAGTGGCCGGCAGCCTGGCCGGCCTCGGCACGCAGGACGTCGCGCGCGAACGTGCACAGCTGGCCGGGCAGCTCCCCTTTGGAGAGCCCCTCGAACGGTCCCGCGTTGATGTGCCGGACGGTGACGCCGTCACCGGTGACCGTGACCGGCGGCAGGTCCGAGGAGGTCGCCCGGGTGAAGATGTCGACGTCGACGCCCTGCTGCGCGAGCCGCTTGGAGAGCTCGAGGACATAGACGTTCATGCCGCCCGCGTCACCCGTGCCCGGCTGGTCCAGCGGGGACGTGTGCAGGCTGATCATGGCGATACGAGGCACGGTGGCAACCTTTCGGTCTCTTGGTCCAAAGAACCTCAACCGCCGTGGCGTCCCCCAGATTCCCGACGGCGTGTCCGGCGTGCGCCCACTGCCACCCGCGTCGCGATCCGGGCAGCCACCACCCCCACCGCGAGGGAGAGGACCGTCGCGAGCCACGGGAGGCGGTACTCCAGGTGCGGGTAGACCTGCCAGTGGAGCAAGTAGATCCACAACGACGCCCCGGCCAGCACCCCGGCCAGCCGCGCCAACGCGCGCGGGAGACGCAGCCGGGGCAGCCAGACCAGGGCCAGCAGGCCGACGGCCACGTAGCCGTCGCGAGCGCCCTCGTCGAAGAAGCCGGGCACGGTGACCACCGTCAGGGCGGTGAGCAGCCACCGCTGCCGGGTGGTGGTTGCTTTCGCGGTGGCCCAGCCGAGGGCGAAGATCCAGAACACCACATGGGCGCGGTGCACGTGGTCGCCAGGCAGGCCGACCAGGCCGTAGCGGGTGACCAGGGCCGCCGTGGCCAGCCCGAACGGCAGCCAGAAGGGGTAAGCCCGCTCGAGCCGGTCGAGCGCCGGGACGGCGGCCAGGCCCGCCAGCACGACCAGGATGTAGACGACCGCCTCGACGAACCAGTAGTACCAGCTCGGCTCGGCCCACTGGCTCCTGGTAAGGCCGTTGAGGAGCAACGCCTGTCGCCAGCCCAGCCCGTCGGTCCACAACGACACCGTGCCGATGACCAGCGCGGACGGTACGGCGATGCGGAGCGCGCCGCGGGCCAGGTGCCGGGCGCGCTCGGCGCGGCCGGCGTCGGTCAGCTGGAAGCGGGCCATGTTGAAGCCCGCGACCGCCAGCAGCAGGTGCGCCCCGCCGAGGAGGGTGAAGAGGTTGGCGTGGGTGCCGACGATGCTGGCGATCGCCAAGGCACGCAGTGCCACGTTGGTCTCCACGACCCGACCCCACCCGCCCCGCGCCCCACCCCTCGCCCGGGTCTCGCGGCCGGCCGGCTCCGCGAGCTCGGCCAGGGTCCGGGTCGGCCAGTCCGAAGGCAGCCCGCCCAGCAGCCGCTCGAGTCGCAGCGAGACCTCGACGTAGGACAGCGAGTCCCCGCCGAGGGAGACGAACGAGTCCTCGGAGGTGACGCTCCGCCCGAGTGCGGAGCCGTAGAGGGCCGCCACCTCGGGCGCCGCCACGTCGGCCGTGGCGACGTCGCGGTGCGCGGCCGGTCCCGCGAGTGCCACCAGGCCCACGTAGTCGATCTTGCCGCTGGCCAGCCGGGGCAGGTCGGGGAGCACGACGACGTCCACCGCGGTGCGGGGCAGGGCCACCTCGTCCCGGACCAGGTCGACGACCCGCTCCCGGTCGACCGGCCGCGCCGCCGACGCGACGCCCAGCACCAGCCGGTGGCCCCCGTCGGCCGCCGCCGCGAGGACGCCCCGGCCCGCAAGCAGTCGCTCTACCCGGTCCAGGTCGAGCCGGTGGCCGAGCACCTTGGCGACCCGGCTGAGTCGCCCGGTCACCTCCCAGAGGCCGTCTGCTCGGAGCCGGCCCAGGTCGCCCGTGCGCAGCTCGGTGACGGTCCTGCCCCGGGCCAGGTCGTCGGCTGTCTCGGCGTACCCGAGCATCACGTTGGGCCCGGAGTAGACGAGCTCGCCGACGCCCTTCTCGGCGCCCTGCACCGGGCGCAGGCTCAGCCGGCCTCCCGGTACCGGCAGCCCGATGGCCTCCGGCGCCATCAGTGCCCGATCGGCCGGCAGCACCGCCATCCGGGCGGTGGCCTCGGTCTGGCCGTACATCACCACCAGGTCGAACC
>JBDSLK010000280.1:0-9378 GCA_039916425.1 Nocardioides sp.
GCTGTCACCGTCGACGAGCCGGTACTTCAGCGACGAGGAGCCCGCGTTGACGACGAGCACCCGGGATCCGGTGGAGTCGGTCATCGGCGCTGCTGGGCCTGGATCGCGGTAATCGCCACCGTGTTGACGATGTCGCGGACGGTAGCCCCACGGGACAGGTCGTTGACCGGCTTGCGCAGGCCCTGGAGGATCGGCCCGACCGCGAGCGCCCCGGCCGAGCGCTGCACGGCCTTGTAGGTGTTGTTGCCGGTGTTGAGGTCGGGGAACACGAAGACCGTCGCCCGCCCGGCCACCGCCGAGTCGGGGAGCTTGGTGTGGGCCACCGCGGCGTCGATCGCGGCGTCGTACTGGATCGGGCCTTCGACGAGCAGGTCGGGCGCGCGCTCGCGGACCAGGGCCGTCGCTGCGGTGACCTTCTCCACGTCGGTGCCCGAGCCGGAGGAGCCGGTGGAGTAGGACAGCATCGCCACCCGTGGCTCGATGCCGAACGCCGCGGCGGTGCGCGACGACGCGATCGCGATGTCGGCCAGCTGCTCCGCCGTCGGGTCGGGGACCACCGCACAGTCGCCGTAGACCAGCACCTGGTTGCGCAGGCACATGAAGAACACCGACGACACCACCGACACCTCCGGCATGGTGCGGATGATCTCGAGCCCGGGACGGATCGTGTGGGCGGTGGTGTGCGCCGCGCCCGAGACCATGCCGTCGGCCAGCCCGAGCTCGACCATCATCGTGCCGAAGTAGGAGACGTCGACGACCAGGTCACGGGCGGTCTCGAGGTCCACGCCCTTGTGGGCGCGTCGCTGGTGGTACTCGCGGGCGAACCGCTCGCGCAGCTCGGGGTCGAAGGGGCTGAGCAGCCGGGCGGCGGACACGTCGACGCCCAGCCCCGCCGCGCGGGCCTGGATCGCCTGCGGGTCGCCCAGCAGCGTGAGGTCGGCCGCGTTGCGGCGCAGCAGCGTGTCGGCGGCGCGCAGGATGCGGTCGTCCTCGCCCTCCGGGAGCACGAGGTGGCGCCGGTCGGCGACCGCGGCGTCGAGCAGCTGGTGCTCGAACATCAGCGGCGTGACGGCCGACGTCCTCGCCACCTCGAGCCGGTCGAGGAGCGCCTCCCCGTCGACGTGCTCGGCAAACAGGGCGAGCGCGGTGGCGACCTTGCGGGGGGAGTCCTTGTCGAGGTGGCCGCGCTGGTTGGTCAACGCCGTCGACGTGGCGTTGGTGTCGAGGTCGGTAGTGATGATGGGCATGGTGACGGCGAGCCCGTCGAGGAGTCGCTGCACCTGGGGCGGCAGCTCCAGCCCGCCGTTGAGGACGATCGCCGAGACCTGCGGGAAGCTCGCGGACACGTGCGCGGTGAGCACGCCCAGCACGATCTCGGGGCGGTCGGCCGGGGTCACCACCAGCGCCCCGTCGAAGAGCCGGTCGAGCACGTTGGGCAGCGTCATCGCGGCGATCACCAGCCCGGGCACCTCGCGGCTGAGCAGGCTCGCGTCGCCGCGGACCAGCCGGCCGCCGCAGGCCCGCATCAGCGCGGCGACCGACGGGGCACTCAGCAGCGGCTGCTCGGGGATGGCGTACGCCGGCACGTCCGGCCGCGCGAGCGCCTGCGCGCACGCGGCGGTCGGCACGGCGTCGACCCGGTTGGCGATGATCGCGAAGAGGCTGCCGTGGTTGGCCCGCAGCTCGGCGGCCGCCAGGTCGGCCGAGCTGCGCAGCTGCTCGAGGTCGCGGCCGGACCCGTTGAGGACCAGCAGCACCGGCGCCCCGATGTTGGCCGCGACCCGGGCGTTGAAGGCGAACTCGGCGGGCGCGCCGACGTCGGTGTAGTCGCTGCCGACGACCACCACGGCGTCGGACTGCTCGGCCACCCGGTGGTAGCGGTCGACGATCCGGTCCATCGCACCATCGGGGTCGGCGTGGACGTCGTCGTACGTGACGCCCGCGCACGCCTCGTAGGACAGGTGCACGGCCTCGTGGGAGACCAACAGGTCCAGCACGTAGTCGCGGGCCGAGCCGGCGTCGGAACGCACGACCGGCCGGAAGACGGCCACCCGCTCGACGCGCTTGGAGAGCTGCTCGAGGACGCCGAGGGCCACGGCGGACTTGCCCGTGAGGCCCTCGACGGTGGCGACGTACAGGCTGCGGCCCATCGGGCGAGCGTAGTGGTCGGGTCGCCGGTGCCGCGCCCTACGGGCCGGCGTCGATCCCGAGCCAGCCGTCGACGAGGTCGTTGCCGAAGCGGCCGTCCGGGTCGAGGGCCGCCACGAGTCCCCGGAAGTCGCCCAGCCGCGGGTAGAGCCGCTCGATCCGCTCCCGCGGCGTGGAGAACACCTTGCCCCAGTGCGGGCGGGCGTCGTACGGCGAGAGCTGCTCCTCCACCGCGGCGATCGCTGACGCCACCTGCGGCCCCGGCTTCCAGGTGAAGTGGAAGGCGATGCTCGGCTCCGCGCCGGTCAGGCCGAGCCAGGTCGGGTCGGGGGCCACGGCCCGCAGCTCGGAGACGTGGAGCCGGGGGTGCACGACGTCGCGAATCGCATCCACGGCCTGCCAGGCCTCGCTAGCCCGGGTCAGCGGCAGGAGGTACTCCGACTGGAGCTCGTCGCCGCTGCTCGGGGTGAAGGCGAGCCGGAAGTGCGGCAGTCGCTCGTGCCAGGGCCCGGGCGCGCCGAGCTGGGGCGTGGCGTTCTCGGCGGGCATCCCCGCGACCGGGTGGCGCGGCCCGTCGGCGTCGACGCCGCCCCAGCGCTCCTGGGTCGGCGGGCCGACCGCGAGCTCCTTGAGCCAGACCTGGCTGGCCCGCTCCGGACCCCAGGTGGTGAAGACGCTGACGCTGTACGCCGCGCCCAGGATCGCCTCCAGGGCCGACTCGACCCGCTCGTCGGGCACCTCGTCGACCACGCTCTGGGCGACCGAGAAGGACGGCACCAGGTCGAGGGTCAGCGCGACCACGACGCCGAGGCGGCCCAGGGCCACCACGGACCCATCGAAGGAGGGGTCGGCGCGGTCGACCGTGACCAGGTCGCCGGCGGCGGTCAGCAGGGTCACCGAGGTGACGGCGGCCGCGAGCGACCGGTTGCGCACGCCCGACCCGTGCGTGCCGGTCGCGCAGGCACCGGCCACCGAGATGTGCGGCAGCGAGGCGGTGTTGGCCAGGGCCAGACCGGCCCGTTCGAGCTCGACGAACAGCTCGCCGTAGGTCCACTGGCCGGTGATCTCGACGCAGCGCCGGGCCGTGTCGACCTCGGCGGTGCGGCGCAGGCCGGCCAGCGACACCAAGGTCCCGGGGGAGTCGGCGATGGGGCTGAAGGAGTGCCCGGTGCCGAGCACCCGCACGTGCGACGACGTCGCGACCACCCGCTGGAGCGCGGCGAGGTCGACCGGGCGCTCGCGGCGCGCGGCCCCGAACGTGACGTTGCCGGCCCAGTTGGTTGCCGGGTTGGGTGCCGGTTTGGGTGCCGGGTTGGGTGCCGGCACGGTGCTCAGATCCATCGCAGGAACCACATCCGGTCGACCCATTCGCCGCGGGTGAGCAGTACGTCGGTCCAGATCGGCCAGAACCACGCGAACGCCAGCAGGGTCAGCACGACGTAGGAGCCGGCGACGATCACGCCGGCCGTACGCCGGGGCGAGGGGCCGCGGGTGGCGCCGATCATCTGGCCGAGCATCAGGGTCAGTGCGAGCACCAGGAAAGGGAGCGTCGCGATCGCGTAGAAGAGGAAGATCGGCCGGTCGTCGTACTGCAGCCAGGGCAGCCAGGTCGAGGCCACCCCGACGAGCGCGACCCCGTAGCGCCAGTCGCGCGCGCCCAGCCACATCAGGAGACCCCACAGCAGGGCGAGGCACCCGGCCCACCAGATCAGCGGGTTGCCCAGCAGCAGGACCTGCCGCTGGCAGGTGTCGCCGGCGGGGGCGTCGCAGCCCTGCGCGCCAGGCTGGATGTCGTTCTGCGCGTCGACGCCGACCGGGCGGTTGAGCAGCAGCCAGCCCGACGGCTTGGACTTGTAGGGGTGGTCGGAGTCGTTGAGGAAGCTGGTGTGGAACGTGTAGACGTCCTGGTGGTAGTACCACAGCGAGCGCAGCGACTGGGTCACCTCGCCCAGGCCGTCGGCGTCCGGCTCGGTCGCCGTGGGCCACTGGCTGCCGCCGGCGTACTCGGTGTACTGGGTGTCGGAGAGACTCTGCTCGTAGTCGTGGGCGTGGAGGAGCCACCCGGCCCAGGTGGCGAGGTAGACGACCAGGCCGACGCCGACGAGGCCGAGGAACGCCGGGACGCCGTCCACCAGCGCCGAGCGGAGCAGCGGCCACCGGACGCCGAACGAGCGCCGAGCGCCCGCGCTCCACACCCAGACCAGGATCCCGAACGCCGCGAGCGGGTAGAGCGCGGTCCACTTGGTGCCGACGGCCAGCCCGAAGCAGACGCCCGCCGCCAGCAGCCAGGGCCGCACCAGCAGTCCGCGGACCGGGCCCCAGGACCGCTCGTGGGCGACCCTCCCGCCGTCGTCGAGGTCGACGCGGCCCGCCAGCCGCCGCCGGAACCAGTCGCGGTCGGCGACCAGGCAGTGGACGGCGCAGAGCAGGAAGAACGTCAGGAAGATGTCGAGCAGGGCGAGCCGCGACAGCACCAGCTGCAACCCGTCCAGGCTCAGCAGCAGCCCGCCGACACAGCCGAGCAGGGTCGAGCCGGTGAGCCGTCGGACGAAGCGGCACATCACCAGGATCATCAGCGAGCCGACCACGGCGGAGGCGATCCGCCAGCCGAACGGGTCGAGCCCGAACGCCTTCTCGCCGAGCGCGATCAACCACTTGCCGACGTCGGGGTGGACGACCAGGGAGGGGGTGTCCTTCCACAGGTCGGTGGTCTGCCCGCCGAGGATGAGCTTGTCGGCGTCCTCGACGTAGTCGCGTGCGTAGCCGAAGTTGAGCAGCGACCAGGCGTCCTTGGCGTAGTAGGTCTCGTCGAAGCTGAAGGCCTTCGGCTCGCCGAGGTGCCACAGCCGCAGGAAGAGGCCGAGCAAGGTGATGCCGAGGGCGGCGCTCCAGCCGACGAACGGGTCCTCGAGGCCGACCCGTGCCCTGGCCCGGGTGGTGGCGTCGGGCAGCACGCGACCGTCGGTGGTGCGGGAGAGACCGCGGCGCGGGGGACGGGGGTCCCGGCGGGACTCCTCGAGCGTGGCGGTCACGTCCGGAACTGTACGGCGCGGGCACCCGTGCGAGGTCGATCAGGGATGATCGGGCCATGCAATCGTCGAGCTCGTCGGGGTCGTCGCCCGGCCCCGCGGCCGGGGCGGGAGTGCTGGTGCTCGCGGCCACCCCGATCGGACGGGTCGCCGACGCGTCGTCGCGGCTGGCCGACGAGCTGGCCACCGCCGCGGTCGTGGCGGCCGAGGACACTCGTCGGCTGCGCCGGCTGTGCGGCGATCTTGGCGTCGAGGTTTCCGGCCGCGTGGTGTCGTACTTCGAGGGCAACGAGTCGGCGCGCACCCCGCGGCTGCTCGAGCTCCTCCTCGCCGGGGACCGCGTGCTGCTGGTCACCGACGCCGGGATGCCATGCGTCTCCGACCCGGGCTACCGGTTGGTGGCCGCTGCGGTCGAGGCGGGCGTCGAGGTGACCGCGGTGCCGGGGCCTTCGGCGGTGCTGACGGCGCTGGCCGTGTCGGGGCTGCCGGTGGACCGGTTCTGCTTCGAGGGGTTCCTGCCCCGCAAGGCCGGGGAGCGCGCGCGGCGGCTGACGGGCCTGGCCGCGGAGGAGCGCACGATGGTCTTCTTCGAGGCCCCCCACCGGACGGCCACGGCGCTGACGGCGATGGCCGAGGCGTTCGGCGCGGAGCGCCCAGCCGCGGTCTGCCGCGAGCTGACCAAGACCCACGAGGAGGTACGCCGCGGCGGACTCGCGGATCTGGTCGCCTGGGCGGCGGAGGGGGTGCGCGGTGAGGTCACCATCGTGGTCGCTGGCGCCGCCGCCCCCGAGCCCGACACCGATCCGGCCCGGCTGGTCGCCGCGGTGCTGGCCCAGGAGGCCGCCGGGCTCAGCCGCAAGGACGCCATCGCCGAGGTCGCCCGGGTAGCCGGGGTGAGGAAGCGCGACGTCTATCAGCTCGTCCACCTCCCCACCCCGCCCGAGTAGCCCCCCCCGCCCCTGCCCCTTGTAACGCGGTGTCCACCGGTCTACCGGGCTGCTGCGACACCGCGGTAGAGCCGTGGACACCGCGTTACAAGGGATCGAGGGGGCCTAGGATCGGCGGGTGAGCGACGAGCCGACCCGCTCCCGGGCAGCCACCGAGGAGCGGTCGGGCAGCAGGCGCGACCGCAGCCGTCCGCCGGCGCCCGAGCCGCTGCCGCACCCCGTGGTCGACAACCACTGCCACCTCGACATCGCCGACGGCGACTGGCTGGCGACCGAGGAGGCGATCGCGGCGGCCGCTTCCGTCGGCGTGACCCGGATCGTGCAGATCGGCTGCGACCTGGCCGGGGCCCGCTGGGCGGTCGAGGCGGCGGAGACCCACGATGCCCTGGTCGCCGGCGTGGCGCTCCACCCCAACGAGGCGCCCCGGCTCGCCGGCGAGGGCCGGCTCGACGAGGCGCTCGCCGAGATCGAGCGGTTGGCCGGCTCGCACCCGTCGGTCAGGGCCGTGGGGGAGACCGGGCTCGACCACTTCCGCACCGGCGAGGAGGGCCGGGCCGCCCAGGTGGAGAGCTTCCGCCGGCACATCGACCTCGCCAAACGCCTGGACAAGACGCTGGTCATCCACGACCGTGACGCCCACGAGGACGTGCTCCGGATCCTCGACGAGGAGGTGGCCCCGGACCGCTGGGTGATGCACTGCTTCTCCGGCGACGACGTCTTGGCGCGGGCCTGCCTGGACCGGGGCGCCTACCTCTCCTTCGCGGGCACGGTCACCTTCAAGAACGCCGAGCCGCTGCGCGACGGCCTGCTGGTCACCCCGCTCGACCGGGTGCTCGTCGAGACCGACGCTCCCTACCTGACCCCGCTGCCCTACCGCGGGCGCCCCAACGCGTCGTACCTCGTCCCCCACACCGTGCGGGCGATGGCGGAGGTCCGCGGCGACGACCTCGAGACCCTCTGTGCGGCCGTCGACGACAACACCTCGCGAGCGTTCGGCGGGGCCTGGTAACCCTCCGAAGGCGTCCGGAGGGCGTCCGCGGAGTTTGCATCGTGGAAAGTGACCGTTATCGTCTTGTGACTGTTGGCCGGAATCGGGTTGTTGACCCCCGGCGCACTGGGTCGGACCGGGCGCGTATGAGGCGCTCTCTCCCGGGTCGGCCCCTCGTACGACGCCCCTCCCCTGATGGCGCTCGTGCGTGGACGCGCCGTCCCCTGAGCACCGGGAAGCACGACGTTCGGAGATCTGTGCGCTACCGCATCGACAAGCTCGGCAAGAACAAGACGCTGCTCGGCGTGCTCGTGGCCGCCGTGGTCCTGGCCGTGGCCGGCAGCACCTACGGGTACGCCGCCCTGACCTCCCGCGTGACGCTGTCCGTGGACGGCCAGTCGCGTGAGGTGACCGCGATGGGTGAGACCGTCGGCGCCGTCCTTGCAGCGCAGGGCATCGACGTCGGGAGGCACGACGAGGTCGCTCCCGGCCTCGACGAGGACGTCACCGACGGCAGCAAGATCACCGTCCGCTACGGCCGACCGCTCGCCCTGAGCGTCGACGGCGTGGAGGAGACCCACTGGGTCACTGCCACCAACGTGGGCGCTGCCCTGAGCCAGATCGGCTTCACCGTGGACGGAGCGGACCTCTCGGTGAGCCGTGGTGCCGACATCACCCGCGGTGGCCTCCAGCTCGAGGCGATCACCCCCAAGAAGCTGCGGATCAAGGTCGGCCCCGAGAAGTTCGTGACCGAGAAGGTCGCGGCGATCACGGTCGGCGACGTGCTCGACGAGCTCGGTGTCGACGTCGACCGCGACGACGTGGTCCGGCCACGTCCGGCCCGGCAGATCTCCGACGGTGACGAGGTGGTGATCACCCGGATCCGGGTGGTGACCAAGAAGGTCGCCCGCGAGGCCATCGACTTCCGGACCGTCGAGCGTGAGGACTCCTCCGCGCCCGACGGCGACGAGACCGTCGTGACCAGTGGCCGCGAGGGTGCGCGAAATGTGACCTACCGGCTTACCTTCCGCAACGGCGAGCTGAGTGCCACCAAGGTGGTCGCCCAGCGGGTGCTGCGCCGGCCCGTCGACCGGGTCGTCGAGATCGGCACCCGGGAGGCGGTGGCGGCGAGGCCGGACTACTCCGGGGGCGGGACCGTGTGGGACGCCCTCGCGCAGTGCGAGGCCGGCGGCAACTGGGCCATCAACACCGGTAACGGCTACTACGGCGGGCTCCAGTTCTCGCTCGGCACCTGGCAGTCGTACGGCGGGGCCGGGCTGCCCAGCCAGCAGAGCCGCGAGTACCAGATCAGCATCGCCGAGAAGGTCCGCGCCGCCACCGGTGGCTACGGGTCCTGGCCGGCCTGCTCGGCCAAGCTCGGGCTGCCGCAGTGACCTGCGCGCACCCCCGACTAGCCTGACCCGCATGACTTCCTCCGCCGGGCCGAGGCTTCTCGGCCCGGCGGACGTGCGTGCGCTCGCCGCGCGTCTCGATCTGAGACCGACCAAGCAGCGTGGGCAGAACTTCGTCATCGACCCCAACACGGTGCGCCGGATCGTGCGCGCGTCGGGCGTCGGTGCCGACGACGTGGTCGTCGAGGTCGGTCCCGGGCTGGGCTCGCTGACCCTGGCGCTGCTCGACGTGGCCGGCCGGGTCGTGGCCGTCGAGCTGGACGACCGGCTCGCCGGCCTGCTGGCCGAGACGGTCGCCGAGTACGCACCCGACCACGCGGGCCGCCTCGAGGTCGTACACGCCGACGCGATGCGGCTTACCGACCTCCCGGGCCCGCCGCCGACCGCCCTGGTCGCCAACCTGCCCTACAACGTCTCGGTCCCGGTGCTCCTGCACCTGCTGGCCCTGCTGCCCTCGCTGGAGCGCGGCCTGGTGATGGTGCAGGCCGAGGTCGCCGACCGGCTGGCGGCCCGGCCCGGCTCCAAGGTGTACGGCGTCCCGTCGGTCAAGGCCGCCTGGTACGCCGAGGTGCGCCGCGCCGGGTCGGTCGGGCGCACCGTGTTCTGGCCGGCTCCCAACGTCGACTCCGGGCTGGTCGCGTGGACTCGCCGCGACCCGCCGGCCACCACCGCCACCCGGCAGCAGGTCTTCGCCGTCGTCGACGCGGCCTTCGCACAGCGGCGCAAGACGCTGCGGGCGGCACTGCGCGGGCTGAGCGGGTCGACGGAGGCCTCCACGGCCGCCCTGGCCGCCGCCGGCATCGCACCCGACGCCCGTGGCGAGGTGCTCGACATCCACGGCTTCGTGCGGATCG
>JBDSLK010000281.1:0-11591 GCA_039916425.1 Nocardioides sp.
CGACGCGAGCGAGACGTTCGACCTGGTCTTCATCGACGCCGACAAGGCCGGGTACGTCGACTACCTCGACCTCGTCCTGGAACGTGGTCTGCTCGCTCCGGGGGGCGTGGTCTGCGTGGACAACACCCTGATGCAGGGTGAGCCCTATCGGTCAGGGAACCCGTCTCCCAACGGCGAGGCCATCGCGCACTTCAACCACGTGGTGGCCCAGGACCCACGCGTCGAGCAGGTCATGCTGCCGCTGCGCGACGGACTGACGCTCATCCGGAGGGTGGACGGGTGAGGGTCAGCACCCTCCGGGCTCACGGGGCCACGACGAGCCGGACCCTCGGCGTCCTGGCCCTGCTGTCGCTCGCGCTGCCCTTCAACGCAGCGCTGACGACCGCCGCCCTGGTCGGACGGCTCCTCGCCCCGCCGACCCGGCTCGCGCCGTCCACAGGCCGGACCATCCTGGTCAGCGGCGGGAAGATGACCAAGGCGCTGCAGCTGTGTCGCTCGTTCCACGACGCCGGCCACCGGGTGGTGCTGGTCGAGGCCAAGAAGTACCGCTTCAACGGACACCGGTTCTCCAGGGCGGTCGATCGCTTCTGCGTGGTGCCCGATGTGGGCGCGGACGGCTACGTCGAGGCACTGCTGAGGATCGTCGAGGACGAGGCGATCGACGTCTACGTCCCGGTGTGCAGCCCGGCGGCCAGCCTGCCCGACGCCCGGGCCAAGAAGGCGCTCTCGGAGCACTGCGAGGTCTTTCACCTCGATCCCGAGATGGTCGAGATGCTCGACGACAAGTTCGCCTTCGCCCGGGCCGCGGCCGCTCTCGGTCTCCTGGTGCCCGACACGCACCTGATCACCGACCCACAGCAGGTGATGGACTTCGACTTCTCGCGCAGCGAGCGGACCTACATTCTCAAGAGCATCGCCTACGACCCGGTCCACCGCCTCGACCTGACCCGGCTTCCGTTCGGCCCACCCGAGGAGATGGCGGCGTTCGTGGCGACCCGCGGTATCTCGACGGCCAGCCCGTGGATCCTGCAGGAGTTCGTCGAGGGTCAGGAGTACTGCACGCACAGCACCGTCCGCGACGGTCGGCTCCGGGTCTACCTGTGCTGCGTCTCGTCGGCCTTCCAGATCAACTACGCGATGGTCGACAAGCCGCAGATCCGCCTGTGGGTGGAGCGGTTCGTCGCCGCGGAGCGCCTGACCGGCCAGGTGTCCTTCGACTTCATCGAGACCCCCGACGGGAGGACGTTCGCGATCGAGTGCAATCCACGCACGCACTCGGCGATCACCATGCTGTACGACCACCCGGGCGTGGCCGAGGCCTACCTCGGGGAGGGCGTGGGCGTCGTGGTGCCGACCAGCACGAGTCGTCCGACGTACTGGCTCTACCACGAGGTGTGGCGACTCCTGACCGGCCCAGGCCGCTCAGCGCGATGGCGGACGATCCTGGCCGGCAAGGACGCGATCTTCGACCGCTCCGATCCGCTGCCCTTCCTGATGGAGCACCACGTGTCCATCCCGTGGCTGCTGCTCAACAAGCTGGTGCGCGGCGGCACCTGGATCCGGGTGGACTTCAACATCGGCAAGCTCGTCGAGCCGTCGGGGGACTGAGACGTGACCCTGCGCGTCCTGCACCTGGTGGGCTCCGAGGTCAGCGACTTCTTCTGCGACCTGTCGCGGCTCTACGCCGACGACAGCCTGCGCGGGACCCGGGACCCCGAGCGCTACGACGTGCAGATCGCCTACGTCAGTCCCGATCCGTCCGGGGGCGGCAGCTGGAGGTTCCCGGCAAACCTGAGCGCGTCGGCCATCGAGTCGGCCGCACCGATGCCGGTGGCCCGCGCGATGGAGCGGATTGCCGGCCTGGGGATCGACGTCATGGTGCCGCAGATGTTCTGCCTGCCCGGCATGACCACCTACCGAGGACTCTTCGACCTTCTCGGCGTGCCCTACGTCGGCAACACCCCCGCGGTGATGGCACTGGGGGCGCACAAGGCGCGGGCGAAGGCCGTCGTGTCCGCCGCGGGTGTTGCGGTTCCGGCCGGACTCCTGCTGCGGCCCGGCGACGAGGCGACGGTGCGGCTCCCTGTCGTCGTCAAGCCGGTCGACACCGACAACTCGGTGGGGGTCACCCTGGTTCGCGCCCGGTCGGGGTACGACGAGGCGCTGCGGCTCGCGTTCACGCACTCCGACGAGGTGATCGTCGAGGAGTTCGTCGAGCTCGGGCGCGAGGTCCGCTGCGGGGTGCTCGAGCTGGCGGGCGAACTGGTCTGCCTGCCCCTCGAGGAGTACGCGGTGGATCCACACGAGAAGCCCATCCGGGGCTACGAGGACAAGCTCACTCGCGGTGCTGACGGTGACTTCGCCCTCGTGGCGAAGGACTCCGCCCACGCCTGGATCCTCGAGCCCACCGACCCGGTCGTCGACGCCGTCCACACCGCCGCCAAAGACTGCCACCGGGCTCTCGGCTGCCGCGACTACAGCCTCTTCGACTTTCGCATCGACCCCGAGGGCCGGCCGTGGTTCCTCGAGGCAGGCCTCTACTGCTCCTTCGCCGAGAAGAGTGTGGTCGCCACCATGGCCAAAGCCGCCGACATCCCCCTGGACGAGCTCTTCCGTATCGCTCTCGACCAGGCCATCGCTCGCGGGGCCTAGGTCCCTGACCTCGATCCACCTCAACCCGCCCAAACCCGTCGATCGAAGGAGTCGCCTTGGAATTGGAACCCTATGAGCCCATCGGGGTGGAGGTCACCAAGATGTCGCTTCGCCGATTGCGGTGGGACCAGATTCCGGTCCTGAAGGGGGCTCTGGCAAAGCACGGGGTTGCGGTCTTCCCTGGCCAGCACCTCGACGACGACGCCTTGGTCGCCCTCCTGCAGCAGCTCGGGACGCTGATCTTCACCACCGGGGAGACGCCGGTCGCGGGATACCCCGACCTCAACGTCATCAGCAACGTCGGACGGACCGTCCCGCCCAGCAGCAACTTCCACGTCGACTCCAGCTACCTGAGCCGACCACCGATCTACACCGCCCTGCGAGCCGTGCACATCCCGAGCAGGGGTGGCCAGACTCTCTTCACCAATCAGTACCTCGCCTACGAACGCCTTCCCGTCGACATGGTCAGTCGGCTGCAAGGCCGCCTGGTCACCCACGTGGTCACGGGCCTGGACCTGGGGGAAGAAGATGAGACGTCGGCCGAGCACCCCCTCTTCAGCAGCCACCCCATCTCCAACCGCACCGCCCTCTACCTGTCGACACCCGCGCGCTGCGTCGCCGTGAGCGGCATGGGTCCCCAGGAGTCCGCGGAGGTCGTGCAGTACCTCTACGAACACTCCACCCGCGAAGACAACGTCTTCCGACACTCCTGGGCACCCGGGGACGTCGTCATCTGGGACAACCGCTGCGTCATGCACAAGGCGGACCACACCGGTGTGGTCGGCGACCGGGTGATGCACCGAGGCATGGTGACGAATGCCTGACGCGGCGCGCCCGCGGACGTAGCGCGACGTGGTCGACCTCGATGCCGACGACTCGCAGCCCATCGATGGCGCTGAGCACGCGGATCCCGACCGGACTCTGCCCAGCGCACCGCTGGTCCGGGCAGGTCCCGCCCCGCGCGATCACCGCGGGTGCATCCCCGTTGCACATGCGGCGGCGTACTCACGCAGCACGTCGCGGACCCGGTCCACTACCAACGCCTGCGGGTCGGCCTCGAGCTCGCCGTGCCTGACCCGCTCATACTGTCCGGGAAGGTGTGCGCTCAGCAGCGGCAACGGGATCCCCGTCCGCTGGAGGTTGGTCAACAGGCACTCCTGCGCTGACTGGATCGCCGGGTACGGCCAGTAGTAGCGCATCCGGTCGCTGTAGCTGTATCGGCGGGCCACGCGCTGTGCGGCGGCGTCGCCCTCGTAGTAGCCGAGCCACCACCGTGGCTCCTGGAGCATCACCCGCTCCACCACCTCGACCAGCCCAGACCGCTGAGACGTCGGCACCAGCTCGTCCTCGATCGACGCTAGGGCGAACATCGCCTCACGCAGCGCAAAAGTCAGCCCAGGACCCACCTTCAGGACGGCCCAGTGGTCCTCGACCAGCGCCCGGAGACCCGACCGCAGTTGATAGTCCGTGGAATGCGCCTCGAACACGAGGGTGTAGTCCTCCACCACGGAACGCAGCTCGCGCACCGCCATCGGGTCATAGTCGAAGACCCGCTGATGGTCGAACTCCACGCCGGGCTGCACGACGACAGCAAGGACACGTTGCCATGCCTCCTCGAGCCCGGCCCCGACGAATGCCGCCCGGTGTGCCTCGATCGTCGCGCGCGCATTCGTCGGCGACGTGGGCGCGAGGGAGTCGATCGTCTCGTGCGCGCCGCCGGGAACCGGCACCTCGGTGCCGATCACGTAGCCGAGCCGGTCCTTGTGTCGACCGGCTGCCGTCTCTGCCGCCCGGGCCAGCCGCGCCGCACGCGAGGCGACGACCTCGTCGGTCAACGGGTCGCGCTCACCCGCACATGCCATGCTGCAGTCGAGGTGGATCTTGGTGAACCCGGCCTCGACGTAGGCGACCACGAGGACCTCGGCCCGCCGCATGGCCTCCTCGGAACCGAGTGAGCGCCACACATTCGGTCCGAGGTGATCACCGCCGAGGACGACCCGTTCACGCGGGAGACCGTGCTCCTCCGCGATCCCGAGCACCAGGTCGCGGAAGTCCGCGGGTCGCATCCCGGTGTAGCCGCCGTCCTGGTTGACCTGGTTGGAGGTCGCCTCGATGAGGACCGCAGTGCCGTCGTCGCACGCCTGGCGGACGGCGGCAGCCAACACCCAGGGATGGGCGGAGCAGACCGAGTAGACACCCACCCGCGCAGCGGGCGAGGTGGCGGCACGGTGCGCGGCCAACGTCGCGACCATCGGGTCGCTGGTCGTGGTCACGACGATTCCTCCATCGCGTTGCCAGCCAGGTAAGCCGCTCCGATCAGACCGCCGGTGCCCTCGAACGAGGCAGGCAGCAACGACGGAACCGGCGTGTAGTGCAGGCGTTCGGTGAGCCGGATCCGCAGCGGGGCGAGGAGAATCTCGTCGCCGGCTCGGGCCAGCCCCCCGCCGAGGACGATCGCCACCGGCGCCACGACCATGGTGAGCGCCGCGAGTCCGTCGGCCAGTCGGTCCAGCGCGGTCGCCCAGACTTCGACCGCCGGCGACTCGCCGCGACGTACGGCCTCGGCGACCTCGACCGCGCTCGTGGCGGGGTGCTCCGCGACCGCGTTGTACTCGCGCACGATGCCGGCCGCCGAGGCCACGGCCTCGAGGCAACCCGTGCCCCCGCACGCGCAGGCCTGGTCACCGGCCACCCGGAGGTGGCCGAGCTCACCGGCGAACCCGCGCCCGACGAGTGGGCGGCCGTCGACCACCAGCGCGGCGGAGATGCCGGTACCGATGACTACGATCGCCACGTCCGACAGCCCTCGGGCCGCGCCCCAGCGCCGCTCTGCGGCTCCCCAGGCACGGACGTCGTGGCCCACCCTGACCGGGACGGCGAGCCTCTCCCGCAGCAGCCGTGCGAAGGGGACGTCGCGCCAGCCGAGATTCTCAGACCACACACCGGTGCCCAGGGCCTCGTCGACCACACCCGGGAGGACGACGCCGACGGCGCCGACGCCCTGACCTGCCGCTTCAGCGAGGTCGAGCACCTGGCCGACAGCCCTCACCGGGTCGTTAGCGGCCGGCTCGGTGGTCACCTCGCCGAGAACGGGTACGCCCGCCGCATCGATCTCGACGACGCCGCGACGCATCGAGGTGCCGCCGACATCGACGACGCCGATGCGCACCGTTGACGAGTTGGTCATCACTTCATCCCCGTGTTCGCCATCGTCGCGAGGAAATGCTTCTGAGCGAGCAAGAAGCCGACCAGCAGCGGCAGGACGGCGACCACGGTGCCTGCCATCAGCAGCGACCACTCGGTCCGTCGTGCGCCTTGGAAGTTCGCCAGCCCGATCTGCAGGGTGAAGAGGTGGCTGTCAGAGATCGCGATGACCGGCCAGATCAGGTCGTTCCAGGAGCCCACCAGGGTGAAGATCGCCAGTGTCATCAGGGAGGGCCGCGCGAGCGGTAGCACGATGCGCCACAGGATCTGCAGACGGCTGGCCCCGTCGAGCAGCCCTGCCTCCTCCAGATCACGCGGGACGGAGAGGAAGAACTGCCGCATGAGGAACACCCCGAAGGCCGTCGCGAGCCAGGGCACGACGAGGGCCAGGAGCGAGTTGAGCAGGTGTAGCCGGGAGAACATGACGTACGTCGGGATCATCAGCAGCTGGATCGGGATCATGATCGTGCCGAGGATCGCCAGGAAGCTCATGTCACGACCCCGGAACCGCAGCCGCGCGAAGCCGTAACCGGCGAGGGAGCAGAGCACGACGTTGGAGCCGACCGCCACCGTCGAGACGATCACCGTGTTCATCAGCCAGATCAGGACGTCGGAGCGCTCCAGCAACCCCCGATAGCCGTCCAGGGTGATCGTGGTCGGGATGAACCGCGGCGGCAACCGGTTGATGTCCTTGCTGGGCATGAACGAGACCATGATCATCTGCACGAACGGGAAGGCGAAGATCACTGAGATGGGCGCGAACAACAGGTGCCACGGGCTGAACGGCAGCCGCCACCGACGGCCCAGCACCGGCACCGGCTCGGGGGCGGGCTCGGGCGGAGTCGCGGACGGGGCGTTCATCCGGTCGGTCGTCGTGGTCATGCCGACTGCTCCCCACCGCGGTCACGCTGGACGGCAACCAAGAACAGCGTCATGACCATCGAGACGACGAACAGCACCCACGCGATCGCCGAGCCGTAGCCGAAGTTGAGCTGACGGAACGCCTGCTCCCACAGGTAGTAGACCAACGTCGTCGTCGCGCCGATCGGCCCACCGCGCGTCGTGGTGTAGACGAGGTCGAAGAGCTGGATGCACTGGATCGTCTGCCAGATGACCACGAACGCGGTCACTGGGGCGACCTGGGGGACGGTGATGTGCCGGAAGCGCTGGGCGGCGTTGGCCCCGTCCACCTCAGCGGCCTCGAGACACGCCTTGTCGACGTTCTGCAGCGCGGCGAGATAGACAACGGTGACGAAGCCCAGCTGACCCCACATCGACATCAGGACAAGGACGGCCAGGGCTTGCTGCGGGTCCTCCAGCCAGCCCTGCTGCGGGAGACCCAGCACGCGCAGGACGTTGTCGACGACCCCGACCTCGGGGTTGAAGACGAAGTTGGCCAGCAGACCCGTCACCGCCGCCGAAGCGACGTACGGCACGAAGATCGCCGTGCGGTAGAGGCCCATGAATCGGATGCGCCGGTTCAGCGCGACCGCCAGCAACAGGCCACCGACAACCGAGGCCGGCATGAAGACCGAGGTGTAGAGCAGGGTGTGCCAGGCCGCCGACACCAAGTCCGTGTCGCGGCCCATCCGCTCGAAGTTGTCGGTGCCGATGAAGCGAGGATCGCTGAAGCCGTTCCATCTCTGCAGGGCCAGCAAGCCAGCCCAGGCCGCTGGGAAGAGTCCGAGGCCCACGATCACGGCCACGGCGGGGGCGACGAAGGCGATGCCTGTCAGGGACTCTGCCCTGCGCTGCGACCGTCCCCTGGCCGACCTGGGCGGCGGTGCGCCGTCCTCCCTCTTGGCACGCGTCAGCGATCCCGCCATCAGCTGACTCCGGACTCCGCGTGGGACAGTACTACCGAGCGTGCGAGGTGTCGGGGCGCATCGGGGTCGAGCCCCCGCAACCGGGCGAGTTGCAGAGCGACACGCTGCGCGAGCACGAGCTCGGCGAGCGGATCCCGCCCCCCCACCCGGACCCGGGCTCCGGTCACCGCCACGTCAGCGGCCAGCCCGTCGGGCACACCACCAAGCAGGGTGACGAGAGACCGCTCACCGGCGACGGCGAGCGGCCCGTGGCGATAGTCGGTGCTGGGGTAGCTCTCCGCCCAGGCGAGCGCCGACTCACGGGCCTTGAGCGCGGCCTCGTGCGCGATCCCCAACGCCCAGCCGGTGCCCAGGTAGACGACGTGTTCGACTCGATCGAGCTCCTCGGGCAGCTCGTCGGCGAGCGCGTCCTCGGCCTGGGCCACGAGGCTGTCGAGCCCGGCAGCATCGAGCTCGCCGGTGCCGACGCGTACGGCGACGAGTGTGGCCGTCGGGAAACGCGTTTGCACGACCGAAGTCTCGTCGGCGAAGCTCAGATCCACGACGTCATCGGCCAAAGTCCCGACCGGCGAGTCGGCCACCCCAGTCACCACCACCCGACGCCACGACGTCGGCAGCCTCCGGAGGGCCTCCACGATCTCGGTGGTGGTGCCCGAACGACTGAACGCGAGCACGCGGTCGTACTCGTGGGCCGGCCCGGGCAGCTCGCTGGCGAAGGCGCAGTCCGTCAGACCCAGACCAGCCTTCTCGCGGAGGACGGCGTACGACAACGCGACGTGGGCCGAGGTGCCGCAGCCGATGGCAAGCACCCGCTCCCCCGGCGCCACCAGGGCTTGACGCACCACGGTGCCTGCCGCCAGGTCGGCGGCTCGACGCCAGGTCGCCGGCTGCGAGAAGATCTCCGCCTCGGTTGCGATGCCGGTCACGACGCCGCGTCCATCAGGGCGTTGTCAGCCTTCTGGGCAGCCTCGGCGAGAGCGTCTGGGACCGAGGTGGCGTCCTGCAGAACCTCGGCGACGCTCCTGCCCACGGCACTGGAGAGGCCGACGTAGCCCGCGACCGTGGGCCGCGGGATGGTCGCGTTCTCCTGGTTGGCAACGAAGACCTCGGCGCCCGGGTAGTCGGTCTTGAACTGCTCGAACGCCGGGGTGTCGACGGCGGAACTGCGCAGGGGTAGGTTGCCGAGCGCGAGGTTGAACCGCGCGTCCTGGTCGTTCTGGGTGAGCCAGGAGATCAGCTCATAGGACCAGTAGGCACGGTTGGCGTCCTGGTGGTCGTAGAGCACCCAGAGGTCGGGGCCAGAGACTGTGGTGTGGTCGCCGTCGGTCCCGGGGAGCTGCTGTACGCCGTAGTCGACGCCGGCCCTGACGGTGTCGTAGATCTCCCACGGACCGGTGACCATCATGCCGATCCGATCCTCACGGAAGAGCGGACCATACTTCTCGTCGGTCTGGTCCAGGTAGACGCTCTTGTCGTCGACGGCCATCGCACGCAACGTCTCCAGCGCGGTCTCCCCGGCCGGCGAGTCGAAGGCTGAGGCGGCCTCGTCGTCGGTCAGGATTTCGCCGCCGTTCTGCCACAGCAGCGGCCACAGCCGCCACGTCGTGTCCTCGCCGCCGGAGACCGACAAGTTGGTGCCGTAGACGCCGTCGCCCGTGAGGGCTTTGGCGTCGGCTCGGAAGTCCTCCCACGACCAGTCCGGTGACGGCTCATCGAGCCCAGCGTCCGCGAAGAGCTTCTTGTTGTAGACCACAGCGAGATTGTCGACCACCGCGGGGAACCCGATCGTCTTGCCGTTCGGGGATGCGGTGGCCCGGGCGGCCTCGGAGAACTCGTCCCAGTGCACGTCCTGGTCGTCTGTGACGGTCTCGGTGAGGTCGAGGGTGCGACCGGAGTTCGCCAGCTCGGAGGCCCAGGACCCGTAGGCGTAGGAGATGTCTGGGTAGGTGCCACCAGCAAAGGCAGCGGAGAGCTGGCCGAGCAGGTCGTCGGTGGTGGCCGAGCCCGGGGTGGCGTCGATAGTGACGTTGGGATGGTCGGCCTCGAACTCCTTGACCAGCTTGTCGATGTAGACCTCAGAGCTGTCGTCCTGGCCGGTCCACCACGTCAACGTCACCTTCGCATCTGGCTTCGCTTGGTCGAGGTCGGTGGGGGGCCCCTGCGAGGCCGACTCTCCGCAGGCGACCAGCAGTCCGGCGCTGGCAACGACAGCAGCCATGCCCGCCGCGGTACGGCGCCACAGCCGGCCGGGGCGCCGCGGGCTGGTCGCGGTCGGGGTGGTCGGGTTCGGCAGCCTGCTGGGTGTCCTCGGCATGGTCAACTCCTCGTGATGGTGACTGCGGTGACGCGGTCGGTGGTGTAGTCGTGCGTGGCCAGCCCTGGTGGGAGGGTCGTGGCGTGGGCCTTGGAGAGCTCAGTGAGCACCGCGTCGATCTGGTCAGGGGCCAGGGACGCCGATGTGTTCGGGTCGAGGAGCGCCGCACGGCGGACGAGTTCCGGGTCGGCGGTGAGAGCGGCCTCGATGGTGAGGCCGACGACGTCGAGGAAGCGCCGGTTGAGGGCTGCACACATCTCGGGCAAGGCGCCGACCGCCTGCGGGTGGGCACCGTCGCCGTCCATGCTGATCGGCACCTCGACGGCCGCGCCCTGAGGCAGGTTGTCGATCCAGCCGCTGTTGCCGACGGTGGCGTAGATGTCGTGGCGGGTTCCGGTGGCCAGTGCGTGGATGACCTGAGGCGCATACTCGACGGCCTCGGTCTCGAAGGTGAGTGGGCGCCCCCTGGCGACCGCCTCGGCGGTGCGCTGGTACTCCTCGAGGTTCTCCTCGCTGATGCCGACGTACTCGCAGGGCTCGAGGCGGAAGAGGTCGATCTGCCGGTCGTGCGGGAGATACCACGCGAGGTACTCGGCGCTGTGCTCGCTTGACTCGGTCGGGAAGCGACCGAGGCGGCGGTACATGTCCACGCGGACCCGCCTGGACAACTCAGGGTCGGCTGCGATGCGTTCGTCCAGGAGCGGATAGAGGTCCTGCCCCTCGCGCTCCCACCTGAGCACCCAGGCCTGGTGGTTGACGCCGGCGGCGGTGAAGCGCGTCTCGGCCAGCGGCACGCCGATGATGCCGCTGAGCGTGTGCATCGTCCAGTGCACGGAGTGGCACAGTCCGAGGATGTTGAGGTCGGGCGCGAGCCGATTCATCAGACCGATGTTGATCGCCATCGGGTTCGTGTAGTTGAGGATCCACGCATCGGGACAGAGGCGGCGTACGTCGGTGACGAGGTCGGCATAGAAGCCGGCGGTGCGGAGCCCGCGAAAGATTCCGCCGACTCCGAGGGTGTCCCCGATGGTCTGACGTAGGCCGACCCGCAACGGGATCTCCAGGTCCGCACGGGTGGCTTCTAGACCTCCGACCATGACGGTGACCACAACCGCGTTGGCGCCGTCGAGGGCGGAAGCGCGGTCGACGTGGCTCTCGACGGTGGCGCGGAGTCCCCGCGCGTCGCACAGCTGCTCAGCGACCCCGACCGCGACCTCGAGCCGGTCGGCATCGATGTCGTGCAACCGCCAGGTCATCTCCATCTCGGCATCCCAGGTGGCCAGGTCTGTCAGGAGATCTTGGGTGAACTCGACGCTGCCGGCCCCGACGAACGCGATCACTGTCGCTGGTGTCATGGGTCCATCAAGCACCAAGCTGCGCGTTTGCCGACCGAAATGCGCAATCTCGCTGCTCACACTGCACAACTTGCTAGCGTTGGGCGATGACCAGGACGGCGCCGAGGGTGGGCGCGCCAACCACCGTGCGGGCGGCTCGGCTGGCGTCGATCCTGGACGCACTGTCGGACCGCGGCGAGCGGTCGGTGGCCGCGCTGGCGCGGGACCTCGGCGTGTCGGCGTCGACATTGCGTCGCGACC
>JBDSLK010000282.1:0-3484 GCA_039916425.1 Nocardioides sp.
GGGGGATCTACCACGTGACCCCGCCGCCGGAGGGCCTGCCCGCCGACGCACCCCGCGTGCAGCTCCTGGCGAGTGGCGTGGGCTTCCCCTGGATCCAGCGGGCGCAGCGCCTGCTCGCCGACGAGTGGGGCGTGGGCGCCGACGTGTGGTCGGTGACGTCCTGGAACGAGCTGGCCCGCGACGCGGTCGCGGCCGAGGAGTGGAACCTGCTCCACCCCGCCTCCGAGCCGCGCACGCCGTACGTCGCCGACAAGCTCCGCGACATCGAGGGTCCGGTCGTGGCGGTGTCGGACTACATGGCCGCGGTGCCTCTCCAGATCGCCCGCTGGGTGCCCCGCGACTACCGGGTGCTCGGCACCGACGGCTTCGGCTTCGCCGACACCCGCCCTGCCGCCCGGCGCTTCTTCCACGTCGACGCCGAGTCGGTCGTGGTGCAGGCGCTCCAGGCCCTCGCCGACGCGGGCTCGGTCCCGCGCGACCTGGTCAGCAAGGCGTTCCAGACCTACCGCATCGACGACCCGACCGCCGTCAGCGACGTCCCCCAGGAGGGCGGCGACGCCTGACCTCCGTCCCGCCGACCCGGCGCCACTTCACGGCTGACCCGGCGCCACTTCACCGCCGCGGGCGGAATCAGGCGCCGGGCAGGGCCGCAATAGGAGACTCGCCGGCCTCGGCCCGGCGAAGGTCCGGGTCCCCGCCGCTGCGCAGGTGGTCGCGCCACAGGGTCGGGTCGTAGCGTGCCGGCGTCGTGGCCCTCACGAAGTCGTTGAGGATCTTCACGAAGCGCTGCGGATGGTCCTTGTGGGGGAAGTGCCCCGCATTGGGGATGATCTCCACGCGTGCCCCCGGTGACACCGCACCCGCCGTCTCCGCGTGACGGACCGGGATGACCACGTCGTCGCTGCCCCAGATCACGCACATGGGCATGTGCTCGGTGAGGTAGGCACGGTCGGTCATCGTGATGATCTGGCCCTTCCAGTCGACCACCGCGCGCACCACGTGACGGATCGCGGCCCGGGTACGGCTGTCGGCGAAGGAGTCCATGATGTCGGCCACTTCGCCGAGGTCCCGGAAGTGCCGCAGAGAGGACCGGGAGAGCGCCCGGAGACCGGCGGTGCCCAGGTGGCGGATCCCCGGCAGCGTCAGCAGGCCGGTGATCTGGTGGAAGCCGGGCGTGGTCACGACCCGGATCGCCGGTGTGACCTCCGGCCCGAACCCGCCCGGGGCCACGAGCACGAGGCGCTCGGTCCGCTCGGGGAACTGGTAGGCGAACTGCATCGCGACACCGCCGCCCAGGCTGTGTCCCACCACGGTGACCTTGTCGATCCCGAGCACGCTGAGGAGGTCGCGCATCCCGTTGGCGTAGCCGCCTACGCTGTAGTCCGCGCGGGGCTTGTCGGAGCTGCCATGGCCGAGGAGGTCCGGCGCGATGACCGTGTAGCGCTTCGCCAGGGCGTCGAGCACCGGCTCCCAGGTGGTGTGGTCGCAGCCAAGGCCGTGCAGCAGCAGCAACGCGGGACCGGACCCGGTCAGGACGTAGGCGCGCCGGTGGCCGTGGATCGTGACGTACCGGAGCTCGCAATCGCCGGTGGTGACCCGCACGTGACCTCCTGGTGGCCGAGATGATTGCGCGATTCAACCAGAACCTGTTCCAGAAAGGGAAAGGACGCCCCTGTCCACTAGCCTCGGAGGGTGTCGAGCCCTGCCCCCGACCTGCCGTCGCGCGAGCGTGCCACCGATGCGCTCCAACGTGCCACTGGAGCACTCAGCACCGCCGCCATGACGCGCATGGAGGCCGACATGCCATGGTTTCGCGAGCTCTCGGCCGAGGACCGCTCCTGGGTCGGGCTGATCGTCCAGGCGGGCATCCGCGGGTTCGTCGACTGGTACCACATCGGGGACACGTCGCTCCCGGGCGGGAGTCCGCTCGCGTCGGCCGTCTTCGGGGCAGCCCCCCGCGCGCTCACCGGCGTCATCGACCTGCAACAGACCGTGGCGCTGATCCGGCTCAGCATCGAGGTGGTCGAGTCCAACGTCGATGACTTCCTCTCCCCCGCGGACACCGCCGACGTGCACGGAGCGGTGCTGCTCTACGGGCGCGAGGTCGCGTTCGCCACCGCGGAGGTGTATGCCCGGGCGGCCGAGGTCCGCGGCGCCTGGGACGCCCGCCTCGAGGCCCTTGTCGTCGACTCGATCCTGCGCTCGGAGGCCGATGAGGCGGTGCTGTCCCGCGCCAGCGCCCTCGGCTGGGCGGGCCGCGGCGACGTTGCGGTAGTGCTCGGGGCGGTGCCCGCCCAACGCGCGGAGACCGACATCTTCGACGAGGTACGCCGCGCCGCCCGCTCCGCCGGCATGGACGCCCTGTGTGCCACCCAGGGCGAGCGCCTCGTCGTCGTGCTCGGTGGGGTCAGCGACCCCACGAGGGCCGCCGCGGTGGTGGCCGACCTCTTCGGCCCCGGGCCGGTCGTCGTGGGACCGGTGACCGGGGACCTCAGTGCCGCGCACGCCTCCGCCCGGTCGGCGCTGGCGGCCCACCGGGCGGCGGTGGGGTGGCCCGAGGCGCCACGACCGGTGCACAGCGACGACCTGCTGCCCGAGCGCGTCCTCGCGGGCGACGGGCACGCCCGCCGCCTCCTCGTGGACGAGGTCTACCTTCCGCTGCTCGAGGCGAGGGGCACGCTGATCGAGACCCTGGCGGCGTACTTCGAGTCCGGCGCGTCGTTGGAGGCCACCGGCCGGGTCCTCTTCGTGCACACCAATACCGTCCGCTACCGACTGCGCCAGGTCGCCGACGTCACCGGGTTCACCCCGGCACAGCCACGACACTCCTTCACGCTCAAGATGGCGCTAGCCCTCGGTCGCCAGTCCGGTCGCGGGCCCACCCGGCAGGGCTGAGCCACGCCGTTGTTCTTGTAGGATTCCTACAAAGAACCCCGTGACAACTATGTGTGAGCCGGAGGCGAGTCAACACCCCCGCACCCGGCAGAGTTGGCGTTGTGCTCGTGATCGTCGCTCCCGGCCAAGGCGCCCAGTCGCCCGGCTTCCTCCACCCCTGGCTCGAGGTGCCGGGCTTCTCCGAGCGCCTCGAGGCGCTGTCGACCGTTGCCGGGCTCGACCTGGCCGACGTCGGCACGGAGGCGGACGCCGAGACCATCCGCCAGACCCAGGTCGCGCAGCCGTTGCTCGTGGCGACCGGACTGCTCGTCGGCCTGGACCTGGTCCCCACCGACGCCCTCGGCGCCGTCGGCGCGCTCGCCGGCCACAGTGTGGGCGAGCTGACCGTCGCGGGCCTGTCGGGCACGCTGAGCCCCGAGGACGCCGTCCGCCTGGTCCGCGAGCGTGGTGAGGCGATGGCGGACGCAGCGGCGGCGACACCCACCAGCATGACCGCGGTGCTGGGAGGCGACCGCGAGGAGGTGCTCGCCGCGCTCGCCGCGCACGGGCTGACCCCGGCCAACGACAACGGCCCCGGTCAGATCGTGGC
>JBDSLK010000283.1:0-4530 GCA_039916425.1 Nocardioides sp.
TCCGCGCCCCCCGCAGCCCGCTGGCGAGCCACTCGCCGGTGCCGTCGCTCGAGGCGTTGTCGATCACCAGGATCTCGTGGAGCCCCTCGACGTCGAGCAGCCGCTCGACGAGCCGGCGCACGAGGGCCAGCCGGTTGAAGGTCACGACGACCGCGATGATGCGCTGCTCGCCGTCCGCACTCACGGGCGCCACCCTAGGGCGTGGCCGGGCAGGGGTTCAGCACGTGGTGGCGAGGTCGTCGGCCTGGTTGGCGGCGTACCCGTCGCCCAGGCTCCCCACCGAGCCGCCCGTGACGGGCGCGGGCGCCTGCCGCTTCGGCTTCGTGGGGCCAGCCGGCGCAGCGGGGGCAGCCCCGCCGCTCTCGGTCGGTGCGCCGGGCCCGGCGGGCGCGGGCGCCGCCTCGGCGGTCGGCGTCCGTCCCTCCGCCCGGTCGATCGCCTCGCTGACGGTCGACTGGATCAGCGCGACGTCCGGCTCCGCGGTGTTGATGAGGGGCGGCACCAGGGACACCGTCGAGATCCGCTGGTCACGAGCCTGGAGCGCGAGCTGCATGAAGCGGTCCAGCTCACTGGCGGGCAGGTTGGTCGAGATCATGTCGGAGGACGCGGCGGCGATCTCCTGGAAGTTGCGCACCGCGACCTGCGGGCTGATCTGCTTGAGCATGGCGCTCATTACGCACTTCTGCCGGGCCATCCGGGAGTAGTCGTCGGAGCCCTCGCGGGCGCGGGCGAACCAGAGCGTGTCGTGGCCGTCGAGGGTGCGCAGCCCGGGCTCGATGTAGCCGGTCACGTCGGTGCCGAGGCCACCGACCGGGATCCGCGAGCGGACGTTGAGCTCGACCCCGCCCACCGCGTCGACGAGGTCACGGAAGCCCTGCAGGTTGACCATGGCCCAGTAGCTGATGTCGAGGTCGGTGATTCCCTCCACCGCCATGATCGTGGCGTCCACTCCGGCGCGGTCGGGCTTCTTGAACAGCTCGGTGCGGTCCTGTGCCCACGTACTGACGCCGTTGAGGTAGCAGCCGTCGCAGTCGAAGCCCTGCGGGAACTGGCGGTCCATGACCGAGCCCTTCCGGAACGGGAAGTTCGCCATGTTGCGGGGCAGGCTGACCAGCACGGTGCGGCCGGTGACCGCGTCAATGCTGGCGACGGTGAGGGAGTCCGGGCGCAGGCCCCACCGGCCCGCCCCGGAGTCACCCCCGAGGAGCAGCACGTTGAAGCGGCCGTGGGTCGCGCCGGTGACCTCACCGCTGCCGAACATGGTGACGATGAAGTCGCGCTGGACGCCGACGATGTGGGCGCCGAAGAGGAGGGTGCCGGCGATCGAGAGACTGAGGAAGCCGTTGAGCCCCACGATCGCCAGCCGGTGGTTCTGCTGGAGGCTCAGCGGCTGGCCCAGCCGCCAGGCGTCCATGAAGAGACCGACCCACGCGATCGCGGCGAGCATCAGCACGATCCGCAGCAGCCCGAGGAGCACGGTGTTGGAGACCAGGTAGAAGGCGGCACCGTGCCAGACCAGGGTGACCAGGGCGGTGCCGACCAATGCGGCCACCAGGCCGATCCACACGCGCAGGGCGATCCGACCGACCCGCTTGTTGCCGGCCAGCAGCTGCGCCGACCCGGGGATGAGCAGGGTCATGACCATGAGGGACATGGCCCGGCGGAAGCGCACCCGGGTCGCGCGGTCGCCGACGTTGCGCGCCGCGTAGTGCATAGGGGCTGGCCAATCTGCTCGGGGAAGTGGCTGGCAGTCCCCAGTATCACCAGTCACACCCGTCACAGGCGGGTGCGACTCGCCGGACGTCCTCGGATCAGCCGGTCACGTGGGCGCGGCCCTCGTCGATGGCCGTCTTGCGGGAGAGCCGGTGGGCTCGTCGGATCTCCGCCTCCCGGTGGCGACGCACCTCGTCGGGGGTCTCCGGCAGCAGCGCGGGCACCGGGCGCGGGGCGCCGTCGGCGTCGATCGCCACGAACACGAAGTACGCCGACGCCACGTGCAGCGGCTCGTCGGCGGCGCTCCCCCACGGCTGCGCCTCGACACGTACCCCGATCTCCATCGACGAGCGCCCCGCCCAGTTGACGCAGGCGAGGGTGCGCAGGATGTCGCCGACGTGGACCGGCTCGAGGAACGCCATCTCGTCCATCGCCGCCGTCACGGCCGGACCGCCGCTGTGCCGGTGGGCGACCGCGCCGGCCGTGGAGTCGGCGAGCTTCATGATCTCGCCGCCGTGGACGTTGCCGAGCAGGTTGGCGGCACTCGGGTGGGTCATCACGGCCAGCGACACGCGCGAGTAGGAGGCGGGTCGGGCTTCGGGGGCGCTCACCCGCCGCACGGTAGCGTCTGCGCCATGAAGGACCGTCCTCGGGGAAACGGTGGCCCCGAGGAGGGCACGCCGGAGTACGACTGGCTCTACGGCAAGGGCGGGGCCCGCGGTCCCTCCGGCGACGACGAGACCCGCGTCATCCCCACCAACCAGCCGCCCCGTCCCGACCAGACCCGCGTCCTGCCGGTCGTCCCCCGGGACTCCCGGCCCCCGGCCGGGGCCGGCCCGACGCCCCGCCAGCAGCACCGGGCGTCCTCGACCCCGCCGCCCCCGACCGCCCCGCCCAACGCCCCGCCGTCCGCGCCGCGTCGACGCTGGCGACCGCGCCTGAGGTTCGGTCTGGTCAAGTGGGTGCTGCTGGCCTGGCTGGTGTTCCTGGTCGCGGTGCCGGTCTTGGCGTGGACCAAGGTCGACAAGGTCGACGCGTCCCCCGACGGGGAGCGACCCGGTGAGCAGGGCGGCACGACCTACCTCCTGGTCGGCAGCGACTCCCGTGCGGACCTGACCGAGGAGGAGCGCCAGGCCAACAACACCGGCGGCGACGTCGGCCAGCGGACCGACACGATCATGCTGCTGCACACCGGCTCCGGCCCCAACCTCCTGATGTCCATCCCCCGCGACTCGATCGTCTCCATCCCGGGTCACGGCGACAGTGAGAAGGTCAACGCCGCCTACGCCTACGGCGGCGCGAAACTGCTGGTGCGCACGCTGGAGAACGAGACCGGGATCCGGATCGACCACTACGTGGAGCTCGGCCTCGGCGGCTTCGTGAAGGTCGTCGACGCCGTGGGCGGCATCGAGATCTGCCCGACCCAGGCGATGGACGACCCGCAGGCCAACCTCGACATCACGAAGGGGTGCCAGGAGGCCGACGGCCAGGTGGCGCTGGGCTACGCGCGGTCCCGCAAGACCTCCAACCTCGGTGACATCGACCGCGCCAAGCACCAGCGCGAGGTGGTCTCGGCGGTGGGCGACAAGGCGGCCTCCCCCTGGTCGGTGCTCAACCCGTGGCGCTACTACCGCCTCAACACCGCGATGCCGGACTTCTTCAAGGTCAGCGAGGGGACCACCCCGATCGACATGGCTCGCTTCGCCTGGGCGATGACCCGGGTCGACGGCGCCAGCGGCCTGACCTGCGGGGTGCCGATCTCCGACCTCGCGGTCAACTGGGACCCCGAACGGTCCCAGCAGCTCTTCGACCTCATCAGCGCGGACGACACCGCGAGCGTGCCGAAGGACCTCTGCACCCCCTCGGGTCTGGTCCGCTGATGCACGGCGGACAGCCCGAACCGGTCAGACGGCCTCGAGCCGCATCCGCAGCCGGTCGAGCAGGGCGGAGAGCTGGCGGGAGACCTGGGTCTGGGTGACCCCGATCTCCGATCCGATCTCGGCCTGGGTGCAGCCGCGCACGAAGCGGAGCTCGAGGATGCGGCGATCGCGGCTGTCGAGACTCTTGACCACCGACCGGAGCATGGCGCGCGCGTCCGCGCGCGCGTAGCCGGGGTCCTCGTCGCCGAGCCGGGCGAGCACCCCCTCCTCCTCGGGTCCCGCGCCGTCCAGCGAGGTCGGGGCGAAGCAGCCCACGGCGCCGAGGGCCTCGACCACCTGGTCCCGCGGCAGGTCGAGGTGCTCGGCGATCTCGGAGGGCCGCGGCGACCGGCCGAGCTGCTGGTGGAGCTCGGCGTCGGCCGCGGTGACCTTGGCCTGGAGCTCCTGGATCGAACGGGGCGGACGGACCATCCACCCCAGGTCGCGGAAGTGCCGGCGGAGCTCTCCCCGGATGGTCGGAACGGCGTAGCTCAGGAAGTCGCTGCCCTGGTCGGGGTCGAAGCGGCGGGCCGCCTTGAGCAGGCCGAGGGAGGCGACCTGCTGGAGGTCCTCCACGGGAATGCCCCGGTTGCGGTAGCGACGGGCGACGTCGACGGCCACGCCCAGGTTGAGCCGGACGATCTCGTCCTCGAGCTCGGCACGCATGGCGCCGTCGGCGGTCCGAGCCGCCAGCAGGGCGGCTGCCGTGGCCTCGCGACGGTCGGAGATCTGGGTCATGCATCCCATAATCCAGTCCACGACGGTGCCCCAAAACATCCCTGAGGGTGGGACGAAGATGAGACGATCCACCTTCCTCTCGGCCGCCGCCTCGGCACGGCAGGACACCCCGGAGGATCCTCCGGGGTGTCCTGAGTTGGTGCGCCGCCTCCCGGGCGGC
>JBDSLK010000284.1:0-6054 GCA_039916425.1 Nocardioides sp.
CCTCCACGAGCCGGGCGAAGGTCTCGGCCTGGATGCGAACGGCGTCGGGACCGAGCCCCGCGGTGAGCTCGGAGGACTTGGCGAAGAGGAAGTCGCCGGTGAGGATCGCGACGTGGTTGTCCCAGCGGGCGTTGGCCGAGTCGGCGCCCCGACGCAGGGTTGCCTCGTCCATCACGTCGTCGTGGTAGAGCGAGCCGATATGGGTCAGCTCCACCACGCAGGCCGCGTCGACCACCTCCTGGGAGTCCGGCGTGTCCCCCGCCTCGGCGGCGAGCAGCACCAGCAACGGCCGGAACCTCTTGCCGCCCGCGGCGAGCAGGTGCGAGGCGGCCTCCGTGACGTAGGGCGTCCGACTGCGGACGTGCCGGGCCAGCTCGCCCTCGACGAAGGCCATCCGATCCTCCAGCCGACGGGCGAGGGCGTCGTCGCCGACCGGGAGGGCCAGGGCCGAGGTGCTCACCTGACGAATTCTCCTGCCTGGGCGGCCAGGTCGAGCAGCGGCCCCGGCAGCACGCCGAGGAGCAGCGTCGCCCCGGCGCAGATCGCCACCGCGGTCGCGGTCAGCACCGAGGGGTGTGTCACCGACGCGCCGTCACCGACCGGGTCGGAGAAGTACATCAGCACGATCACGCGCACGTAGAAGAACGCGGCGACGATGCTGGTCAGGATCGCCACCACGACTACCGGCCACGCGTCGGCGGACAGGGCGGCCGAGAAGACCGTCCACTTGCCGACGAAGCCGGAGGTCAACGGGATGCCCGCCATCGCGAGCAGGAAGAACGCGAAGACCCCGGCCACGGCCGGCGCCTGCTTGCCGAGGCCCGCCCACCTGCTGAGCGCGGTGACCTCCCCACCGGAGTCGCGCACCAGCGTGACCACCGCGAAGGCGCCCAGCGTGGCGAAGCCGTAGGTGACCAGGTAGAACAGCACGGCCTGGAGCGAGGTGATCTGACCGGCGGCGAGATCACCTCGGGCCTGGAGGCCGAGGACACCGGTAAGCAGGAAGCCCGTGTGGGCGACGGAAGAGTAGGCCAGCATCCGCTTGATGTCGGTCTGGCTGAGAGCCAGCACTGCGCCCACGACCATCGTCAGGATGGCGACGACCCACAGCATCGGCTGCCACGACCAGCGGTCGGACCCGAACGCGACGTAGAAGAGTCGCGCCAGGGCGCCGAAGGCGGCCACCTTGGTGCCGGCCGCCATGAACGCGGTGACCGGGGTCGGGGCGCCCTGGTAGACGTCGGGCATCCACGACTGGAAGGGTGCCGCGCCGACCTTGAACAGCAGGCCCACGGCCAGTAGGCCCATCCCGGTGAGCAGCAGGCCCTGGTTGTCGACGTCGTTGCGCACGGCCTCGTTGATGGCGGAGAACTGCATCGACCCGGCGTAGCCGTAGACGAGCGCGACGCCGTAGAGGAAGAAGCCCGAGGAGAAGGCACCGAGCAGGAAGTACTTCATCGCCGCCTCCTGGCTCAGCAGCCGACGCCGACGCGCCAGCCCGCAGAGCAGGTACAGCGGCAGCGACAGCACCTCGAGCGCGACGAACATGGTGAGCAGGTCGTTGGCCGCCGGGAAGAGCATCATGCCGCCCACCGCGAAGAGCAGCAGCGGGTAGATCTCGGTGTGCTCCAGACCGCGGGTCGAGGCCTCGCGCTCCGCGTCGGTGCCCGGCAGCGCGGCAGCCTGGCCGGCGAACGCCGAGACACCACCCTCGAGATGGCGTTCGGCGAAGAGCAGCACGCCGAGGATCGCGAAGACCAGGATCAGGCCCCACAAGAAGACAGTCGGGCCGTCGACCGCGATCGTGCCCATCGCACCGACCAGGCCGCGAGCGACCTCGGTGCCGTCGTCGGTCGTGCGCACGTCGAGCCCGGTGCCGACCCAGATGGTGGCGGCCAGGGCCACGACCAGTCCGAGGCCGGTGAGCACGGTCTGGGTGAGGTAGCGGGCCGACCGGGGCGCGAACGCCTCGACGAGCACGCCGACGCACGCGACGGAGAAGACGACGAGCAGCGGTGACAGCTCGGCGTACTCGAGGGTCGGCTTGACGAAGTCGTTCATTCGGGGTCCCCGGGTCGTTGTTCGGCGGAGGAGCACGGCGGGGGAGACGAAGAACGTCCTGGGGTGATGGTCACTCCTGGCCTCCCTGGGCCTCGGTCGAACCGGCTCCCGCTGGGACCACCGGTGCCTCGTCACCCACGCCCACGTCGGACAGGGTGTCCGCGACGTAGGGGTTGATGACGTCGAGCAGCGGCGCCGGGTAGAAGCCGAAGAGCAGCAGGGCCACCAGCAGCGGTGCGACCGCACCTACCTCGCGCCGGTCCAGGTCGACCATGCCGTCGACGGCGGGTCGGGCGACGGGTCCGGTCATGGTGCGTTGGTACATCCACAGGATGTAGATGGCCGCGAGCACGATGCCGGAGACGGCGATCGCGCCCGCCCACCAGGCGTGGTCGAAGGCGGAGATGATCACCAGCATCTCCGAGACGAACGGCGCGAGGCCCGGCAGGCCCGCGGCCGCGAGGCCGGCGACCAGCATCAGCCCGGCGAGCACCGGGGTGACCTTCTCCAGCCCGCCCATCTCGCTGATCCGCGAGGTGCCGGTGCGCCGGGTCAGGTAGCCCGCGATCAGGAAGAGCGCGGCGGTCCCGATGCCGTGGTTGACCATGTAGAGGATCGAGCCGCTGCCGCCGTTGCTGCTGAACACGAAGATGCCGAGCACGATGAAGCCGAAGTGCGACAGCGAGGTCAGACCGATCAGCCGGAGCACGTCGTCCTGGCCGATGGCCACGACGGCGCCGTAGACGATGGAGACCAGCGCCAGCACCACCACCACCGGGGTAGCCCACCGCGACGCCTCGGGGAAGAGCCCCAGGCAGAAGCGCAGCATCCCGAAGGTGCCGATCTTGTCGAGGATGCAGACCAGCAGCACCGAGGTGCCGGGCGTCGCCTTCTCGGTCGTGTCGGCCAGCCAGGTGTGCACAGGGAACATCGGCGCCTTGATGGCGAACGCGACGAAGAAGCCGACGAACAGCCAGCGGCCCGTCGTGCCGTCGAGGTCGAGGGCGGCGAGGTCGGTAAGCAGGTACGTCGGGGTGCCCTCGCGGGCGGACATGACGTACAGCCCGATGACCGAGCCGAGCATGATCAGCCCGCCGGCGAGCTGGTAGACCAGGAACTTCACCGCGGCGCGCGAGCGGCCGGACCGTCCGAATCCGCCGATGAGGAAGTACGCCGGGATCAGCGTGGCCTCGAAGACGACGTAGAAGAGGAACACGTCGGTGGCGGTGAAGACGGCGATCGAGAGGGCCTCCAGGGCCAGCGCCCAGCCGAAGAAGGCGTTGGCGCTGCCCTGGCGTACGGCGCGCACGACGATGGACTCGTCGGTGTCGCGCCAGGAGGCGAGCAGCACGAACGGCACCAGGACCGCGGTGAGCAGCACCATCAGCAGACCGAGGCCGTCGACACCGAGGGCGTAGTGCACGCCGAGCGGCTTGATCCAGTCACGCTCCTCGGTGAGCTGGAGGTCGGCTCCGGCGGAGTACTGCGTCGCGGCGGCCGCGGCCAGCACCAGGGTCAGGACGGCGAAGCCGAGCCCGACCCGCTTGGCGAGGTCGCCGCCGGGGACGCGGGGCAGGAAGCCCGTCACCACGGAACCCACGAGAGGCACCAGGATCAGGGTGGTGAGCCAGGGGAAGTCGTTCACGAGTAGTTCACCGCCAGCAGGGCGAGGACGACGAGCAGCACGCCCACGAGGATCGAGAGGGCATAGCTGCGGACGAAGCCGTTCTGGACCCGGCGCAGCTGGCCCGACAGGCCCATCACGGCGAGGGCACCGCCCTCGACCGCACCGTCGACACCGTGCCGGTCCAGGGTGGCGAGACCACCGACCAGGCGACGGCCCGGGGCCACGGCGATGCCCTCGTTGATCGCGTCGCCGTAGAGGTCGGACCGTGCGGCGCGGGTGACGAAGGAGACGTCCTGCGGGGCCTCACGGGGCACCCGCCGGGCGCCGATGGTGAACCACGCGACGGCGACGCCGACCGCGACGACCCCGACGGTGATCAGGGTGACCACGATCGGGGCGAGCGGCGGCTCGTGGTGGGCCTCCTCGCCGACCACGGGGGCCAGCCAGGTGACGATCCAGTCGCCGATCAACAGCACGCCGCCGAGGACGGAGAGCGCCGCGAGCACGATCAACGGCACCGTCATCACCTTGGGCGACTCGTGCGGGTGCACGCCCTCGGCCCAGCGCCTGTCGGTGAAGAAGGTCATCAGCATCAGCCGGGTCATGTAGAACGCCGTCACTCCGGCGCCGAGCAGAGCGCACAGGCCGACCAGCCAGTTGTCGGCCAGCGCGGTCTCGATGATCTTGTCCTTGGACCAGAAGCCGGAGAAGCCGGGGAACCCGATGATCGCGAGGTAGCCCATCGCGAAGGTCAGGAACGTGACGGGGACGGCCTTCTGGAGGGCGCCGTAGTGACGCATGTCGACGTCGTCGTCCATCGCGTGCATCACCGAGCCGGCACCGAGGAACATGTTGGCCTTGAAGAAGCCGTGGGTGAGCAGGTGGAAGATCGCGAACGGGTAGCCCGCGACGCCAAGGCCGGCGGCGAGCATCATGTAGCCGATCTGGCTCATGGTCGACCCGGCCAGGGCCTTCTTGATGTCGTCCTTCGCGCACCCGATGACGGCACCCCACAAGAGCGTGACGGTGGCGACGACGACGACGGCCGTCTGGGCGTGCGGGGCGAGCTCGAAGATGAAGTTGGAGCGGACCACGAGGTAGACGCCGGCCGTCACCATGGTGGCGGCGTGGATGAGCGCGGAGACCGGGGTCGGGCCCTCCATCGCGTCGAGCAGCCAGGCCTGGAGCGGGACCTGGGCTGACTTGCCGCAGGCGGCGAGCAACAGCAGCACGCCGACCACGGTCAGGGTGCTCTCGGAGGCGTCGCCGGAGACCGCGGAGATCTCCGCGAACGAGCTGGTGCCGAAGGTGACGAACAGCAGGGCGATCGCCAGGCTCAAGCCGACGTCGCCGACCCGGTTGATGACGAAGGCCTTCTTGGCGGCCGCTGCGGCGGAGTGCTTGTGCTGCCAGAAGCCGATCAGCAGGTACGACGCCAGGCCGACGCCCTCCCAGCCCAGGAAGAGGCCCACGTAGTTGGCCGAGAGGACCAGCATCAGCATGGCGGCGACGAAGAGGTTGAGGTAGCCGAAGAACCGGCGCCGGCGCGGGTCGTGCTCCATGTAGCCGATCGAGTAGACGTGGATCAGCGAGCCGACCCCGGTGATCAGCAGCAGGAACAGCGACGACAGAGGGTCGTAGAGCAGGTCGAGGCCGACGTCGAACGAGCCCGTCCGGAACCAGGTGAACAGGTGCTGCCCGATCTGGCGCTCCTCCTCCCCACGGCCGAGGAGGGAGACGAACAGCAGCAGGCTGACCACGAACGAGCCGACCGGGAAGGCCGTGCCGATCAGGTGGCCCCACCTGTCGAGGGCGCCGCGGGCCAGCGGCCCTCCGACCAGCAGGATCGCCGCACCGGCCAGCGGCAGCGCGATCACCAGCCAGAGCAGGGAGAAGACCCCGTCGGCCGCGATCGGCTCGACGACCGGGATGGTCGTCAGGGCATGCAGGTTCATCGAGTGCCCCTCAGTACTTCAGCAGGCTCGCGTCGTCGACCGAGGCCGACCGACGGGTCCGGAAGATGGTCATGATGATCGCCAGGCCGACCACGACCTCGGCGGCCGCGACCACCATCACGAAGAAGGCGGCCACCTGCCCCTCGAGGTTGCCGTGCTGCTTGGCGAAGGCCACCAGCGCCAGGTTGCACGCGTTGAGCATCAGCTCGACGCACATGAAGACCACGATGGCGTTGCGCCGGGTCAGGACCCCGATGCTGCCGATGCTGAAGAGGATCGCCGAGAGGGCGACGTACTGGGTCATCGGCCCTCCTCCTCGGTGCTGGCGGTGGCGCCGGACCTGCCGCCACCCTCGGGGGCGGCGGAGACCGAGCCGCGCAGCTGGCGCTGCACCTCGTCGATGTCCTCGGC
>JBDSLK010000285.1:0-18142 GCA_039916425.1 Nocardioides sp.
GGCCCTTCGAGGCGCCCGGTCGACTCCGCGTCGGAGCCAGCCCCGGGGCTGGCTCCAGTGTGCCCCTCGTCCGCTCGGACGCCTGCCGCCTTGCGGCCCCCCTTGCCGGGACCTTCTTCCCTGCCCCGGCCGACCGAGGCTGCCTAGCGTCAGAGGTAGGACACCTGCCGTGTCCGTGAGGTCAGGAGAGAGCCGTGGCCAACAAGCTGGTGGTCCTGGGTGCTGGCACCGCTGGGACGATGATCGTGAACAAGCTCCGGCGTCGCTTGGACGCCCGCGACTGGTCCATCACGGTGGTGGATCGCGACGACGTCCATCCCTATCAGCCCGGCTTCCTCTTCCTGCCGTTCGGCGCCTACTCCGCCGACCAGGTCAGCCGCTCGCGGCACGCCTTCCTCACCGACGGCGTCGACTTTGTGATCGGCGACGTCGACCGGGTCGACCCGCTCGCCCGGGAGGTCGCCCTCAGCGACGGACGCACGCTCGCCTACGACTACCTGGTGATCGCCTCTGGCACCTCGCCGCGCCCCGACCAGACCCCCGGCATGCTCGGCCCGGAGTGGCGCCGCAGCATCTTCGACTTCTACACCGAGGACGGCGCCCTCGCGCTGGCGTCGGCGTTGGAGAACTTCGACCACGGCCGCCTCGTCGTGCACATCACCGACGTCCCCATCAAGTGCCCGGTCGCGCCGCTGGAGTTCACCTTCCTGGCCGAGGCCTGGCTGCGCGAGCGCGGCCTGCGTGACCGGGTCGAGCTGGTCTACGTCACGCCGCTGGCCGGCGCCTTCACCAAGCCCGTCGCCTCCGCACACCTGGGCTCGATGCTCTCCGAGCGCAAGATCCACGTCGAACCGGACTTCCTGGTCGAGCGGATCGACCCCGAGCGCAAGATGCTGGTGTCGTACGACGAACGCGAGGTCCCCTTCGACCTCCTGGTCACCGTGCCGCTCAACATGGGCGCCGACTTCGTGGCCCGGTCGGGTCTCGGCGACGACCTCAACTACGTGCCGGTCGACCGGCACACCCTGCTGGCCAAGGGTTTCGACAACATCTTCGCGGTCGGTGACGCCTCGGACATCCCGACCTCCAAAGCCGGCTCGGTCGCGCACTTCTCCGTCGAGGTCTTCGTCGACAACTTCCTCGAGCACGTGGAGGGCGAGCCCATGAGCGGGTCGTTCGACGGTCACGCCAACTGCTTCATCGAGTCCGGCGACGGCAAGGCGCTGCTTATCGACTTCAACTACGACACCGAGCCGTTGCCCGGGAGCTACCCGCTGCCCTGGGCTGGCCCTCTGGGACTGCTCAAGGAGACCCGGGCCAACCACCTCGGCAAGCTCGCGTTCCGGTGGATCTACTGGAACGTCCTGCTGCCCGGCCGGCCGATCCCACTGCCGGCGCACATGTCGATGCTCGGCAAGACCCCCATCGGCGCCGATCCCGACGCCGCCTAGGAAAGGAAGCACGTCATGCCCGTCACCACACTCGCCGGCTACCAGATCCACGTCAACGAGGAGGGCTTCCTCACCGACCCCGCGGAGTGGACCGAGGAGCTCGCCACCGAGCTGGCCCGCCAGGTCGGCATCACCCTGACCGACGAGCACTGGAAGGCGCTGCACTTCCTGCGCGCGGACTTTGCCGAGAAGGGCGAGACCGCGACCCTCCGCCGGGTCTCCACCCGCGGCGACATCCCCGTCAAGCGGCTCTTCGCCCTCTTCCCCCAGAAGCCCGCCAAGAAGATGGCCTACGTCGCCGGGCTGCCGAAGCCCGCGGGCTGCGTCTGACCCCTCCGCCAACCACCCCCGCACCGCACGAGCCCAGGAAGGCAGCACCATGACCACCATCGACGCCACCCCCACCACAGCACCGGCCATCGTCCCCAGCTTCGGCTCCGACGAGGCGACCGGCCGCAAGCTCGCGATCATCTGCTCCAAAGGCAGCCTGGACATGGCCTACCCCGGCCTGATCCTGGCCAACGCAGCTCTCGGTGAGGGCATCGAGACGCACCTGTTCTTCACGTTCTGGGGCTTCGAGATGATCAACAAGAAGACGATGGCGGACCTCAAGTTCACGATGCTCGGCAACACCGCGACACACATGCCGCAGGGCCTCGGCGGGCTGCCCGGAATGACCTCGATGGCCACCTCCAGGCTGCGCAAGTCCATCGCGGACCTCGACGTCCCCGAGATCCCCGACTTCCTCGAGCAGATCGTCGCCTCCGGTGGTCACCTCTGGGCCTGCCGGATGTCAGCGGACATGAACCACCTCGTGGAGAAGGACCTGTACGACGAGGTCGAGGGCATCATCAGCGCGAGCGACTTCATCGAGATGACCGACGGCGCGCAGATGCTCTTCATCTAGGCTCGCCCGGTCACGCCCGGGCGAGCAGGACCGGTCATTCGCCGGTCAGTTGCCGATCAGTCGGCGACCGGTGACCTCGGTGGGCGTGATCTCCACGACCAGCTGACGGTTGCCCGCCACCCACGTCGTGAGTTCCACCTCGCCGTGCAGATCGAGGTCGGCAAGGACGGCTCGGCCACGCACCAGCACGCTCCAGCCGGAGGTGTGGAACTCCTCGACGTCGTCGAGCTGGAAGGCCACCCGGTGACCGTGCACGTGGCTCGCGAGGGTCGAGTGCGGAGCGGTCCGGAACCGGATCGTCCCGTCGCACACCAGGTGGTTGACGGGGAGCACGACGGGTCCTTCCCCGTCGTCGTAGGCGATCCGGCCGACCGGCCGGGACGCCAGGAGCTCCCAGCACTCCTGCGTGGTGAGCTCGATCAGTCGTCCACCTGTCCAGATGTTCTCGTGCGCCATAGGGTCCGCCTCTCTCGATCCACCCAGCCTCCCGTCCGCACGGCAGGACGGACAGGGGCAACGGTGCCCACCGGGACGGGACCAAAGGCCATCGTGCGCGGGGCCGGGTGGCCCTGACCTCCCGGACCGGGCGGCGAGACGATCGAGAGGCAAGCACACCCATCGATCCAGGAGGCCGTCATGGCTGCCATCCACCACCACGAGAGCATCACCGTTCACGAGGCCCCGGCCGACGTGGTCGTCGGCACGCACGCAACGCTGACCCACCGCGTGCTGGCCGTCCTGCGGATCAGCTTCGGGCTCACGTTCTTGTGGGCCTTCCTGGACAAGACCTTCGCCCTCGGCTTCCACACCGGCTACAGCCCCGAAGGCGTGCTGGACCGCTTCGGTGACGCCGCCTGGATCAACGGCGGCAGCCCGACCGAGGGCTTCCTCGCCTTCGGCGCGGACGGCCCCTTCAAGGGCTTCTACAACAACATCGCCGGAGCCGCCTGGGCCGACTGGCTGTTCATGCTCGGCCTGCTCGGCATCGGCTTGGCCCTCACCCTCGGTGCGGGCATGCGTCTCGCCGCCGGAGCCGGCGCCCTGCTGTACGTCATGATGTGGACCGCGGTCCTCCCTCCGGAGAACAACCCGGTCCTCGACGAGCACATCCTCGGCGCCCTCACCATGGTCGCCCTCGCCCTGCTGAACGCCGGAAACACCTGGGGCCTCGGCCACTGGTGGTCCAAGCACGAGATCGTCCAGCACAACCCGGCGCTGCGCTGATCCCGTCCGCCAGGCAAGCCAGTCTGAACCCGTCCACGTCGACCACGGAGGCACGATCATGAACACCAAGCTCGAACAGTCGGTCCTCGCGAAGCCGTCGGTGGAGACCGTCCCGGCGGGCAGCATCGTGGTCGGCATCGACGGGTCCTCGTCGTCCCACCGGGCCCTGTCGTGGGCGGTCGACCAGGCCGTGGCCGAGCATCGAGCCCTGACCGTGGTGCATGCCACCGGGGCACTGGTCCCGCCCTGGATCGACCAGGCGATGGCCGATCCCTACGCGGCGCGCGAAGCGATGCTGACCGCCGCCGGTGAGGTGCTCGGCGAAGCCCGTCGCGAGGCGGAGCGCTGGGCTGCCGGTCGCATCGAGGTCCACGGCGTGCTGCGGATGTCCGACGCGCGGGAGCTCCTCGAGGAGCTCTCGGAGGATGCGGCGATGCTGGTGCTCGGGTCGCACGGTCGCGGTCCCGTCCGTAGCGCGCTGCTGGGCTCGGTCGGCGTCTCGCTGGTACGACGAGCGGCCTGCCCGGTCGTCATCCACCGGCCCGGCCACCTCGGCGCCGTCCGCAACGGCGTGCTGGTCGGGGTCGAGGGCACCGCGCGCTCGATGACCGCGCTCGACTTCGCCTTCCGGCTGGCGGCGCAGCGGGACCTCCCGCTCACCGTGCTGCACTGCTTCTGGGACGTCGAGGCCGCGACCACGCCCGCCCACCTGGTCGGTGACCGGTCCGACCAGCTGGTCGAGCAGCGCCTGCTCCTCGCCGAGACCATCAGCGGGATGACCGAGCTCTACCCGCAGGTGCGGGTCCGCACCGAGCTGGCCCGCGGTCTACCGGACCGGTCCCTGGTCCTGATGGGGCAGCGTATGGATGTCCTGGTGGTCGGCGCCTCCCGAGGTGAGCACCAGTCGGCGCTGACCTTCGGCTCGGTGGCCACGTCGGTGGTGGAGCACGCCACCTGCGCCGTCGCCGTGGTGCCCGAACCCACCAAGTAGCCCGAGAAGCGTGAGTGCCCCGAGGACCATCGGTCCTCGGGGCACTCGGCGGTGAAGCTGGTGCTACCTGGTGCTCAGGGCAGGCTGACCGGGGTCAGCTCCGGCCCGTTGGCAACCACGCGGGCACTGCCACGGCTCAGGCAGCCGGCGTCCGCGCCGCTCTTCTTGAGGCCGGTCAGGTCACCGTTGCCGAACAGGGCGGGCTTCTCCGGGTTGGCGTACGGGTACATGATCTGCGTCGGGTCGTTGTCGGCGTGGCCCAGGCCCGCCGCGTGCGTCAGTTCGTGCATGTGCACCGCACCCAGCGAGGAGCCGTTCTCGAAGCCACGGAACGCGTAGGTGTCGCTCGCGTCCATCAGCAGACCGGTCTTGGTCAGCTTGTAGGTCCTGCGCTTCGGCACCCACTGAGCCTTGCTGAAGCCACCCCGGGCGAGCACGCCACCGGCGAGGTTCGAGGCGTCGGTGTCCGGCGTGCTCCACGCGATGGCGAGGTTGGCCTTCTTGTCCTCGTCCCTGCCGCTGGTGGTGCGGAACGGGATCGCGCCGGTGGCACCGGAGTACTTGTAGCGCAGCCCGGTGGCGAGCTCGATCCGGAAGATCGCCTCGTTGAGCACCGCGACGCCGTCGGCCGGGAGCGTGGTGGGGTTCACGACGTACTTGATCGTCTGGCAGGGGTTGTAGCGCGTCTTGTAGTTGGTCAGCCGCGTCCACGACTTGTTGGCACCCAGGGGCACATAGCCCTCGGTCACCCGGACGCTGACCTTGTTGATGTCGCCGCGGAAACGGCGGGTCGGCGGGGCGACGGCACGCATCTTCTTCTTGCCGTACCACTTCGTCGGCACCTTGAGGGCGTACTTGCCCCGCTTGTTGGTCTTGTCCTTGTCGACCGTCTTCCAACCGTAGGCGTTCTTCAGCTGGAGGAGGACCTTGCGCTTGGGGCCGTTGACCTTGCCGGTCACAGTGGCAGGCGTGAGGACCACGACGGGCGAGGCAGACGCCTTCGCTGTCACCCTGGTCCTCCGCTTGCCGAGGGCGGCGTTGGAGGCAAGGCCGGAGATCGATGCCTGGCTGATGCCGGTCGGGGCGCTCGGGGCGCTCTGGGCAGGGGCAGTGGTCATGACGGTGGCGGTCATCGCCATCGCGGCACCCACCGCCACCACAGAAACTCGTGTCCTCTTCATGACACAGATCATGCACAGCGCCGCAGGAGGTTAAACCACCCGGGGGTGTGGTTTTCCCCCGCGTTCGACAGATCGCTACTTTGGTCGGGTGCCCCCGCCGCCAGCGCCCCTGCCCTTCCGCGTCGGGTTCGTCACCGGTGTCACGCCCGACAAGTGGGCGCGGGCCTGGCGCGAGCAGCGACCCGAGCCCCTCGAGCTGGTGCCGCTCGAGGAGGACGGCGCCGAGGCCGCGGTGCGTGCCGGTGACGTCGACATGGCGCTGGTCCGGCTCCCTGTCGACCGCGACGGCCTTCACCTCGTCACCCTCTACCGGGAGGTGCCGGTCGTGGTCGTGGCCCACGAGCACGTGGTCTCGGCGTACGACGAGGTCGCGCTGGGCGATCTCGCCGACGAGCAGTTCGTGCTCGGCCCACCGGCCGGTTTCGAGCCCGACGCGGCCCAGCTCGACTTCCCACCGATGGACGTCGCGGACGCCGTCGAGGTCGCTGCGAGCGGGACTGGGGTGGTGGTGCTGCCGATGTCGGTGGCCCGTCTGCACCACCGCAAGGACGTCGTGCACCGCCCGGTGCGGGGCGTGCCCGAGACCGAGGTGGCGTTGACCTGGCTGATCGAGCAGGACGACGAACGGACGCAGGCCTTCGTCGCGGTGACCCGGGGCCGCACCGCTCGCAGCTCGCGCGGCTGACCGGGCCGCGGGGCCGTCGCTACCAGGAGGACGAGAGCGGTCGTCCCTCGTGGAACCCGGCGGCGCTCTGCACCCCGACCAGGGCCCGCTCGTGGAGCTCCTCCACCGTGGCGGCACCGGCGTACGTGCAGGCCGACCGGAGGCCGGAGCAGATCTCGTCGAGGAGGTCCTCGACGCCCGGGCGGGCCGGGTCGAGGTACATCCGCGAGGACGAGATGCCCTCCTCGTACAGCCCCTTGCGGGCCCGGTCGAAGGCCGACTCCGACGCGGTCCGGCTGGCCACGGCCCGGGCGGAGGCCATGCCGAAGGAGCGCTTGAAGGCCCGGCCGTCGGCGTCGTGGAGCAGGTCTCCGGGCGACTCGTGGGTGCCCGCGAACCAGGAGCCGATCATTACCGAGGAGGCACCGGCCGCGAGGGCGAGGGCAACGTCGCGCGGATGGCGCACGCCGCCGTCGGCCCATACGTGGCCACCCAGCCCGCGAGCCGCCGCCGCGCACTCCATCACGGCGGAGAACTGCGGTCGGCCGACCCCGGTCATCATCCGGGTCGTGCACATCGCGCCGGGCCCCACGCCCACCTTGACGATGTCGGCACCGGCCTCGAGCAGGGCGACCGTGCCCTCGCGGGACACCACGTTGCCGGCGACCACGGGCACAGCGGGGTCGAGGGCCCGGACCGCCCGGAGCGCGTCGAGCATCCGGTCCTGGTGACCGTGCGCGGTGTCGAGCACCACAGCATCGACACCGGCCTCGAGCAGCGCGGCCGCCTTGGCGGCAACGTCCCCGTTGACCCCCACCGCGGCGGCGATCCGCAGGCCGCCCCGGGCATCGAGCGCGGGCTGGTAGAGCGTGGCCCGCAGCGCACCGATGCGGGTAAGCACCCCGAGCAGCCGGCCGTCGCCACCGACGGCCACCGCGACCGGCGCATGCGCGGTGGCGTCGAGGCGCTCGAAGGCGGTGCGCGGGTCGGTGTCGGCGTCGATGACGACCATCGCCCGGTTCATCACGTCCTGCACCTGGGCGAACCGGTCCACCTCGGCGCAGTCGGCCTCGGCCACCACCCCGACGGGACGCCCGTCCGCGGTGACCACGGCGGCGCGGTGCGAGCGCTTCGGGATCAGCGAGAGCGCCTCCGCGACCGTCTGGGTCGGCGCCAGCTCGATCGGGGTGTCGAAGACGGTGTGGCGGGACTTGACGAAGGCGACCACGTCGGCCACCACCGGGATCGGGATGTCCTGCGGGATGACGGTCAGACCGCCGCGGCGGGCGACCGTCTCGGCCCTCCGCTTCCCCGCGATCGCGGTCATGTTGGCGACCACGACCGGCACGGTGGCCCCCGTGCCGTCCCCGGTGGCGAGGTCCACGTCGTAGCGGCTCGCGACTGCCGAGTGGCGGGGCACCATGAACACGTCGTCGTAGGTCAGGTCGTGGGAGGGCGGGCCGTCGTGGAGGAAGCGCACGAGCGAGGAATCTACCCCCGCACGGCAGTGCCTCGGCGTCGGCTGCCTCTGGGTGGTCGTCGATCGGGACACCGCCCCGACGACGCGACCCGCGGCATGGTCACGGCGCGCCGCGCGCCCCCTAGGGTCATCCCATGCCCCACCTCGCCCCCGGCGACCCGCGTGAGCTCGCCGCCTCCACCCGTGCGGCGTTCCGCGCGGCGTACGACGCTGAACCACTCGTCGTCGGCCACGCACCGGGCCGGGTCAACCTGATCGGTGAGCACACCGACTACAACGACGGCCTCTGCCTGCCGGTGGCCCTGCCCCACCGCACCTACGTCGCGTCCACGCCACGCACCGACGGCGTCGTGCGGATCGCGAGCACGCAGATGGACCAGCCCTGGACGGGCCGGCTCGACGAGGTGACGCCCCGCTCGGTGCCTGGCTGGGCGGCATACGCCGTCGGCGTGCTGTGGGCGATGCGGGAGACCGGGCTGCCCGTCCCGGGGATGGACGCCCTGGTCGACAGCACCGTGCCCCTGGGCGCCGGGCTGTCGAGCTCGGCGGCCCTCGAGTGTGCCGTCGCGATGGCCGCGCTGGCCACGCTCGGGGAGGATGTGGGTGAGGGTCGGCGCAAGATGCTGGTCGGGGTCTGCATGCGCGCCGAGACCGACGTCGCCGGCGCTCCGACCGGCGGGATGGACCAGACCGTGGCCCTGCTCGCCGAAGCCGGCAGCGCGCTGCTTATCGACTTCTCCGCGGGCTCCACCCGGGCGGTGCCGATCGGGCCGGACGCGCCGGAGATCCTGGTCATCGACACCGGGGTGTCCCACGCCCTCAACGACGGCGGCTACGCGTCGCGGCGGGCCGACTGCGAGGAGGCCGCGCGGCTCCTGGGACTGATGACGCTGCGCTCGGCCACGCTGGCCGACCTGGAGCGTCTCGACGACGACCGGCTCCGGCGCCGGGCCCGGCACGTCGTCACAGAGATCTCCCGGGTCTCCCGCACGGTGACGGAGATCGAGGGCAGCGAGTGGGACGTGGTCGGCGGCCTCTTCGCGGAGTCGCACGCGTCGATGCGCGACGACTTCGAGATCTCCTGCCCCGAGCTGGACCTGGCCGTCGAGACGGCCGTCGCCGCCGGTGCCCTGGGCGCGCGGATGACGGGAGGCGGCTTCGGCGGCTCGGCGGTCGCGCTGGTGGACCCGGACCGTCGCGACCACGTCATCGCCGCCGTCGCGGACGCCTTCACTGCCGCCGGCTGGGCCGCACCGTCCACGCTGGTCGCGACCCCGTCGGGGGCCGCGGCCGCCGACTGACCCGCCGAGCGGCTTCGGGCTCAGGTCGCGGCGATGCCGACCTTGCCCTCACGGAAGGCCTCGACGAAGAGCGCGTGGTCCGCCCGCACCGTCGCGGCGTACGACAACCCGAAGTCGGTCAACCAGGTGACGAACTCACGGCGTCTGCCCTGGATGCCGGCAGCGATCGCCTCCTCCACCGAGAAGTCCACGAGGTCCTGCTCGCTGTCCTCGTCGGACGCGCAGTGGATCTTGGCGGTCGCCCGGCCGAGCAGGTCCACGACGGCGGCGATGTCGCCGGGGTCGTGGATCTCGCCCCAGTCGAGATCGATCTCGTACGGCGACATCTCGGACACGACGTACCCGACCCCGTCGATCTCGGTGTAGCCGAGCAGCGGGTCGGTGTGGACCTGGAGCGCGTGCTGGCTGACCGCCGTCCGGTGGCCCTCGTGCTCGAAGTAGGAGTCCACGTCGGTGGTGTCCACGAAGCGGCTCACGGCCGGGATGTTGGCCTGCTTCATCGACAGCACCACGTCGTTGTCGAGCGCCTGGCTGTAGCCCTCGACGAGGAGGTTGTAGGCCGGCAGCCCGGCGCTGCCGATCCCGAACCCGGACTTGCCCACGACGTCGCGCAGCTCGTAGAAGAGGTCGCGGTCGAACCGCTTGTCCTCGGGGATCGTGTCGAGGTACCCCCGGAACGCTGCCACGACCTTCTTCCGCTCGTCGGCCGAGAGCCGCCGGGTCGTGGCGTCGGTGACGAAGCTGCGGGTGCCCTCGGTGACGGCGGTCAACTCGTCGAGGAGGTCGGCGCGCCGCTGTCGCCGGGCCTCCACGAGCGCCTCATGGATCGGCCCGTCGGTGTTGTCGAGGTAGAGCGCGAAGTCACCGGCGTCGTCCTCGGTCTTGCGGTAGGCGTCGACCTGGCTCAGGTAGGCACGCACGTAGCGCCCGATCAGTCGGGTGATCTCCTTCTCGGGCAGCGCCTTCTGCCAGCCCATCAGGGCGAGCGAGGCCGCGAAGCGCTGAAGGTCCCAGGTGAAACGACCCAGGTAGGCCTCGTCGAAGTCGTTGATGTCGAACACCAAGCGTCCATCGGCGTTGAGGTAGGTCCCGAAGTTCTCCATATGCAGGTCGCCGTGCACCCAGATGCGCGCGCTCTGGTCGTTGACGAACGGGTCGTCCACCGCCGTGACGTCAGCGTAGAAGAGGCAGGCACTGCCGCGATAGAACGCGTGCGGGTCGGCCGCCATCTTGCGGTACTTGCCCCGGAAGGCCTTGGGATCCGCCCGCATCAAGGGGGCGAAGGCGTCCTGCAGGGTCTCGATGATCAACGCACTGCGCGTGCTCTTCCGGGCCATGCGCGCCACTATGCCTTGAGTGTGGGTGGCCGCAGCCCGCTGGCCCGCAGCTCGAGCTCGGCCAAGGCGCGGGTGACCGCAGGGTCCCGACGGCGCCACTGCCCCGCCGGGTCGTCGCTGACCTTCGCCAGCACGTGCATGGGCTGGTGCGCCAGCGCCCGGAGCGCGAACAGGTCGAGGTCCTCGCCCGCGTCGACGAACCGCTGGCCGGCACTGGCCCGCCGGACGAACCGGTAGCGCACCGGGAGGTAGAACCCCGCGACCACCAGGATCGGGATCGCACCTACCGACAGCCCCAGCCAGAAGGCGAGGTCCTCGACGGCCGAGACCTGCGCCCGGCCGGCGGCGGCGAGGCCGTCGGAGGCGTCGGCGGCCTGGTCGAAGGGCGCCGCGACCCCGTCCCCGACGACGGGCAGGTCGTCGAGCGAGGCACCCGCGTCGCGCAGCCGATCGGAGAGGCTGGTGGCTGACTCCTCGGTCTGCCGGCCGGGACCGGCCAACGCCATGGTGGTGTCGTGGACGGTCGAGGCCACCCAGACCCAGCCGACCAGCCAGAGCACGAAGAGCAGGTCGGCGACGATTTGGCGGGTCGCCCGGGCGGGCGTGGCGGCGTACATCCTCATGACGACATCCGACCACGTTGGGTGGGACTACTCAGCACAGGTTGTGCGCGACGGCGGGTCCGCGCTGCTCGGCATGGTCTTCGCGATCTACCTGATGCCCGCCGACCCCGCCGAGCACGACCCCTTCCGCGCCGCCTGACCTCTCTCCCGTCTCCCGCCCCTCTCCGGATCTTCCGGAGCGGGGCGGCCTGGTCTGGGAGACTGGCGAGGTGCGGCTCCCGGACCCGGCTCTCATCGTGCTGGTCGGCGCCTCCGGCTCCGGCAAGTCCACCTGGGCCCGGGCGCGGTACCGCGGCCCGGAGATCGTGTCGTCCGACGACCTGCGCGGCGTCGTTGGCAGCGGCCCGTACGACCTCGACGCCTCGGCCGACGCCTTCGCCGTGCTCGAGGCCGTCGTCGCTGCTCGGCTGGGTCGCCGCCTCACCACGGTCGTGGACACGCTCGGCCTCGACGCGTCCCGCCGCGTGACGTGGCTCGCCGCCGCCCGCGCCGCGGGCCTGCCGGCCGTCGCGGTGGCGCTCACGACAGCCGCGGCCGAGTGTCGTCGACGCAACGCCGCCCGCGACCGTCCGGTGCCGGCGCCGGTGCTGACCGCCCAGCTCGCGCGGGTGCCGGCCGTGCTGGCAGAGCTGGCGTCCGAGGGCTGGGACCAGGTCCTCGAGCTCGTCGACGGACCTCCGCAGGTCGAGCGGGCCGCCACGACCACGCCGGTTGCGGAGGTGGCACAGCAACCGTCGCGACACCCTCTACCGTCCACACCCGACCGACGCGCCTCTACCGGCGTCGAGATCGTCCTCCAGCTCTCCCGCTTCCCGTGGGGCGAGGACCCGGGCGGCTGGCTGCGCGAGGTCGCCCTGGCCGCCGAAGCCTCCGGCTTCGCCGGGATCGCGCTGATGGACCACCTGCTGCAGATCCCGCAGGTGGGCCGTGTCTGGGACCCGATCCCCGAGCCCTGGGTCACCCTCGGCGCCCTGGCCGGGCTGGACACCCGGCTCCGGCTCGGCACGCTCTGCACACCGGTGACCTTCCGCGCGGCGGGCATCACGGCCAAGGCAGCCGCAACGCTGTCGGCGCTCACCGGTGGGCGGGCGTTCGTCGGGGTCGGGGCCGGCTGGTGGGACCGCGAGCACGCGGCCTTCGGTCTTCCGTTCCCGGCGGCCCGCGAACGGCTCGATGCGCTGGAGGCGGCGATCGTGACGATGCGGGCACTGTGGGCGCCGGGCACGAAGGCCGACCCCGCGTCCGGGCTGCCGGAGACCACGGCCTACCCGCGGCCGCCCGCGCCGGTCCCGGTCGTCGTCGGCGGCTCCGGCGAACGGCGCACCCTGCGGATCGCGGCGCAGCACGGCGACGCCTGCAACCTGCCCTCGGCGGACCTCGCCGTGCTCGACCACAAGATCGGTGTCCTGCGCGCGCACTGCGCGGAGGTCGGCCGCGACCCCGCAGAGGTCGCGGTGACCGTGCTCGACCTTCCGGTGATCGGCGTTGACCGCGACGACGTGTGGGCCCGGGTGGAGCGCCACCGCGGTCGCACCCCGGCCGCGGCGTACGCCGCCCGCACCCACGCGGGAACGGTCGCCGACCAGCGCGACCGGCACGCGCTCTTAGCCGGTCGGGGCGTGACCACGGTCTTCCTGGCGACGCCGGACCTCGGCGGCCCCGACGACGTGCTGGCGCTGGCCGCTCTCAACGACTGACTCCCGGCCAGGAGGGTGCCTACTTCAGCTCGGCGCTGCTCAGCCCCAGGACCCGGCGGGCGACGATCAGCTGCTGGATCTGCTGGGTGCCCTCGAAGATGTCGAGGATCTTGGAGTCACGGGCCCACTTCTCCAGCAGGTCGTGCTCGCTGTAGCCGACGGTCGCGCAGAGCTCCACGCACGAGAGCGTGACGTCGGACCCGACCCGGCCGGCCTTCGCCTTGGCCATCGAGGCCTCCAGCGAGTTGGGCCGGCCGTTGTCGGCCAGCCAGGCCGCCTGCATCATCAGCAGCCGGGCGGCCTCGAGGTCGGCCTCCAGCCGGAGCAGCGTGGACGCGGCCGCCGTCTGCCGGGCCGCGGTCCGGTCGTAGTCGACCTCCACACCCGCCTGCGCCAGCAGGTCGCGGGTCAGGTCCAGGGCGGCGCGGGCACAGCCGACGGCCATCGCCGCGACCAGCGGCCTGGTGTTGTCGAAGGTCGCCATCGCGCCGGCGAAACCCTGCCTGTCGTCCACGTCGGGCGAGCCCAGCAGGTTCTCCGCGGGCACCCGGCAGGCCTCGAACCGGATCGTGGCGGTGTCGGAGGCCCGGATGCCGAGCTTGCGCTCGAGCCGCTCCACGGTCATCCCGGGCGTGCCCTTGGGGACGACGAACGACTTGATGGCCGCCCGCCCGAGCGACCGGTCGAGAGTCGCCCAGACCACCACGGCGTCGGAACGGTCTCCGGACGTGACGTAGATCTTCTCGCCGTCGATGACGTACTCGTCCCCGTCGAGGCGGGCGGTCGTGGAGATGTTGGCGGAGTCCGAGCCGGTCCCGGGCTCGGTGATGGCCATCGAGGCCCAGATCCCGGCGAACCGGGCGGCCTGCTCCTCGTCGGCCACCGACGCGATCGCGGAGTTGCCCAGCCCCTGGCGCGGCATCGCGAGCAGCAACGCGGTGTCGCCCCAGCACATCTCGGCGACCGAGAGCACGGAGGCCAGGTTGGTCCCGTTGCGGACGGGACCGCCGGGGCCGTCGGGGCTGTCGGGCCGGGCGTCGCGGCTTACGCCGGCGGCTCCGGCCCCCGAGCTCGCGCCCGACTCGGCCAGACCGTCGATCATCGCGGCGAGCATGTCGAGCTCGTGGGGGTAGGTGTGCTCCGCGCGGTCGTACTTGCGCGAGATCGGGCGGAGCATGTTCATGGCCACCTGGTGGGCCTGGTCGACCAGCACCCGGTGCTTGCGAGGAGTCTCGAGATTGATCATGGCGGGCCCTCAGACGAGGACGGCTCCTTCCATCAGACCGATGGCGCGCAGGTCGCGGTACCACCGTTCGACCGGGTGCTCCTTGACGAAGCCGTGCCCTCCGAGCAGCTGCACGCCGTCGAGGCCGACCTGCATGCCCCTGTCGGCGCAGAGCCGCCGGGCCAGCGCCACGTCGCGGGCGACGTCCTCGCCGCGGGCGGCCCGCGAGGCGGCGCGGTAGGTCAGCAGCCGCATCGCCTGCACCTCGATGGCCATGTCGGCGACCTTGAAGGCCACCGACTGCCGGTGGGCGATCGGCTCCCCGAACGCCGTGCGCTCCTTGACGTAGGGCGTCACGTAGTCGAGGACCGCCTGGGCGGTGCCGACGGCGAGGGCACACCAGGCCAGCCGGGAGAGCCGGACGCACTCGGTGTAGGTCGACCCGTCGGTCGCGCCGAGCACCGAGGCGGCCGGGACGCGTACGCCGTTCAGGGTCAGGCGTGCGAGCCCGGCGGCCCGCACGCCCATCGCCGGCTCGTCCTCGACGGTGAGCCCCTCGGCCCCTGACTCCACGAGGAACAGCACCGGCGACCCGCCCAGCACCGCGCCGACCACGAACAGCTCGGCCTCGACACCGCGGGCGACCAACGACTTGACGCCGTCGAGCAGGTAGCCGTCGCCGTCACGGGTCGCGGTGGTGGCGGGGTCGAGCACGTCGAGGAGGACGGTGGGCTCGGTCAGTGCCAACGACGCCACGGGCACGTCGTCCCCGGTGAACGCCGGCAGGTAGGTCTGCTGCTGCTCGTCGGTGCCCCACAGCGCCAGTGCGGTGGCCACCGAGCCGGGCGCGAGTGTGGCGACGGCCAGGCCGAGGTCGCCGTGCGCGAGGGCCTCCGCCACGAGCGTCCCCGCCATCGCGGATCGCTCCTCGGCGATGCCGCCGAGCGACTCGGGGACCCCCAGGACCGGCAGCCCGATCTCCAGGGACGCCTTGAGCACGGCCTCGGGGGCCGCGCAGGTCTCGTCGGCTTCGGCTGCCGCCGGTCGGAGCACCTCGGCGGCGAACTCTCTCACCACGTCGACGAGCAGCTGCTCGTCGTCGGTGGGGGTCAGGTCGAAGACCCCGCGCTCGTCGGTCGAGGGCGCGCGCACCCCGGCTGCCCCCCGGTCGCCGCGGCGGGCGAATGCCCGGCTCGCGGTGGTGGCGGCCCCGACACCCCGGAAGCCGGCGCGCGTCACCACGAAGACGGCCCGCTCGGCCTGCCGGCGCAGACCGATCCGGTCGAGGACGTCGCTCTGCGCGAGACGGTTGAGGGCGGCGACGGCGTAGCCGATCGGGTCGCGCGACTCCTGGGAGCTCAGGCCGTGGCGATGGTCCATGGGCGTCACTGTAACTGCGAGTTACAGCTCCATCCACCGACAGTCCCCGGGTCCGCGTTCCCGCCGCCGGAGTCCTAGGATCTCCGCCATGTCCACGCAGCCCGGCACCGACCCGTACGCGCCGCACGGGCCGCTCCCCCGGGGCGGCACGGTGCGGCCCATCACCCGCTGGGGCGAGGACGTCATGCATCGCCCCAACCGGCAGGTCACGGACTACGACGACGCCCTGCGCTCCCTCGTCGCCGACATGGTGGCCACGATGTACGCCGCGGACGGCGTCGGTCTCGCCGCCTGTCAGGTCGGGGTCGACCTCGCGGTCTTCTGCTTCGACTGCCCCGACGAGTCGGGCCGCCAGGTGGTCGGCGTCGTCTGCAACCCGGTGGTGACCCTGCCCGAGGGCCGCGACCGGAGGCTCGACGACGACGACGAGGGCTGCCTGTCCTATCCCGGAGCCTTCGTGGAGCTCGCGCGTCCCGACGTCGCTGCCGTGACCGGCACCGGGCTCGACGGCGAGGCCGTGGCCTTCTCCGGTGACGGGCTGCTGGCCCGCTGCCTCCAGCACGAGACCGACCACACCCTCGGCACCGTCTTCGGCGACCGCCTCGCCACCCGGGCGCGCAAGAAGCTCACCAAGGAGCAGGAGCGCACCGCCGAGGACTTCCCGCCGGGCTGGCCCGCATCATGACGGGTTCGGAGTGACCTCACGCATCACCACCCGCAACGCGCGCTTCCAGCAGTGGCAGGCGCTTCTCGACAACCGCACCAAGCGGCACCGCAGCGGCGAGTTCGTCGTCCAGGGAGTGCGGCCGATCTCGTTGGCGGTCGAGCACGGCTGGACCGTGCGCGCCCTGGTCGGCGACGACCAGCGGCGGCGCTCGGCGTGGGCCGAGCGGCTCTGGGACTCCTCGGAGCCGGCGCTCGCGGGCGCGGACCGGGTGCTGATGGCGGCGGCGCTGCTTGCCGAGCTCGGGGAGCGCGACGACCCGCCCGAGCTGGTGGCCGTGGTGGCCCAGCCCACCGACGACCTCGACCGTATCGACGCGGGCGCCCTGGTCGTGGTGCTCGACCGGCCGTCGTACCCCGGCAACATCGGGACCCTGGCCCGATCGGCCGACGCCTTCGGTGCCTCAGCGCTCGTCGTGACCGGGCACGCGGCCGACCCCTACGACCCACGGTCGGTGCGGGCCAGCACCGGCTCGCTCTTCGCACTGACCGTGGTCCGGTCGCCCTCGCACCGCGAGGTGCTCGGCTGGGCTCGCACGACCGGACGGCGGGTGCTGGGCCTCGACGAGTCCGGCACCGTCGATGTACGCGACGCGACCTTGACCGGACCCCTCGCCGTCGTGGTCGGCAACGAGACCACCGGGCTGACCGCAGGCTGGCGCGACGGCTGCGACGAGCTGCTCTCGATCCCGATGGCGGGCTCCGCGAGCTCCCTCAACGCCGCCACCGCCGGCTCGATCGTGCTGCACGAGGCGCTGCGGCAGCGGCGGACGGCCACCTCGTGAGCCTCACCGTCGAGCACCTGCCGCTCGCCGCGCTCGAGGCCCTGGCCGCCGGCGACGAGGTCGCGGCGGCCGGGCACTCCCCCGTCGCCCTGTCGGCGTGGCTCCTCGGGCCGGAGTGTCTCGGCAGCTGGCAGCGCCGGGCGGCCCAGGTCGCGCTCACCCCCGCCGACGAGGCGTGGGTCACCGGGGTGGTGGTCGCCGACGGCATGGCGGTCGGCCGGGCCGGCTTCCACGCGGCCCCCGACACCGACGGGACCCTCGAGGTCGGCTATGCCATCGACCCCGAGCACCGCCGGAAGGGCCACGCGAGGGCGGTGCTCGGACTGATGCTCGACCGGGCTCGGGAGACTCCCGGCGTACGCCGGGTGCTCGCGTCCGTCGGGCCGTGGAACGCGCCCTCGCTCACGCTGGTCCGCTCCCGCGGGTTCGTACAGGTCGGCGAGCAGATGGACGACGAGGACGGCCTCGAGCTGGTCCTCGTCCTGGACGTCGCCCCCCACGCGCTCGGCACCGCGCAGACCCGGCTCGTGGTGGTCCGCGGCAACTCCGGGTCGGGCAAGTCGACCGTGGCGCGCGCCCTCCAGCACCACCGGCCCCGCGACCTCGCCTGGGTCAGCCAGGACCTGCTGCGACGCGACGTGCTGCGGGCCGGTGACGCGCGGGGCGGGGTGGCCGTCGACCTCGTCGACGCCGCCGCGCGGTTCGCCCTCGACCGTGGGCTCCACGTCGTGGTCGACGGCATCCTCGGCGCCACGTCGTACGGCGCGATGCTTCGCTGCCTGGCGCGTGACCACGTCGGGGTGACGCGCACCTACCTGCTCGACGTCCCCTTCGAGGAGACGGTGCGCCGGCACGCGACCAAACCCGTCGCGGACCGGTTCGGTGCCGAGGAGATGCGCCGGTGGTACCACCCCGCGCCGCTGGTTCCCGGGCTCCACGAGACCGTCGTCGGCGCCGCGAGCACGGCGGAGGAGACCCTGGCCCTTATTCGGGTCGAGTCCGGCCTCTGAGCGGTGCTCCGAACGCTGGTCACGCCCTCCCCGCCGGCGGCCGGTGCTGGCTCCCGGGCGAGCGGACCGCGTCTCGGCCCGGTCAGCCCGGCCGGCGTCGGGCCGCGACGTAGCAGGCCACCGCGGTGGCGGCGGCCACGTTGAGCGAGTCGATCCCGGCGGC
>JBDSLK010000286.1:0-2694 GCA_039916425.1 Nocardioides sp.
AGCGCTCAAGTCGAGCTGGTACGGCGACTGCCTCCCCTCGCGGGACTTCCCGATGCTCGTGGACCTGTACCGCCAGGGCCGCCTCGACCTCGACGCGTTCGTGTCGGAGGAGATCGCCCTGGGTGACGTCGAGGAGGCGTTCGCCAAGATGCACCGCGGTGAGGTCCTGCGCTCGGTGGTGATCTTCGAATGACTGCGAGGGTCGACCACGCCGTGACCAGCGGGACCTTCAGCCTCGACGGGGAGACCCACCAGGTCGACAACAACGTCTGGGTGCTCGGTGACGACGCCGAGTGCATCGTCGTCGACGCACCTCACGACCTGGACGGCATCCTCGCGCTGGTGGGGGAGCGCCGGCTCAAGGCCATCGTCTGTACGCACGCCCACGACGACCACGTCCGGGTCGCCCCGGCGCTTCGCGAGGCGAAGGGGGCGCCGATCCTGCTCCACCCGGCCGACCGGCCGCTGTGGGAGCTGACGCACCCGGACCTGCTGTGGGACGTCGACCTGAGCGACGGGCAGACCCTCACCGTCGCGGGCACCGCGATCACCGTGCTGCACACGCCCGGCCACGCGCCGGGAGCGGTCTGCCTGTACGTCGAGGAGCTCGGCTGCGTCTTCACCGGTGACACGCTCTTCCAGGGCGGGCCCGGCGCGACCGGCCGCTCCTACAGCGACCCCGACCTCATCCGGGTCTCGATCCGGTCCCGCCTCCTCGACCTCCCTGACGAGACCGTCGTGCACACCGGTCACGGCGCCGACACCACCATCGGGGCGGAGCGCGGCAGCGCCTGAAGGTGGCTGTACGCCCTCGCTGGGCGATGATGTCGGCCATGAGGGTCAGAGGCAGGAGCGCCGCCGCGGCGCTGGCGACCCTGCTGGCGCTCGCCGGCTGCACCGCCGCTCCGGAGCCGGCGCCTGCGGGGGTCATCGCCCGAGTGGCCCAGCAGCAGGAGAAGCCGCCACCGGTGCCGCCCGCGCGGCGCCTGGGGCTGGTGACCGGTTGGGGGCCGACGGCCGACGAGCTCGACCGGGCGGCACGGCTGGTAGGACGCCTCGCGCTGCCCGACCTCGCCGGGCAGGTGATCGTGGCGGAGTGGGTCGGGACCCGGGCCCCGACCCGCCTGGTCCGCAGCCTCCACCTCGGCGGGGTCATCGCCTTCGGCGCCAACGTGGCCTCCACGGGACAGATCCGAGCCGTCAACCGGACACTGTCCCGCGCGGTGCCACGGGACTGGCCGCTCTTCCTCGCCGTCGACCAGGAGGGCGGCCTCGTGCAACGGGTCCAGGGCGACGCGACCCGTTTCCCCGCCTTCATGTCGGCCGGCGCGGCACGCCGGCCGGCGCTCACGCGCGCGGCCGCCCGGGCCGGCGGCGCCGAGCTGCGCGGCCTCGGCTTCACCGTCGACTTCGCGCCGGACGCCGACGTGACCACCGGACCCGAGGACCCCACGATCGGCTCGCGCTCCGCCGGGTCCGACCCCGGGGTCGTGGCCGAGCACGCGACGGCGGCCGCCCGGGGCCTCCTGGCATCGGGCGTCGTCCCGGTGCTCAAGCACTTCCCGGGTCACGGCTCGGTCCCGGCCGACAGCCATCTCTCGCTGCCCGTCCAGACCCGCACCCTGCACCGGCTGAGGGCCGCCGACCTGGTGCCTTTCCGCGTCGGTATCGACGCTGGGCTCCCGGCCGTGATGGTCGGGCACCTCGACGTGCGCAACGTCGACCCGCGAGTCCCCTCCTCGCTGTCGCGGCGGCTGGTGATGGGGCTGTTGCGCAGCGAGCTCGGCTTCCAGGGCCTGGTGGTCACCGACTCCCTGTCGATGACAGGCGTCCGGGCCACCCACGACGGTGCCGAGTCGGCGGTCCAGGCGCTGCTCGCGGGGGTCGACGTGGTGCTGATGCCACCCGACCCGGCGTACGCCCGCGCGGGCATCATCCGTGCCGTGCGCACCGGCGGACTGTCGCGGGGTCGCCTGGAGCAGGCCGCGGCGCGACAGGTCGCCCTGCTGCTGCACCAGCAGGGGACGACGGGTCGGCCTCCGGGGTCGGGGGTGGCCGCCTCGCGGGCGCTCTCCGGCGCCGCCGTCACGGTCGTGGCCGGGCCGTGCCGGGGACGCCTGGTCGGCAGGACCGTGCGGCCAGTTGGGGACCCGGTCGCTGTCGCCCGGTTCGTCGCCGCCGCGCGGGCGGCGGGCCTGCCGGTCCGCAGGCGCGGCACCCGCGTCGCGTTCGCCGGGTACGGCGAGGGCGCGGTGCGTGCCGACGTCGCTGTCGCGGTCGACAGCCCCTACGTGCTCGGGCCCTCACGGGCGCGGGTGAAGATCGCGACGTACGGCGACACCCCGGGCGCGATGGCCGCCCTCGTCGAGGTCCTCACCGGGGCCGCGCGGGCACCGGGGAGACTGCCCGTCGCAGTGGCCGGCCGGGCGCCTCGGACCTGCTGATACACCCCCAGGGGTGGCCCGGATCGGCCTGGTCCAGCCCACTGGGTTAAAAGTCCCCAGCGAATTGGCAGATATTGGGTATGCGGGCTTATGGTTGCGGTTCGACCATGAAACCGGGGGGTTACTAATGGTGAAGAAAGATGCGCGTGCGCGCATGCAGTCCGGGGGGACTCAGATCTCGCGACGTACCGTCGCCCGAGGCGTCGCCTGGTCAGTGCCGGTGGTGGCAGTCGCCACCGCGGCGCCGGCC
>JBDSLK010000287.1:0-3485 GCA_039916425.1 Nocardioides sp.
AACAAGCTCGGTCTCCAGGGCCGCTCGGCCCGCACCGCCGCGGTCGCGCGGCTGCTGGCAGCGCAGTACGCCGAGGGACGCGAGGCCAAGCCCGCCAGGGCCTGAGCGACTACGCGCCGGCCGCCGCCACGCGGCGTACCCACCCCGGAGGAATGCTCGCTCCACGGAACGGCCCGGGTACCGATCACGGCCGGACCCGACCTCGACCGGCTCACGCTCGGCGCCGCCGCCCTGGACCAGCCTCTGCAGCTGCTGCCGCTGTCGGACGAGGTGGGTTTCCGGTTCTCCGGCACACCGGTCGAGCGGCCCCGGACCGAGGAGATCCTGTCGCGCGGCGTCCCGCTCGGCGCGGTCGAGGTTCTCCCCGACGGCGGCCTCATCATCTTGATGCGCGGGCGCTTGGTCACCGCGGGCTATCCGGTCGTCGCCGTCGTCACCACCACCGGCATGGACCGCCTCGCGCAGGTCCGCCCCGGCGACGAGGTCCGCCTCACCCTGGTCGACCTGGTCGCCGCCCGCGCTGCCCTCCGCTCGCAGGCCGACGCCCGCGCCGCCCTCGCCGTCCGGGTCCGCAACGCCTTCACCGCGAGGGGTCTGACGTAGGGTCGCCTGACTGGTTGCCCCGCGGCTTCCAGGCACCCGGGGCGAGAAGTCACGGGACAACGAGGCGCACGCCGCGACGGGCGGCTAGGTCACAATGGACCGCGCCCAGCCCTCGTAGCTCAGCTGGATAGAGCAGCGGCCTTCTAATCCGCCGGTCACAGGTTCGAATCCTGTCGGGGGCGCAGCGTGTTGCCCCAGGTCAGAGGCCCTTTGGATGAGCATTCCGACAAAATGTTACTTGCTAGTATCGGTCGCGGTGGCGCATTTGTGGCACGCACGCAGCTAGCGGCGACTCGGGAGACGAGAGCACCAGGCCGCCAAACCCCGGCCTGGCGAAGAGCGAGACGGCGCGGGACCCGTTGGTTCAACGAGGTGGAGATCTTGGCGCCCTTGAGCACGATCCGCGCGTCGGCAATGGTCGGCTGTCCTTCAGCCGACGCTAACGACGCCGGCGCGGTTGAACTCCTCCGAGATCTCAGCCGCGGCCGCGCGCAGCACGGGCGCAGCGCGGCGTACGACGTCGTCGCTCATGCGTGGCAGCGGACCCGACATCGACAGGGCCATCGGCTGCGGTGCGTCGGGGACGACAACGGCCACACAGAGAACTCCGATCTCCTGCTCGCCCTCGTCGATTGCGTAGCCTCGCTCGCGGGTTTCCGCGAGCGAGTCGAGGAACGCCTGCGGGGAGGTCAGGGTCTGCTCGGTGTGTTTCGGCATGCCGGTGCGCGCGAGGATCGCCCGCACCTCCTCGTCGCTGCGGTGTGCCAGGATCGCCTTGCCGACGGCCGTGGAGTGCGGACGAGTGCGCCGGCCGACCTCGGTGAACATCCGCATGAAGTTGGCCGACGGCTGCACCTGGGCGACGTAGACGATCTCGTCGCCGTCGAGGATGGCCAGGTTGACCGACTCGTTGAGCTGTGCGACGGCGGCATTCATCGCCGGCTTGGCCCAGGTGCCGATCCGCTTCGTGCTCGCGTCGGCCAGCCGCATCAGCCGAGGTCCCAGGGAGTACTGCCGCGACGGGTCCTGACGGACGTAGCCGAGGTCGACCAGGGTGCGCACCAGCCGGTGGATGGTCGCCAGCGGCAGGTCCGCACGCTCGGCGAGCTGGGAGAGCCCGATGATGCCGCCGGCGTCCGCCATCGCCTCCAGGATCACGAAGGCCCGGTCGAGGGACTGGACGCCGCCCGCGCTACGCGCCGCAGTTGCGTCCTTGACCACGCTCATTCCAACCCTGTCCGTTCTCTGGCCGGCCGCGAGGGGATGCGGCGATGAATAAGACTTTCCGTATGACGGAAGTCTAGCCTGCCACCTCCAAGCCCCCGACGAAGACCCGGGCCACATCGGCGGGCGTGCCGAGGGCGAAGGTCTTGGCTAGCGCGTGGCCGGGATCGTCGGCGTGGCGCAGGCCGATGTCGAGCGGGCTGCCGTCGGTCGGGCGCAGCCAGACGGCGTCGAACTGCTTGCCGACCGAGAAGTCGCCGATCTCATCGGCCATCCCGAGCGCCCGCGCGCCGGCGGACGTCGCCAGGTGCAGCAGGTGGGCCGGGCCGAGCGGGACGCCCTGGTCCCCCAGCAACTGCTGCATGAAGTAGGCCTGTAGGCCCTCCTTGAGCAGCGAGAAGCCGGTGCCGGCGCCGACGTCGGAGCCCAGCGCCACCTGGACGCCGTGGTCGAGGTGCGCCTTGAGCGGGAACAGCCCGCTTCCCAGCGCCGAGTTGCTGGTCGGGCAGTGGGCGACGGCGGCGCCGTGCTCGGCCATGATGTCCAGCTCGCCCGGGGTGGCGTGCACGTTGTGGGCGTAGACGGCGTCGCCGCGCACCAGACCCCGTTGGTGGTAGGAGGCGAGGTAGTGCTGGCAACCCTCGAAGAGATCGCGCACGGTGGCGACCTCGGTGAGGTTCTCGTTGATGTGCGAGGTGAACCACGATCCTTCGACGTTGTCGAGGAGCGTGGCGCAGGAGTCCAGGAGGCCCTCGGTGCACGACAGTGAGAAGCGCGGGATCACCGCATAGCGGTTGCGGCCCACGCCGTGCCATCGCTTGGCGAGCTCGAGGCCCTCGTCGTAGGCCTTCTGGGGCGAGGTGAGCAGGTCCGAGCGCAGGAGCCGGTCGCTCACCACGAGGCCGCTGGTCACCCGAAGGCCGACCTGGGCCGCCTGGGTGAAGAGCACGTCGACCGCGTTGGCGAAGTGCGAGCCGAAGACGAGTGCTGTGGTGGTTCCAGCCGAGGTCAGGCCGTGCAGGAACTCGGCGGCCACCTGGCCGGCGTACGACGTGTCGGCCAGCCGTGCCTCCTCCGGCAGGGCGCTGCGCTCGAGCCAGTCGAGCAGCGGCATCCCGAGGGCGCCGATTATCCGCACCTGCGGGAAGTGCACGTGGGTGTCGACGAATCCGGGGAGCACCAGTCCGCCGGTCAGGTCGACGACCTCCTCGCCGGGGTGCCCCGCGCGCAGGGCCTCGGCCGTGCCGCACTCGAGGATGGCGCCGTCGCGGACCAGGAGCGCGGCGTCGACCGCCGCACGTAGCTCACCACCGGCGAACGGGTCCCGCGGTGTGTCGAGGAACGTCCCGAGGAAGATCGTCATGGGTGGGGCACGTCCGAGTGCTGAGCCGCGGACTCCTGCTGGAAGATGCGGAGGAGGGCCGCGGCGATGCCGACAGCGATGACGGCGGGCTGCTTGCCGGTGAGCTCGGGGACGCCGATCGGGGTCACCACCCTGGCGATGGTCTCCTCGTGGTGGCCCTCGGAGGCGAGCTTCTTGCGGAAGCGGGTCCACTTCGCGCTGGAGCCGATGAGTCCGATCGAGCCGAGGTGGGTGGTGCGCAGGGCCGCGTCGATGAGCGCTGCGTCCTCCGCGTGGTCATGGGTCATCACCAGGA
>JBDSLK010000288.1:0-5295 GCA_039916425.1 Nocardioides sp.
CGGAGCCGGCCCTCGCGTCGGTGTCGGCGGAGGCGGCCGGACCGGACACCACGGCGGCGAGCGTCGCGATCAGGGTCAGCAGCAGGGCCGCAGCGGCCGGGCGCAGGGGTGCACGAGAAGAGGACACGGGGGGACGTCCTTGGGGTTGGGGGGATTTGGTATTCAGGTGTGGGAATCGGGACCAGGTCCCTCGTCCAGCGCCCCCCCGGCCGCTACCACGATCTTCACACCGTCGTTACGATGCCGTGGGTTCCTTCGGCAAACTCCTCCACCTACTTGAGGCCCCAGGGCAAAATCCGAGCGAGAGCGTGCCCGGGCGAGCAGCCACCCGGACGGGTGCCGCGCCCCGCGGCGCGATGGCTCGTTCGAGCGCAGGCTGCGGTGCGGCAGCACGCAGGGGACGTCCTCGAGGGTGGGGGATGCGGCCTCCAGGTGCGGGAGCCGGGACCGAGTCCCTCGTCCGGCCCTCACCTGGGCGCGACGACGATCTTCACCTCGTCTTCACGGGCGTCGTCGGTCACGTCGGCAGCGGGCGACCGTGCCTCAGCTCTGCCAGATCTGCACCCAGTCGACGTACATGTGCTGCGGCAGGTTGGTCTCCTTGCCGAGGTCATCGAGCTCGTAGTCGGAGGACAGCAGGCTCACGATGGGGTACTGCGGCTGCCCCGAGATGCCCTCGGTGGTGCGCCAGGTCTCGTGGCCGTCGATGCGGAAGACGTAGGCCTTCCTCGTCCACTCGACCGAGAACACGTGGTACTGCGTCCACCACCGGTCGGACTTGCTCGACAGGTAGCTGGTGGCGCGCTTGATGTTCCCACCGACCTTGACCGGTCCCTTGGTCGAGGGGTGGTAGATGAAGGAGGCCAGCCCGTTGCCGGGGCCGTCGGCGCCGAACCACTCGATGATGTCGATCTCGGCGCCGCCCGCCTTCGCGGTGGTGGCCTCCGGGCGCAGCGTGGTGGGCTGCAGCCAGAACGACGCGTGCTGGCCGCGAAGCTCCTGGAACTTCATCCGCGCCGCGGCGACGCCGTAGGTGAAGTCGTGGGCGGAGCCGGTGGCGATGTGGCCGTTGAGCCGGTAGGCGAACTGGCCGATGAGCGAGCCGTCGGCACGCTTCGCCGTGCACGGGTCGCTACGGGCGGGGTCCTTGATGACGCTGACCTGCAGCGCGCCGCCGGTCACGGCGACGGCGTCGGGCGACCCCTTGGCGCAGTTGCGCAGGCCGTAGGGGTTGTAGAAGCCGAGCCGGTGGCTCCAACTGCTGCCGAGGGCGCTGCCGGTGAACTCGTCGCGGAACGACGGCTTGCTCCACTGGCTGGTCCTGACGGGCTTCGTCGTGATCGCGGCCAGGCCCTGCCACCGTTGGGCCGTCGCGCGGTACGTGGCGGCCTTGCCCTTGACCTTGGTGGGCACGCTCCACTCGGCGAGCCCGCGGTTGGTCATCTTGGTCGTGGCGACCTTCTGCCATCCAGCGCCGGCCCGGCGGTAGAGCACGACCGGCCTGCTGGTCTTGGTCGGCTTGAAGGCGCCGGACACCACGCTGAGGGCCTTGGTGGTGCTCGCGGTCTTCTTGCCGGCCTGCGAGACCGGGGGCAGCACGCTGAGCGTCGCCTTCTGCTTGGCGGCTGCAGCGGCGGCGGAGGCGCGCGTCGCGACGGTCTCGCCGGGGCGGGACGGCGAGGCGCCGGAGGTGCCGGCGGTACCGGCGAGGGCGACGAGCAGGGTGAGGCCGAGGGCGCTGACGGACACCGCGGCGCGGCGTCGGCGAGATGTGGGCACAGGACTTCCTTGGGTGACGAGGCGGGGGGGAGTCGGTGGGTGGCACCACACTAGGCCGCCTGGTCGTGCCGCGGGGTGCAAACGCCGTGTCGTAGCATGACGCGCGCCACGACGAGGAGGAATCCGTGACGCTGCCGCGGTTGCTCGAGCGGGCCGCTCGTCCCACGCTCGTGCTCGTGGAGGACGCCGCCGCCGCGGTCCCGGGGTCCGCGGTCCCGGGCGTGACGTACGCCGTCGCCGGCGACCTGACGCTCGGCGACGAGCACCGCTGGGCGTGTGTGGTCCTCGCGGTGGCCGACGTCGCCGCCCTGCGGCGGGTCGGCGAGATGCCGCCGCGCGTCGGGCGCGCCCGCGCGGTGGTCGCCTGGGTCGACGCCGCCGTCGACCCCGTGGTGCCGGACGTGCGCCCGGAATGGCCCGACGTGGTGGAGGTCGATGCCCGCCTCACGCCGGCCGGCGGCGCCGTGACCAGGCTCCGTTTCCGCTCCGCTGCGCTCGTCCACGAGATCCTCGCCCAGCTCGCCCGCGACGCTGGCTCGCCCGGCACCGCCGGGTCCGGTGGGCTGGTGCTCGGCGCGGACGACTCCGCCGAGGTGACCGTCCCCCCCGACGTGCTCGTCGGCTCCTCGGTGCCGGCCGGCCCCCACCCCGTCACCGGGCGGACGGCCGTGACGCTCCTCGAGGAGCCCGTCGCCGCCGACGAGGGGGTCTTCACGCCTGCCGGCTTCCGGGGCGAGGTGACCCGCGAGGTGGTCGACCTGCCCGCGGGGCCGGTCACCCCGGCCACGGTCGCCGCCCTGCGCGACGCGCGCGGCGTCCGGGTCGCCTCGTCCACGACGGCGTACGACGTGGCGGCGCTCGCGCTGGCCGGCGTCCCGCTGGTCGGGAGCCTGGGAGGTCCGGCCGGTGTGGACGGTCTGGACGGTCTGGACGGGGCCGTCGCCGACCTGCTGGTGGCCGATGTCGACCTCGACGACCCGCTGCGCCGGGAGGAGCACAGCGTCCGGTTGCGCCGGGCCGCCCGCGCTGCCCACTCGCTGCTGGCCCGGCGGGCCCGGCTGGCCGAGCGGGCCGGCGTGCGCGTCGTGGCGCTGCCCTCGGTCAGCGTGCTGCTGGCGACCCGGCGACCGGACCTGCTGCCCTTCGCCCTCACCCAGGTCGCCAAGCAGCGCCGACCGGTCGAGCTGGTGCTGGCCGCTCACGGCTTCACCCCCGACCCCGGGGTGCTCCGCGAGCACCTCGGTGACCGGCCCTGCCAGGTGCTCGCCCTCCCTGCCGAGACCCGGTTCGGCGACGTGCTCCAGGCGGCGGCCGACGCCGCGTCGGGCGACCTGGTGCTGAAGATGGACGACGACGACTGGTACGGCCCGGACGTCGTCGACGACCTGCTCTGGGCGCGGCGTACCTCCGGGGCCGACCTGGTCGGGATGGCCGCGGAGATGGTCTACCTCGAGCCGCTCGGCCTCACCGTCCGGCGTCGCGGGCCGGCGGAGACGCCGGCCGAGGTGGTGGCCGGCGGCACGATGATGCTGGACCGCTCCCGGCTGCGCGAGCTCGGCGGCGTCCGCTCGGTGACCCGCTTCGTCGACGCCCAGCTGCTCGCCGCGGTGCGCCGGGCGGGCGGCAGCGTGCACCGCACCCAGGGACTGGGCTACCTGCTGCGACGCGGTGGCGCCGGGCACCAGGGCGGCCACACCTGGAGCACCGACCTCGGCTACTTCCTGCGCCGCCGCATCGTCGTGGCCCAGTGGCGCGGGTTCCAGCCCAGCGCGCTGCTCACCTACGACGACGCCGAGCGGCCGCTTCCTCCTAGAGTGAGCGCGTGACGACCCCACCACCGCAGGCGCGGGTGCGCCGCAACGAGTGGGGGGCGCTGGCCGTGCCCGCGGTGGGCGCCTGGACGCCGACGAAGGCCGTCACCGTGGTGATCCCTGCCTACCGCGCCGAGCGGACCCTGCCGTTCGTGCTGGCCGGCCTCGCCGCGCAGACCTACCCGGCGCACCTGCTCGAGGTCGTCGTGTCCGACGACTCGCCCGAGCCGATGGCCGCGCTGCCCGAGGTGCGCCCCGAGCGGACCCGGCTGGTGCGCACGGCGGTGGGCTGGGGCCGGGCCGCGGCCTGCCACTCCGGGGCGCTGGCCGCCGAGGGCGAGGTCGTGCACTGGCTCGACAGCGACATGCTGGTGGAGCGCGACCACGTCGAGGCCCAGCTGCGCTGGCACGGCCTGCTCGACCACGCGGTCGTGCTCGGCCACAAGTGGTTCGTCGATCCCGCCCCGCTCGACGGCGTCGACCCGGCAGCCGTGCGCGAGGCGGTCGCCGACGGCCGGGTCGCCGACTGGTTCACCGGCCAGGAGCGGGAGGGCCACACGTGGGTCGAGGAGCTCTACGAGCGCACCGACGACCTGCGTAACGCCGGGCCCCGCGCCCACCGGGCCCATGTGGGAGCCACGGCGTCGTTGCCGCGGGCGCTCTACCTCGAGTCGGGCGGGATGGACCCCGCGCTCAAGCTCGGCGAGGACTCCGAGCTCGGCTACCGGCTGGCCGAGTGCGGGGCGGTGTTCGTCGCCGACCACGAGGCTCGCAGCTGGCACCTCGGGCCGACCCACGTGATGCGTCGCCAGGACGAGGTCAACGACTACAACTTCCCCTTCCTGGCCGACCGGATCCCCGACGGCCGGGTCAAGCGCGCCACCACCGGGAGGCAGTACGCCGTCCCCTACGTCGAGGTCGTGCTCGACACCACCGGCACCGCCCACGCCGAGGTCGTCGCGACCGTCGACGCGGTGCTCGCCTCCACCGTCCCGGACCTGGTGGTCACCCTCGTGGGGCCGTGGTCGCGGTTGACCGACGAGCGGGTGGCGGTGCTCGACGACCCGCTGCTCGACGCCCGGCTCGTGCACGCGTCGTACGTCTCGGAGCCGCGGGTGCACCTCGTCGAGCGGCTCGCGCCCGGCCGCTGCCCGGCGATGCTGCGGCTCACCCTGTCGTCGGCGGCGTGGGCACCGACGCCCAAGACCCTCAACCGGCTGGTCCGCGAGCTCGAGTGGACCCACCACGGGCTGCGCACCGCGCTGCTGCCCGACGGGGCGACGGCCCGCCTGGAGCGCACCGCCGCGGTCCAGCGCGCGCTCCGGGTGGCCCGTGAGGGCGAGGACCTCGACGACGTGGTCGACGAGCTGTTCGGCAGCTGGTGGGTCGACGGCGCCGAGGTGGGCTTCCTGCCGGCCGGTCGGGTCTCCGTGCCCCGGCTGCCCGGCCGCTCCGGTCCCGCCCGCGACCCCGCGAGCCTCCCCGAGACCGAGGGCGACGGCCGCCCCTGCGCCACTTCACCGCCGACCCGGCGCCAGTTCACTGCCGACCCGGCGCCAGTTCACCGCTCCCTGCTCGGCCGGGCCAGCGCCCGGGTGGCGCGGCTCGTACGCCGGTCCGATGCCTGACTCGCTCGACTCCTACCTGGGCGGCGCCGGCGACTCGCTCGTGGTCGCCCACGCCGCCGTCCTCGACCGCGTGCCCG
>JBDSLK010000289.1:0-6056 GCA_039916425.1 Nocardioides sp.
ACCTCATGGCACAGGACCGAACTGAACGCATATGTTGCGCCTGGGGCCACCAGTTCGTACGGCACGAGGACCGCGAAGTGCCGTGACCTCACGTGGTCCTTCAAGACCCCTTCGGTCATCTCCTCTCCCGTCATTTTCAAGCAATCACCGGTTGATCATCGCGGTTGAGTGGCCCCATCGCCAAAACGCAACGCACCGCGACCGGTGGTGGCTCCGGTGGCGCGGGCACGTGCAGGCAATTGGATCGTGCCGGGGGACCGCCCCCCGCACCCCGGTAGCACTCGGGTCAGGGGCGGCCACTCTCCCACTCAACGAGACGCGCGGCCGTGAGTTTTACGAACCAGCGGCACCGACGGCAGGGCTCCCACGAGCATCCCTCCAGCTTTGGCGACGACATCGAAATCCTATGTTGACCGCGCGGCAGCCAGACCATTCGACTGCCTCAACCGATCCCGAGGCGATAAAGCACTACGTCAGGGTCGAGGGGTCATAGCCGCCGTAGCCGATCGGGAGACCGCAGGCGACCTTCCACCCCAGTTCGGTGCGCACACGCCGCCATCGCTTGCGGTCCAAGAACCCGTGCAGGGCTCGCAGAAGGATCGAGGCTGCGATATCGGCACCGACGGGCGCCCCCGACCCGAAGGGAACAGGTCCTCGAACATCGTCTCAGGGAACAAGACCCGGCGATGCTCGGCCAGCAACCTGAACACGCTGGCCTTATCGACCAGATGCCCAGCGACCGATTCGGCATCCAACAACTCACGCCCATCAAGCCGACGACCCTGCATGCCTGAAGTACTTCAGATCACGAGACCGCAGCCCAGAGGCTCGCCCCTACTTCAGCAGTCTCCTAGACCCCATTGGCCCAGTGGCGCCTAGTGGCGCGGACCATCAGGAGAGCGCGAGCGCCGAGACGCTGACAAGTCCGCGCGTGACGACCACCGAGCTGGCAACGGAGGCGTGGGGCTGGCCGTGCACTTCGATTGGCCACAGCACCAGCTGCCATCGGGCGTTCGATCCCTCCAAGAAATCTGCCGACCGTCTCGACGACCTGACGAACGGTCGGGCGGGCGGGTCCGCCCAGACCATGACCCAGTCCAGGTCCAGCTCGTGCGGCAGCTTGTCGTCGCCGTCGCCTGCTCAGCTCGAAGTGGAAGCCGAACAGGCTCACCATCAGGAACTCAGGCTGGCCGGGCACTTCCGCGTGATCGTGTTGGTGGCCTCGCCGCCAAAGCGGAAGAACGTACTTCTTCGGGTCCTCCCGACCAAGAGGCCGTGAAGTCGAGACCAGTCGGCGCGCGCCGTACTGCTTCGCGTCGGATAGACATCCGCCGGGCGTCTCGCCCTCCGCGACGGGGTGCCGTAGACGAAGGCGGTCGGGCCGCCGTCATCGGGTCACGCAACTGGACAACTCGTCGGTGAGCTCGCGGGAGTCGAGTTCCCACTCCTTACGACCTCCGTCACGAAGCTCAACGTCATGGTCGCCGCAGAACCTGGAGCCGCACTTGTTGCCGCTCCAGAGCGCCACGGCGTCGTCGCTGGCGACGCCACGCTCGTAGGGCGACAACTTACGCCAGGTGGAAGTGAGCAAACCTGAGTCCCCATGAATGCGTTCGCGTTCATTGACGCGGCAGTGCCGCGAGAGTCCATCGTGGGGATTCAGCGAGCACCTCCTGCTCCCAGTTGGCACTCGAGGGACCCGTCCGAACCCAACCGGTCGGCCGATCGCGGACGACATAGCCCCGCGGGAACCGCACGCTCACGGCCAGGCTCTCCGGCGTCACCATGCCCTGCGGGTCGGCGTCGAGCCGATAGACGAGGCCGCCGTCGCCACGGACCTCGGCGGCCCGCGGCACGTCGTAGGTGACTGTCATGGTCCGGGTCGTCCTGGGCGCGAAGACGAAGTTCTGGTAGAGGAACGGTCGACCGGCCGAGGTGTCGACGAAGGGCGTCAGCGTCTGGCCGTCCCGGCGCACCGTCGCCTCCTTCACGCCGCGCGGAAGGAAGACGGCCACGGCGGACTCCGACCAGCGGGTGAAGTAGCCGGTCCTCGGATCCTCGCCCGCTTGGGCGTAGGGCGGAGCGCTGTTGGCGACTGTGACGGTCAGCTCGACCTGCGCGCTGCCGTCCTTGCGGAGCAGGACGTCCGAGCTCAGCGACCGCTGGAGCCAGTAGTCGCTCTTGGCGATGTTGGTGTTCTGGCTGAAGACGCCGAGGTAGTCGTGCTCGGTGTCGGAGAGGTCGCCGTCGGCGCCGAGGTCCTCCACGAGGGCCTGGGCCTTCTCGTCGCGCAGGTAGACCGCGAAGTGACGGGCGGCCGCGGAGCGCCCCAGGGACTGGAACTTCTCCACGAACTGTCCACCTGCGAAGAGCCGGTCGCGGAAGATCGGGATCAGGCTCCGGTTGAGGGCTCGGCGCTTGGCGATGTCGTTGAACCTGTCATAGCTGCCGATCAGCGTCTGCGTCAGGTTGGTGTGGTCCACGGTGCCGACGTCGGGCACGTCGATAGGTCCGGTGACCTCGACCAGGGAGGCGATGGCCGGGACGTCGATGGCGACCATCCCGTCGAACTCCTCCTTGGTGACCTTCGCCCACGCTCGGAGGAGCTCCTCACCGGAGGTGGACCAGTCGGGCGCCCAGGTGGCGTTCTGGATGCGGGTCTTGCCCCGCTGGTGGAACGGGTTGCCCGGCACCTTCTTCCAGTAGAGCGCCCGGCTGGTGCCCGGGGCGCGCTCCAGGTTGCCGATGTCGCGGAAGGTCGCGACGCCGTCCGCGATCCGCACCGTGGCCAGTGCCGTGTTGGCGCCACCGGAGTAGCGCAGCTCGGCGGGGTTCAGCACGGCCACCAGGTATTTCATCTCGCGCTCGGAGCCGAACGTGGTGGGCAGCACGTCCAGCAGGGGCTCGGCGCCTGCCAGCAGGTCGTTCACGGGCTCGAGGGCTGTCATCGCCTCGTCGCGGGCCGCCGTGAGCCTCGCCCCGATCACCGGTGAAGTCCCGTCGACCGCCTTCAGCGCGACGCTCGCATCGTCGGCGCGAGCCACGGCATCGCGTCCCGCGCTGACCACCTTCTCCAGCGTCGCCATGTCGACGGTGGTGCCGTCGACGATCCGTGCGTCCTCGCCGAGGACCTGGGGATAGACCTCGACACCGATCTCGGCGATCGCCGTCGCGTCGTCGAGGGCCTCGACGAGGTGGCGTACGTCGCGCACTCCGCCGCCGGCGACGGGCACGAACTGCCACACGTCGCCACCGATCCCGTGCGTCGTGTCACGCGCCCGGTCGATGTGTCCGCGAGCGCTCTCCACCCGACCGGTCGCAGCCGCGATGTCACCGGCGCGCAAGGCATCGGCGGCGACCTTGAGGTCGTCTCGGGCGGCTTCGGCGTCGCCGGGGACGCTGCGGAACGGCAGCACGAGCACCACCAGCAAGACCACCAGGAGGAACCCCAGGCCGAGCACGAGCAGCACGATGCGGCCCCAGCGTCGGCGGGGGCGATGCTCACTGGCCAACCGAGGCTCCCGAGGCGGTGAGCGCGGGGATGCCGAGCAGGTCACGGCACTCGGCCGGGGTCATCGGGGTGCGCTGGGCCAGCGCGCCCATCGCGACGGCGCGCTCCACGAGCTGGCGGTTGCTCTCGACCGGCACGCCACGGCTGAAAGTGAGGACGTCCTCCATGCCGACGCGCAGGTGGCCACCCTTGGACAACGCGGCCAGCCCGACGGCCAGCGTGGACCGGCCGATGCCGGTGGCCGACCAGCTGGTGGTGGCCGCGGGCAGGGACGCCACGGCCGCGACGAGCGCGTCCGCCGTACCGTCCATGCCACCGGGGACGCCCATCACCAGGTCGCAGTGCACGTGACCGCCAGCGGGCGGGCCGTACGCGTCCAGCAGCCTCCGCAGCGCGTGCACCTGGCCGAGGTCGAACAGCTCGAACTCCGGGACGATGCCGCGCTCCTGGCTCAGCTGGTAGAGCTCGCAGACGAACGGCCACGGGTTGAGGAACACGTCGTCGCCGAAGTTGGTCGTGCCCATCGTCAGGCTGCACGAGTCGGGCTGGGCGTCGAGCACCCGGAGCCGGTGGTCGAGCGGGTCGTGCACGGAGCCGCCGGTCGACAGCTGGACCACCAGGTCGGTCGCCTCGCGCAGGGCGGCGACGGTCTCGGTCAGCCGGCCGAGGTCGAGCGTGGGCCGGTGCTCGTCGTCGCGGATGTGTACGTGGATCATCCCCGCGCCCGCCGCAGCGCACTCGACGGCGGTCGCCACCAGCTCCTCGATCGTGGTGGGCAGCTGCGGGCAGTCGGCCTTGGCCGTCTCGGCCCCCGTGGGGGCGACGGTGATCTGCAGGCGGTCGGCGGGCACGTCAGGCACGCGCACATCGTGTCATGGTGGCCCATGCGCGCCGTCATCCAAAGAGTTCTCTCTGCCGGCGTCGAGGTCGAGGGGGTGGTGGTCGGCGCCGTCGACGAGCCAGGTCTGCTGGTCTACCTCGGCGTCACCCACACCGACGGTCCGGCCGAGGTCGCCTGGACGGCGCGCAAGGTGTGGGACCTGCGGCTGCTCCGCGACGAGAGGTCCGCCTCCGAGCTCGGGGCACCGGTGCTCGTGGTCAGCCAGTTCACGTTGTACGGCGACGCGGTGAAGGGCCGGCGCCCGACCTGGCAGGCAGCGGCCCCCGGGGAGGTCTCCGAACCGGTCTACGAGGCGTTCTGCGCCGAGCTCGTGCGGCTCGGCGCCCGCGTCGAACGCGGCGTCTTCGGGGCGGACATGCAGGTGTCGTCGGTCAACGACGGGCCGGTCACGTTGGTGCTCGAGCGCTGAGCCACCGCACGGCGGCCACGGCCATCGCGCCCAACCCGGCGCCGAGGGCGTTGGCGACGATGTCGGCGAACGTCGCCGACCTCTCGGGCAGCGCCAACCCCTGGAGCAGCTCCACGGTCCCGGCGCCGACGAAGCCCACCGCCAGCCAGTCCCGCCAGGTCAGCGCCGGCCACACCAGGCTGCCGAGCAGGGCGACCGGGACCACCAAGGCGGTGTTGAGCGCGAACTCGACGCGGGTCCCGATCAGGAACACCTCGGGCACGCCCAACCGCTGCCCGATCTCGGTGGCCTCGAGCACCACCCTGGAGGGGACCTCGGAGGTCGGCGCGAGCACGATCAGGAGCATGAACCCGACGTACGCCGCGAAGGCGGCGGCCAGCGATGCTCGTCTCACACCCCTCACCGTAGGCCGTCGACCCGGCGCCAATTCACCGCCCACCCGGCGCCAACTTACAGCCCACCCGGCGCCAACTCACCGCCCACCCGGCGCCAAGTTCCGGCCGGAGCCGTGGCCTTCGCCCCCACCAGGTTGCTATCGGTAGACGTCGCTCCGCCGGTCGATGTGCAGGATCTCGACGGCGTGCTGATCCCCCACGATGGCGTAGACCACGCGATAGTCGCCGCGGCGAGCCGAGTGCAGACCGGCTAGCTCGTCGCGCAGAGGCTCGCCCACCCGTCGCGGATTCTCGGCAAGCGGCCCGAAGATGAGCTCCGCGCACGCCGTTGCGATCTTCTCCGGGAGTCCCTCGAGCGAGGCGAGGTCATCCGCCGAGATCAGCACCGCCGCCGGGCGCCCATGAACGGTGATGTAGATCCGCTCGTGCGTCCGCTCGACGTCGGCCACGAGCTCTGAGAGTCGGTCACGAGCCTTGCCCAGCGGCACTCCAGTCAGGACCTAATCTAGCCAGATTCCTGGGCAGAATGAATCCACGCCGACCCGGCGCCAAGTCACTGGCGCCGGGTCGGCGGGTAAGAAGCGCCGGGTCGGCGGTCAGAGGGTGACGGAGACCTCGGCGACGGAGCCCACGGCGGCGTGCACCGGGGTGTCGACGGGCTCGGCCCGGGGTGCCAGGGTGCGCAGGGTCCACTCACCGTCGCCGGCGAAGAACCGGAAGTGCCCGGTGGCGGAGGTCGGCACCTCGGCGGTGAACTCACCGGTGCGGTCGAGCAGCCGCACGTAGGCGCCGGAGACCGGCTCACCCTCGCGCGTGACCTGGCCCTGCACGATGGCCTCC
>JBDSLK010000290.1:0-2966 GCA_039916425.1 Nocardioides sp.
TGGGTGCGCAGGAGACGCCGGGCGGACCGGTCGTAGCCCGCCCCGGCGGCCGTCGGGTCGCCCGCCGTCAACGCGGCGGCGGCGGCCCGACCGGCGGCGACGCCGGTGGCGACGGCGGAGAAGATGCCCTCGCCGGTCATCGGGTTGACCAGGTGGGAGGCGTCGCCGACCAGCAGCACCCGCGGGTCGGACCGTTCCAGCGACCAGCCCGAGAGGGGCAGGTGGTGGGCCTTCCAGTCCGTGCCCCCCGCGCCGCTGCCGGGGATCAGCCGCTCCAGCTCCGCGAGCATCAGGGCGCGGGTGGGCCGGTCGTCGCGGTCCGGCGAGAACTCGCCGTACCCGACGTTGGAGAGGCCGTCGCCACGGTCGAAGGCCCAGGCGTACGACGGGTGGCGGCGGTCGCCGTAGACGATCGCCTGGGCGCCGCGACGCTGCGGTGGGGTGGGGGCGTAGCCGCGGAGCGCGACCGCCCGGCGGCCGGTGGCCGGCCGCCCGAGGGTGGAGCGCACCACCGACGACGCGCCGTCGGCGCCCACCACCACCCGGGCGCGGAGGTCGTCGACGGTGACGGCGTCCGGGCCGACCGCGACCGCGCGCACCCGGTGCCGGCGGAGCACGGCCCCGGCGGCGGTCGCGTGCCGCACCAGGCGGGCGTCGAACTCGGTGCGCGGGATCACCCACACCGGCCGTCGCAGCCGTCCCTCGACGCCGCGCCGCTCGTGGCGCAGCTCGAGCCGGTGCAGCGGCGCCCAACCTGTCATCGCGTCGTGGACGCCGACCCCGGCCAGCACGTCGGCGACGTGGGGAGCGATCCCGTCCCCGCAGGCCTTGTCACGCGGGAAGTCGTCGCGGTCGAGCAGCAGGACCCGCAGCGACGGGTCGGCGTGCAGGGCACCGAGCGCAGTGGCGGACCCGGCCGGGCCGGCGCCGACGACGACGAGGTCCCAGGTCTCGCCGGGTGTCAGTGGGGTCACACCGCCACCGCCAGCAGCACGACGCAGACCAGGGCGATCGCCATCGCGGCGCGGAACGGCGTCCGGCCGCCCCCGACGAGGGCCAGCACGGCGAGGGCGGCGACGAGGGCGGTGGCGACCGCGGCGGGTGCCCCGAAGGGCACCGCGGTCACCACCAGGGCGGTGGCCGACACGAAGAGGGCGACGGCGAGCGCGGCCGCGGCCGGTGCCCCCCAGCGTGCCGCCAGCCGGTGCGGCAGTCCGGCGACACCGGTCGCCGCGTCGTCGTCGAGGTCGGGAAGCACGTTGACCAGGTGGGCGCCGACGCCGAGCAGCGCGCCGACGGCCGGCAGCCACCAGTCCACCTGGACCACGGGCAGCGCCAGCGACGGGACGGTAGCGAGCGCGCCGAACGCCACGGCGTACGGCAACCACGACCACACCGTCGCCTTGAGGCGCAGGTTGTAGGCCCAGCCGGCCGCCACGCTGACCAGCTGGGCTCCGCCCGGGAGCCAACCGAGCAGCAGCGACAGGGCGAGCGTGAGGGCGAGCGCGACCCGGCACGCGGTGCGGACCACGCGGGGGGACAGGGCACCGGTGGCGAGCGGCTTGTCGGTGCGGCCGGCGCTCCGGTCGCGGGCCGCGTCGAGCAGGTCGTTGCTCCAGCCGATGCTGAGCTGGCCGGTGAGCACGGCGCCGACCGCCAGGGCGGTGGAGGTCGCGCCGAGCCCGACGGCGACGCAGAGCACCCACACCATCACGGTCACGGCGAACGCCGGCCCAGGGTGCGCGGCCAGCACCAGCGACAGCGCCGGGCGCCGGTCGGACTGCGGTGGGTCGTCGAGGAGCACCCGCGTTCACTCCCTCGGGGTCGAGCGTGCGCGGCCCCCGGTCGGGGCCCCCGGCCAGTATCACCCACGGGCAAGTAGCACATGCCGGGGCCTTGTCCGGGGTACGTCGAAGGTTCCGCCCCTACCGGAAGGAACCCCATGCCCAGCGTGGAACGCACCGTCACCGTGACCCAGCCCGTCGAGAAGGTGTGGGCCTACCTCTCGGACTTCCGCACCACCGAGGAATGGTACCCGCCGACGGTCTCGACCGTCCGCACCTCCGGGGACGGCGGGCTCGGCACGACGTACCGCAACGTCTCGTCGTTCCTCGGCTCCGAGCAGGAGGTCGACTACGTCGTGACCGAGTACGTCGAGCACGAGCGCTTCAAGCTACGCGGCGACGCCGGCTCGATCAAGCTCCTCGACACGATGACGTTCCAGTCCGCGGGCGACCAGACGTCGGTGACCTACCACGCGGAGTTCGACCCCGAGGGGGCTGCGAAGGTGGTGGAGCTGCTGATGCCGCCCGCGCTGAAGTGGCTCGCCGACAAGGTCGCGGCCAGCCTGGAGGAGCACCTCACCCGCCTCTGAGTGCCGCGTGGTCCGTGGCCGATCGGGTACGGAACGAGCTCCGACCCACCCCAGGAGAGCCCATGTCGACCGATGCCATCGTGATGCTGAAGAAGGACCACCAGGAGGTGCGCCGCGTCTTCTCGGACTTCGAGAAGGCCGGCAAGAACGCGACCGCGACCAAGCAGCGCCTCGTCGACAAGATGATCGAGCTGCTCACCGTGCACACCTACCTGGAGAACGAGGTGATGTACCCGCGCGTGCGGGCCTTGCTCCCCGACCTCGAGGACGACGTGCTGGAGTCCTACGAGGAGCACCACGTCGCTGACGTGCTGGTCACCGAGCTGAGCGCGATGCCGGCGACCGACGAGAGGTTCGCGGCCAAGACCACGGTGCTGATCGAGAACGTCCGCCACCACATGTCGGAGGAGGAGGGCGACTGGTTCCCGAAGGTCCGCGAGGGTCTGAGCCGCACGGTCCTGCAGGAGATCGGTGCCGAGATGGACCGGTTGCGCCCGTCGGCACCACGCAAGCCCTCGCAGCCGAGTGCGTTGAAGAAGACGATCGACGCCGTCATCTCCTGACCCGCGTCCAGCCACCGGCCACGAACGGC
>JBDSLK010000291.1:0-8791 GCA_039916425.1 Nocardioides sp.
GAGGAGGCGACGCCTCCGGTGACGAACACGTGCTTGGTGGGTGCGGCAACCTTCACGGGATTCGAGACTACCCCAGCGGGACGGCGCCGTCGGCGCCCGCCGCACCGAACGCGCCACCGATCACCGACAGGGAGCGGATCAGGGCGAACACGGCGGTCGCCTGGCCAGCGGCAGCGTCGACGCCGTCGGTCGTGGTGAGCGAGGCCGCGAGCGGCTGCGTGCGGAGCCGGGCGAGCACCCCGCCCTGGCCTGCGGCCGACGCGTCACCGGCGACCACCACGCCCACGGCGGTCCCGGTCAGGCCGCCCACGAGGGCCTCGAGGATGGGGTCGGCGTCCACTCCCGGATCGGTGCCGAGGACGACGAGCAGCAGCGGTGCCCGGCGCTCGGCGGCTGCCGAGGCGGTCAGCAGGCCAGCGCCGCCGAGGCTGTCCACGATCGTGGCGGTGTCCTGGTCGGTCCGGCTGCCCTCGGGCCGGGTGGTGGCCACCGCGCCACCGAGGAGCTGGCCGATCCGGTCGTACGTCGTCGCGTCGTCGGCCACGCGGCTCGTCTCCACCTGCTGCTCGAGTTGGCTGCCCAGCGTGTCCACCAGGGACTTCTCACCGGGGTCGAGCAGCACGTCGGAGACCGTGTAGGTCGCCGAGACCGTGCCCCCGGCCCAGGTGAGCTGCCCGACCAGCTGCTCGACGGTGCCGGCCGCCGCTCCGGGGAGCACGACCAGCGCGACGGAGCGCTCGGCGAGCCCCCCGTCGTAGGCGCGGGCGGCCGTGGCCGCCGCGAGCTCGTCGGCGTAGCCGTCCCCGGCCACCGCGACCGGACCACCCGCTTGATCACCCGGTTGGTCCCCGGACGGGCTCGGCTGCCCGGTGAGCGCCGCGCTCCCGACGTCCGAGAGCGGCCCGCCACCGAGCACCACCCCGACGGCGAGCGCCAGGAAGATCGCGACCACGCTGACCAGGTGCTGGCGCAGCGGCATCACGAGAACCACCCCTGGACGTCGTCGACGACCCGCTCGACGGCCGGTCCCGCGTCGTCGATCCAGGTCTGGCCGACCGGGGTGGTCGCGACGGCCGCGACCAGGGCGACCAGGCCGGCCAGGGTCACTGCCAGCAGGTGGCGGGGTCGCACCCGCCCGGAGTAGAGCTGGGGCACGGCGGCGGCGTCGACGAGCCGCGGGCCGACCGCCAGCCGGGTCAGGAAGGTGCTGGCGAGACCGCCGCGCTGCCGGTCGAGGAACTCCTCGAGGGTGGCGTGCATCCCGACCCCCACGATGACCGACGCTCCCCCGCGGTCCGCCACGATGAGCGCGACGTCCTCACTGGTGGCGCCGGTCTCCAGGGTCAGGGCATGGATGCCCATCCGTCCGAGTGACGCGGTTGCCGCGCCGGGCGCCCCCAGCTCGAGACGCACCACGACGTCCCGGGCGGCCTTGAGAGCCTTGGCGGTCGGCAGCTCGCGGTCATGGTCGGCGCCGTTCACGACCACGATGTGGGGCGTATGGCCGGCGGCCAGCAGGGCGTCGGCCCCGCGATCGACCCCGATCAGCACCGGGTCGGTCTCCCGGATGAACGACCGCACCCCGCGGAGCTCCTCGCGGTGCTGGTGACCGGGGACGACCACGACGACGGGGCGGCCCTCGATCCGGGTCTGCGTGCGCGGCACGCCGCGGCCGTGCAGCAGGAGGTCCTGCTCGCGCCGGAGGAACTCGGTGCTGTTGTGGGTGAAGCTGCCCAGGTGGGCGGCCATCCCGTCGCGGGCCTCGGTCATCTGCTCGGCCACCGTCGCGGCGTCGAGCACCTGGCCGACCGCCACCTGGACCTCGTCGACGTAGACGACACCCTCGTGGACGCGGACCGGCTTGCCGTCGCGGACCGCGGCCAGCAGCCCCGGTCCGGCGCGGTCGACGACGGTGATACCGGCCCCGGTCAGCACCTCGGGCCCGAGGTTGGCGTAGCGGCCGGAGATCATCGCGGCGGCGTTGACCACCGCGACCACCCCGGCGTCGGCCAGCAGGTGGGCGCCGGCCCGGTCGAGGTCGAGGTGGTCGATGACGGCCACGTCCCCTGGCTTCAGTCGGGAGGCGAGGGCGTGGACGCGTCGTTCCACACGGGCGGTGCCGACCAGCCCGGGGGGCGCGTCGACAGGACGGCTGCGGGTCGCGAACTTCATGATCCTGGGAGTCTCGCAGCCCGTGCAGGCACTCCCGGGCAGGCTCGCCCGAGGTCGGGAGTCGGTCAGGTCACTTCCCGGTCTGGGCGGCCTCCAGCAGCTCCCGGGCGTGGGCGAGGCCACTGTCGGACTCCTCCACCCCGGCCAGCATGCGGGACAGCTCGCGGACCCGCTCGGCGTCGTCGAGCACGGTCAGGCCCGAGGTGGTCACCGAGCCGTCGCTGGACTTCTGCACCACGACGTGTCGGTCGGCGTACGCCGCGACCTGGGGCAGATGGGTCACCACCAGCACCTGGGCGGTGCGGGCGAGCCGGGCCAGCCGGGCGCCGACCTCGATCGCCGCCTTGCCACCGACCCCCGCGTCGACCTCGTCGAAGACGAACGTCGGCACCGGGCTGGTGCCGGCCAGGGCGACCTCGAGCGCGAGCATCACCCGCGACAGCTCACCGCCCGACGCACCCTTGTGCAGGGGTCGGGCGTCGGCACCGGTGTTGGCGGCCAGCATCAGCTCGACCTCGTCGAGGCCGCTCGCGGTGAAGCGCAGCCGCCGGGAGCCCACCGCGAGCACCCCGTCACCCTCCTCGGCGTCGCGCTGGGTGACCGTGACCGCGAGCCGGGCGTGCGGCATCGCGAGATCGTGCAGCTCCTCGGTGACCACGTCGGCCAGCCGACCGGCGGCCTCGTGGCGAGCCGCGGAGAGCCGGGCACCCAGCTCGGCCAGCCGGGTGCGCAGCTCGACGCGGTGCGCCCGGAGCTCGTCGATCCGCTCGTCGGCGTGGTCGAGACCGTCCAGCCTGGCCGCCGAGGTCTGACCCCAGGCCAGCACCTCGTCGATGGTGTCGCCGTACTTGCGGGTCAGCGCGGTGAGCGCAGACCGCCGATCGGACACGACAGCCAGCCGCTGCGGGTCGGTCTCGAGCCCGCTGGCGTAGGAGGCGACGTCGGCAGCGAGGTCGGAGAGCAGGTAGGTCAGCTCACCGAGCCGGTCCGCGAGCTCGGCTGCGGCCGGGTCGTGCTCGCGGACACTCTCGAGCTGGGTGCGCGCGGCTGCCGTGGTGGCCAGCGCGTCGGGGCTGCCCTCCTCGCTGGAGAGCGCCTCCCGAGCCTGCTCGGCCGCCGTCCGCAGCGTGTCCGCGTAACCGAGCCGCGCCTCCTCGGCTGCGAGCTCGGCGTCCTCGCCGGGGCGTGGGGAGACCGCCTCGATCTCTCCGAGCCCGAACCGGAGCAGGTCCGCCTCCCGGGCCCGCTCGCGCGCCGAGGTCACCAGTGTCGCCAGCTCCCGCTCGGTCTCGCGCAGGTCGGTGAAGACCTGCGTGTACTGCGCGAGCAGGTCGTCGACGCCGGCACCGGCGAAGCTGTCGAGCGCCTCGCGCTGTGCCTGGGGCCGGAGCAGACGGTGCTGGTCGGACTGACCGTGCACGGCCACCAACGGCTCGGTCACCGAGGCCAGCGCGGAGACCGGCACGGACGCGCCGCCGACGAAGGCCCGCGACCTGCCCTCGGCCGAGATGGTGCGGGCCAGCAGCACCCGGTCGTCCTCGACCTCTCCCCCGACCTCCTCGACCGAGCCGACGAAGCCGGCCAGTCCGGCGGCGTGCACGACACCCTCGATCCGGGCGCTGCGCGCCCCCGTGCGCACGGACCCGGTGTCGGCGCGGCCACCGAGCAGCAGGCCCAGTGCGGTGACGATCATGGTCTTGCCGGCACCGGTCTCCCCGGTGATCACGGTGAGGCCAGGACCGAGCTCGAGGGTCGAGGACTCGATGACGCCGAGGGAGCCGATCCGGATCTCCTCGATCACCGGCCCTCCTCCTCGCGGTCGCGTCGACGCCGCTCGCTCGCCCCACGCCAGCCCTCGACCGGCAAGCCGAACTTGGCGACGAGCTTGTCCGCGAAGGATTGTGACTTCAGGCGTACCAGTGGCACGGGGGTGGCCCCGCGGCGCACCTCGATCCGGGCTCCGGGCGGCAGGTCGACGGTGCGTCGCCCGTCGCACCAGAGCACCCCTCCACCCCCGGTGCGCGCCAGCACCTCGACGGCGAGCTTGGAGGTCGGGGAGACCACCATCGGTCGGGCGAAGAGCGCGTGCGCACTGATCGGCACCATAAGCAGCGCCTCGACGCCGGGCCAGACGATCGGACCGCCCGCGGAGAAGTTGTAGGCGGTCGAACCGGTGGGAGTCGCACAGACGACGCCGTCACACCCCCACCGCGACACCGGGCGGCCGTCGATCTCGACGACGACCTCGAGCATCCGCTCGCGCGCGGCCTTCTCGACGCTCGCCTCGTTGAGTGCGAACGTGCTGGCAACAAGCTCGCCCTCCCGGTAGACAGACACGTCGATGGTCAGACGGTCCTCGATGGTGTAGCGACGCTGCACGATCGCGTCGATCACCGTCTCCAGGTCGTCGTTCTCCGCCTCGGCCAGGAAGCCGACGTGGCCGAGGTTGACACCGAGCAGCGGGATGCTCCGGTCGTGGGTCATCTCCGCAGCTCGCAGGATCGTGCCGTCGCCGCCGACCACCAGGGCGAGCTCGCAGTCGGCTCCGGCGAGCTCGTCGGTCTCGGTGGTCTCGATGACGGGTTGGTACTCCGCGGTCGCGAGGCTCAGGTCGACCGCCTCCTGGGCGAGCATCCGGACGTGGATGCCGTGGCCGGTGAGCGCCTTGCAGCAGGCGCGGGCGACCTCGCGGGCCTCCTCGCGGCCGGTGTGGGTGACGAGCAGGATCCGGCGCGGCGCGGCGTCGGGGGCGGGCTCGGTCGTGTTCACGGGTCCACCCTCTCACCAGCCGCCCCCAGGGCGGCGGTGCGTTCGACCTCGAGGGTCACGTCCTCGGCGGTGAGGGTGGCCGCGCCGTGGCGCAGCCAGAGGAAGAACTCCACGTTGCCCGACGGTCCGGGCAGCGGGCTGGTGGTGACCGCCCGCGCTCCCCACCCACGGGCGCCGGCCTGGTCCGCGACCCGCGTCACGGCCTCCGCCCGGAGTCCGAGGTCGCGCACGACGCCGCCCTTGCCGACCCGGTCCTTGCCGACCTCGAACTGCGGCTTGACCATCAGCGCCAGGTCGCCGTCGGGACGGGTCATCCCGAGCAGCGCGTCGAGCACCAGTCGCAGCGAGATGAACGAGAGGTCGCCCACGACCACGTCGACCGGTCCGCCGATCGCATCGGGCTGGAGGTCGCGCACGTTGGTGCGGTCGAAGACGTGCACGCGTTCGTCCTGGCGCAGCCGCCAGGCGAGCTGTCCGTAGCCGACGTCGACCGCCGCGACCTCGCGCGCGCCCCGGCGCAGGAGCACGTCGGTGAAGCCGCCTGTCGAGGCGCCGGCGTCCAGGCACCGCCGGCCGCGGACGTCCAGCCCGCCCCCGGCGAAGGCGGCCAGGGCCCCCTCGAGCTTGTGGCCGCCGCGGGAGACGTAGTCGGGGCGACCCGGGTCGTCGGCGACGACGATCGCGACATCGGTGGTGACGGCCGTCGCCGGCTTGCTCGCCACCGCCCCGCTGACCTTGACGCGACGAGCGGCGATCAGCTCGCTGGCATGCTCACGGGAGCGGGCCAACCCGCGCCGGACGAGCTCGGCGTCCAGCCGCAGACGACGTGGCGGCATGTGTCGAGCCGGTCAGACCCGCGCGTCGCCGCTCAGCACGGCACGCAGTGCGCCATGGACGGACTCGAACACGGCCGGGTGCTCGTCGACCGGGCGCTCGTCGAGGTCGTGCAAGGAGACCATGGCCTCGTCGACGGCCGCGACCCCGGTCGACTCCGGGCTGTCGAAGAGCTCCTCGGGACCTGTCGCACTCATGCGGGCACCTTACCGGGAAGGGCATCGTCCGCGGGTGCGTGGACGCCGCTGGTGTCGACCACGTCTCCGGTCTCGTCGAGGTGCTGCCAGGCCGCGGCCGCCACACACCGCCACCAGTCGCTGGGGCTGCCGGCACCGGTGACCTCGAGCCGCCCGTGGGTGACCGTCGCGCTCCAGTCGCCGGCACGCCACCCGTCCTCGGACCGCTCCGGCGCCGCGTGGGCCTGCACCAGACCCCGCAGGTCCGCGGCGACGTAGGTCGGCCTCAGCTCCGGGGTGGCGGCCACCAGGATCTCGAGGTCCGTCACCCCCGTCATCACCAGCAGCGCTGGCATGTCGAGGGCGACGGCGCCCGCGATGTCGGTGTCGAGCCGGTCCCCGACCATCAGTGGCCGGGCGGCCCCGGTGCGCTGGAGGGTCTCGTCGAGCAGCGGTCGCGCGGGCTTGCCGGCGACGACGGGCTCGACGCCCGCGAACTCGGCCAGCATCGCGACCATCACGCCGTGTCCCGGAGCGACCCCGAACGCGGTAGGAATGGTGCGGTCGGTATTGCTCGCCACCCACGGCAGCCCGTCCCTGATCCGGACTGCGGCGCGCATGACGTCGCCCCACACGATGTCCGGGCCGTAACCGGTGACGAGAGCAACGGCGTCGTCGTCGTCGACGCCGACCGGGGTGAGGCCGGCTGCCTCGAGTGCCTCGACGAGTCCGGAGGCCCCCAGGACGACCACCCGGGCGCCATCGCCGTGGTGATCGTGCAGCACCCGGGCAGCGGCCTGGGCCGAGGTGACGATGTCCGCGGCGTCGGCCGGGACACCGGTGCGGCCGATCCTGGCCGCGACCGTGGCGGGCGGGCGGGAGGCGTTGTTGGTGATGAAGGCGATCCGCTGGCCCGCGGCGCGGGCGGCCTCGATCGCGCCGGCCGCCTCGGGCACACCGGCGTCACCGACGTAGACGACCCCGTCGAGGTCGAGCATGGCCACGTCGTGCGCCGTCGACAACGGCTCGTCGCAAGACCCCAACACGCCGACGACCTCCCGATCACTGACCTCTACGATGCTCCGATGGACTCCGGGCAGGTGGTGGTGGCGGCGCCGCCCTACCTGGCGACCCCGTTCCGCCTGGAGCCCTTCCGAGCGCTGATGCTGGCGCCGTACCGGGTCGGTGACCCGGGATCGGCCCGCGCGTTCGCGCGACCTTACCGTGACGTCACCGAACGGCTGAGCCGGTGGGAGGCTGCCGGACGCGTCCACCGTGACGCGGTGCCGGCGCTGTACCTGCATGAGTACACCGCGGGCGGGATCACCGTGCGTGGCCTGGTCGGTGCGCTCGACCTGACGCGTCGGGCGGCTGACCTGACCCACCGCGCGGTCTACCCCCACGAGGGCTTCCACGCCGACCGGGCCCGTGACCTCGCGGGACGTATGCACGAGATGCGCCTGAACCCCGCACCGATCGTGCTGGTGCACCGCGGACCGGATCAGGCCCGCGAGATCTGCCGCCGGACGCTCCTACGCGCACCCGACGTCCGCTTCACCGACCGAGCACAGCAACGCCACCGCTTGTGGGCGTTGCGGGGCGCCGAACAGTCCGCCCTCCAGGAGGCCCTCGCCGAGAGTCGCCCGCTCATCGCCGACGGCCACCATCGGCACGCCGCCTACCTCCAGCTCCAGAGCTCCTACCCGGGCACCACGTGGGATCACGGACTGGCCATGGTCGTGGACCAGACCGAGACTCCGCTGTTCCTCGGGGCGATCCACCGGCTGCTGAGGCACGTCACCCTGGCCGCGCTGGGCGACGCGGTCGCCGCCGGGCCGCACGCACTCGAGTCGAGCTCCCGCGCAGCCGCGCTCGACGAGCTCGGCGCTGAGTGCCTGGCTGTGACCGACGGGCGGTCCTGGGCGGTGCTGCGACTCACCCTGGCTCCGCACCGCAGCGCCGTCGAGGAGCTGCACGCGACGATCCTGCCGGCCCTGGCCCAGACCGCGCCGGCGGTGGAGTTCCACCACTCGGTGGAGGACACCATGCGCCACGTCCGCCGTGACCGCGATGTCGCGGTGCTGATGCCGGCGATCGATTTCGACCAGGTGGCCTACGTGGTGGCCCACGACCACCTCCTCCCGGAGAAGGCCACGTCGTTCCAGCCCAAGCCGAGCACCGGCGTGCTCATGCGGTCGCTCGACGACGGATGAGCCGGGCACGGCTCACCTCGATCTCCCACCGCGACACCGGCCCGCTCCCGCCACGGTAGAAGCGCCGCCGCACGGCGCCGGTCACCTCGACAACGTCCCCGGCCCGCCACGATGCCACCGTCCGCCGGCAGCGCCCGCTCCACACCGCGCACTCCAGCGCGTCGACCTGGGCACCGCCCGCCGGAGCGCGCGCGGCCGTAGGCTCCCGCGGCACGACCACCCGGAACGTCCACAGCGGGTCACCGCTCGGCATCGTCCGCAGCTCCGGGGCCTGCGACACCCGTCCGACGAGGCGGACCTCGTTGGCGTGCTCCACACCGCGACCCACCGGGGTCGCAGTCTGGTCACTCCCTGTTGATCTCATACTCCTCACCTCCGACTCCCACGTTGCATGCCGGCACCGACGATCGAGCCGACAGAGGGCCGCCCCTGGGGACACGCACGAAATGCCCCCCTCCTGTGGACAGGAGGAGGGCACGTGGCCATCGCAACGCGAGCTCAAATGTGCGTAGAGGCCACCCGGTGTGGGTGGCCTCTACGTCAAAGGGGGTGTTCGGCGGCGTCCTACTCTCCCACAGCCTCTCGGTTGCAGTACCATCGGCGCTGGCAGGCTTAACTTCCGGGTTC
>JBDSLK010000292.1:0-4619 GCA_039916425.1 Nocardioides sp.
CGCGGCCCACGATGACGTCGCGGACGCCCTCCTGGCGGATCAGGTCGTCGGGGGTCCGGGAGTCCAGCAGCGCGGCGAAGGCGAGCAGCTCGGGGTCACCCTCGGTGTAGATCGAGGAGATCACCGACGCGACCGAGTCGCGCTGGCGACCGACGGCGGCGGTGCCGGAGATGACGGCCAGCCGGGCGACCTCGAGGTCGGCCTCGGCCTGGGCGAGCCGCTCCCGCATCTGCTGGTCGACGACCCGGGCGTCGCCCAGTCGGGTCCGTGCACCGCCGAGGGTGTCGCGGGCGGCGTCGAGGTCGACGCGGGCGGCGTCGAGCCGGCCGGCGGCGCGGACCAGCCGGCCGCTGGACATCTCGAGGTGGTCGTGTGCGTTCTCGATGCGATTCTGGACGCGCTTCTGCTTGTGCTCGAGGTCGTCGCCGGAGGAGAAGTCGGCGTGGGCAAGGGGGACCGCTATGGCACCGAGCGCGAGGGAGCAGGCAACAGCGACTGCTCCGACACGACGGCGAGCGGCGCTGGGGAAGAAGCGCACCGGGTTGCCTTCGCTGGTGTTCGGGGAAGTGAACAAACAGACGCTAACCCGAGCTGGGTGCGGTTCCTGGGATTGTCCTTCGGCGCGTCGGCGCCGACTAGCTAGCCTGGGGGGATGAGCGCCCTAAAGGTCCTGTTCATCGGCGGCAGCGGCATCATCAGCTCCGCCTGCTCCCGGCTGGCCGTCGAGCGGGGGGTCGACCTGCACGTCCTCAACCGGGGCTCGACCACGCTCCGGCCGCTCCCCGACGAGGCTCGCGTGCTGCACGCCGACGTGCGCGACCCGGCCTCGGTGCGGGCGGCCATCGGCGACGCGGAGTACGACGCGGTCGTCGACTGGGTCGCCTTCACCGCCGACCACGTGCGGGTCGACGTCGACCTGTTCCGCGGTCGTACCGGCCAGTACGTCCTCATCAGCTCCGCGTCGGCGTACCAGACCCCGGCGTCCCGGTTGCCGATCACCGAGTCCACGCCCCTGCGCAACCCGCACTGGGACTACTCCCGGCAGAAGATCGCCGCCGAGGACGTGCTGGTCTCGGCCTACCGCCAGGAGGGCTTCCCCGGCACCATCGTGCGTCCTTCCCACACCTACGACCAGACGCTGGTGCCGCTGCACGGCGGCTGGACGGCGGTGGAGCGGATGCGGGCCGGCCGCGAGGTGGTCGTGCACGGGGACGGCGCGTCGCTGTGGACGCTGACCCATCACCAGGACTTCGCGCGCGGGTTCGTGCCGCTCCTGGGCTCGGCGCGGACGCTGGGAGAGGCCTTCCACATCACCTCCGACGACGTGCTGACCTGGGACCAGATCACCCACACGTTGGCCGGCGCCGCCGGCGTCGAGGCGCGCATCGTGCACGTCACCTCCGACGCGATCGCCGCCGTCGACCCCGAGTGGGGCGGCTCGCTGCTGGGCGACAAGACCCACTCGTCGGTCTTCGACAACACCAAGATCCGCACCGTCGTCCCGGACTACGTGGCGCGGATCCCCTTCGAGCAGGGCGCCCGCGAGATCGTCGCCTGGCACGACGCGGAGGAGTCGCGGCGCGAGGTCGACCCGGCGTACGACGCGATCCTCGACCGGCTGGTCGAGGCGCACCGCACCTGACGCCTCAGACCTCGCCGAGCCAGTCGCCGGGCGACTCACCGGCGCGCACGTCGAACGCCGCGTCCCAGCGGGACCGCTCCCCCGCCGGCAGCGGGCCGCGGCCCACGGCCGCCGCGGCGGCACTGAGGTTGTCGCGGCTGGACGTGCCGAGGATGGCGGTGTCGACGCCCGGGCTGAACGCGGCGAAGCGGATCGCGGTGCCGGCCCAGTCGTCGGCCTCCGGAGTCAGCCCCATCGCGCGGAGCCGTTCCCAGTAGGTCTCGCCGTACACCCCGACCGGGCGCTCGGCGTGCCGCCAGGCGGCGTTGGCGATCGGCCTCTTGGCAACGCCGCCCAGACCGCACCGGGCGGCACCCGCCAACACCTCCCGGGTGGAGCGCTGGTCGGCCAGGTTGACCGAGGTCTGGAGCACGTCGAAGACGCCGGCCTGCGCCGCCCACGCCAGCTCGTCGTTCTCCCCGCTGTAGCCGGGCAGCCGCACCGTGCCTGCGTCGCGGCAGGCGAGCAGCGCGTCGACCACCTCGCCGCGCAGCAGCACCTCCAGCGGGCAGGAGTGCAGGAAGACCACGTCGACGACGTCGGTGCGCAGCACCCGCAGTGCCCGCTCGACGCCGCCGGTGACCGCCCCGGCGGTCCAGTCGTCGTGGCCCGGGACGTCGTAGCCGACCTTCGTGGAGACCACGACCTGCTCCCGGTGAGCGGGCAGCCACCGGCCGAGTCGCTCCTCCGACGCGCCGTACCCGCGCGCGGTGTCGACGAACGTCACCCCCAGCGCGAGCGCGTGGTCGAGGAGCGACTCGGCGTCGCGGTCGGAGAGGTCGGCGATGTCGAGGTGTCCGGCCCCGAGGCCGAGCACGGACACGTCGAGGCCGGATCGCCCGAGCGGGCGGGTCAGCACTCCGGCCTCAGACCTTGAGGTACTTACGAGTCAGCACCAACGTCGGCAGCACGGTCAGCACCGGTCCCATCACCGCGATGACCAGCACCGCGACGGTGTACTCCGGCATCCCGATCCAGGGCATGAACTTGAGCTGGTCGCCGGCCCGCTCGAAGATCCCGTAGTACATGAAGGCGCCCAGCGCCCCAGCCGCGAGGGTGACCCCGATCAGCGCGGTCACCAGCGCTTCGAGGAGGAATGGCAGGGCGATGTAGAGGGTCGAGGCGCCGACCAGCCGCATGATGCCGATCTCTCGCCTCCGGGCCAGGGCTGCCAGCCGGATGGTGTTGCCGACCAGCAGCAGGGCAGCCAGCACCAGGAATGCCGCCGTGCCCAGCGCGGCGTACTGGAGGGCGTTGATCGACCCGTAGATCGGTTGGAGCACCTCGCGCATGTCACGGATGCCGGAGACGCCGTCGAGGCCGACCACGGCACTGGTGACGCCCTGGTACTTCTCGGGGTCGTTGAGCTCGATCCATACCGACTGCGGCATCGCCTCGGCCGTGGCCGCCGGGTTGGGGCCCTCGAAGCGCTCGGGCCCGAGGAGCTCCTTGACCTTGTCGAAAGCCTCCTCCTTGGACTCGGTGTGGTAGCCCGCGACCTCGGGGTTGTCCTTGACCACGTCGAGGATCGCGGTCTCCTGGGCGTCGGTGACCTCCCCGGTGCAGGCCGGGTTGTCGTCGTCGCCCTTGCAGAGCCAGACGGTGATCTGGAGCTGACTGCCCCAGTGCTCGGCGGCCTTGTCGGCCTGCTGGTTGAGCAGGACTCCGAGGCCGACCAGGGTCAGCGAGACGAAGAGCGTGAGGATGACGGCCACGTGCATCGAGAGGTTGCGGCGCAGGCCTTGGGCAAGGTTCGACAGGACGTATCGCATAGGTAGGTCTCAGTTCAGTTCGAGAAGCCGTAGACGCCCTGGGCCTCGTCGCGGATGACGCGACCCTGCTCGAGCTCGATCACGCGCTTGCGCATCTGGTCGACGATGCTCGAGTCGTGGGTGGCCATCAAGACGGTCGTCCCGGTGCGGTTGATCCGGTCCAGGAGCTTCATGATGCCGACCGAGGTGGTCGGGTCGAGGTTGCCGGTGGGCTCGTCGGCGATCAGGATCATCGGCCGGTTGACGAACGCCCGGGCGATCGCGACCCGCTGCTGCTCGCCACCCGACAGCTCGTCGGGCATCCGGTCGCCCTTGCCGTCGAGGCCGACGAGCTCCAGGGTCTCCGGGACGACCTTCTTGATCAGGTTGCGCGGCTTGCCGATCACCTCGAGGGCGAAGCCGACGTTCTCGGTCACCGTCTTGTTGGGGAGCAGCCGGAAGTCCTGGAAGACGGTGCCGATCTGGCGGCGGAGCCGCGGCACCTTCCACCCGGCCAGCCGGTTGATCTCCTTGCCGGCGACGTAGACACGTCCGGACGTGGGGCGGGCCTCGCGCAGCACCAGCCTCAGGGCGGTGGACTTGCCGGAGCCGGAGGCGCCGACGAGGAACACGAACTCGCCCTTCTCGATGTCGACCGTGAGCTGGTCGAGGGCGGCGTGTCCCTGGCCGGGATAGGTCTTGGTGACCTTTTCGAAGCGAATCACTGGCCCGAGGCTAGACCAGAGACCTGAGGGGACTCTAAACGTCGGCCGGTGAGCCGGCCGGTGAGCCGGGTCAGCCGGCGTCGGCGGCCTCGGCCCGGTCGGTGCCCCGACGCCAGCGGATACCCGCCTCGAGGAAACCGTCGAGGTCGCCGTCGAAGACGGCGGTCGGGTTGCCGACCTCGTAGCCGGTGCGCAGGTCCTTGACGACCTGGTAGGGGTTGAGCACGTAGTTGCGCATCTGGTCACCCCAGCTTGCCTGCACGTCACCGCGGAGGCCGTCGAGGTGGGCCTTCTCCTCGGCCTTCTTCTTCGCGAGCAGCTTGGCCTTGAGCACGACCATGGCGCTGGCCTTGTTCTGGAGCTGGGACTTCTCGTTCTGGCAGCTCACCACGGTGCCGGTCGGCAGGTGGGTCAGCCGGACGGCGGAGTCGGTGGTGTTGACCGACTGGCCACCGGGACCGC
>JBDSLK010000293.1:0-14523 GCA_039916425.1 Nocardioides sp.
GGCGACGTCACCGACCTGATCCGCGAGATGAGGGTGCGCTGTGCGGCGCGGGGGTCCGGTGCGGGCAGCCTGGTCAACTACCTGCTCGGGGTCTCCGGGGTCGACCCGATCCGCCACCGCCTGCTGATGGAGCGCTTCCTCTCCCCGCTGCGCCAGGCGCTGCCTGACATCGACGTCGACGTCGAGTCGGCCCGGCGGTTGGAGGTCTACGAGGCGATCCTCGACCGCTACGGCGGGGAGCGCTGCGTGTGCGTCTCGATGATGGACACCTACCGGGTCCGGCACGCCGTGCGCGACGTCGGCGCCGCCCTGGGGATGCCGCCCGGCGAGATCGACGCGATCGCCAAGGCGTTCCCGCACATCCGGGCCCGTGACGCCCGAGTGGCGCTGCGCGAGCTGCCTGAGCTCCGCGCGAGCGGGCTGGCCGAGGAGAGGTTGGACCTCATGTTCCGGCTGGTCGAGCGGCTCGACGGCCTGCCGCGGCACATCGCCGTGCACCCCTGCGGTGTGCTGCTCTCCGACGCGACGCTGCTCGACCGCACCCCGGTGGAGGCGAGCTACGCCGGCTTCCCGATGAGCCAGTTCGACAAGGACGACGTGGAGGACCTCGGCCTGCTCAAGCTCGACGTGCTCGGCATTCGGATGCAGTCCTCGATGGCCTACGCGCTGGCCGAGATCCAGCGCGTCGACGGCGTGGAGATCGACCTCGACGACGAGGCGCAGGTGCCCTTCGACGACGACACGACCTTCGAGATGATCAGCCAGGCCAAGACGCTGGGCGTCTTCCAGCTCGAGTCGCCGGGCCAGCGTGAGCTGGTCGGCAAGTCCGGCATCGACTCGTTCTCCGACATCATCACCGACATCTCGCTGTTCCGGCCGGGGCCGGTCAAGAGCGACATGATCACGCCCTACCTCGAGGCCAAGCAGGGTTGGCGTGCCCCGGGCTACCTCCACGACGACCTGCGTCCGATCCTCGAGCAGACCCAGGGCGTGGTGGTCTTCCACGAGCAGGTGATCGAGATGATCGCCCAGCTCACCGGAGTCAGCCTCGCCGAGGCCGACGAGAAGCGCCGGGCCCTCGGCGACCGCCAGGGGATGGCCGAGACCAAGGTCTGGTTCTACCCGCGGGCGCTGGGCCGCGGCTACGCCCTGCCGCTGGTCGAGGAGATCTGGAAGGTGATCGAGGCGTTCGCCTCGTTCGGCTTCTGCAAGGCCCACGCGGCCGCGTTCGCGCTGCCGACCTACCAGTCCGCCTGGCTCAAGGCGCACTGGCCGGCGCACTTCCTGGCCGGGGTGCTCACCCACGACCCGGGCATGTACCCCAAGCGCCTGATCCTCGACGACGCCCGCCACTGCGGCATCGGTGTCCGCACCCTCGACGTCAACACCTCCGCCCAGCAGTACGCCGTGGAACCGGCGCCCGACGAGCCCGCGGGCTACGCCATCCGCCTCGCCCTGGCCGAGGTCAAGGGGATCAGCGAGGGCGAGGTGGAGCGGATCATCGCCGGCCGCGGCCAGCTGACCGCCGACGGGCCGACCGAACCCTACCGCTCACTGACCGACTTCTGGCACCGCGCACGGCCGTCCCGGCCGATCGCCGAACGGCTGGTGCTGGCCGGTGCCTTCGACGCGGTCTACGGTCTCGCGACCGACGCGGCCGGGCCGGGTGGGGGGTCGGTGCAGCGCCGGCACCGGGTCACCCGTCGCGACCTGCTGCTCCAGGTCGCCGAGCTCGACCGCTACGCGAGGGCGGTGGCGCGTGCCGGCCGGGGTCGCGGGTCGGCGACCCGGCGCGGCCGGGCGGTGCGGCCCGCGGACACCCGAGCCGAGGAGGCAGCGGCCCGCAGCAGCACCGACCCCGCCACCCGCGACGAAGCGCCCGCGACCGAGCGCCACGTGCTCGCGGCGCCGGGGATCTGGGCCCAGGCCGCCGCCCAGTCCCGGGCCACCCAGGCACCCGACCCGGTGGCCTCGGTCCAGCTCGCGCTCGACCTCGGGGACGCACCCGCCGAGGGCGAGGCCTCCGGGCTGCCGGAGATGACGGCCGAGGAGCGGATGCGCGCCGAGCTCGAGATCCTCGGGCTCGACGCCAGCCGGCACGTGATCGACTCCTACACGGAGTTCCTCGACGAACTCGGCGTCACCCGCGGCAAGGACCTGCTGCGCCGACGCAGCAAGGCCGAGCTGCTGGTCGCCGGGGTCAAGGTGGCCACCCAGACACCGCCGATCCGGTCGGGCCGCCGGGTGGTCTTCCTGACCCTCGACGACGCGACCGGTCCCGTGGACGCGACGTTCTTCGAGGACGCCCAGGGCCCCTATGCCGCCACCGTCTTCGGGTCGTGGCTGCTGGTGGTGCGCGGCGAGCTGCGACGCACCGGCTACCGCGGCGTCTCGTTGCGCGGCACCGGCGCCTGGGAGCTCCCCGAGCTGCACGCCCTCTGGCGCCGCGACGGCATCGAGGTCGTCCGGGAGCGGATGGCGGTGCTGCCCCGGGGCTACGCCGAGGTCGGGGTGCAGCAGGAGGACGACGGCGTCCGGAGCCGGGTGCTGGTGCACTCGAGCGGGTTCCGGCTCTCGCCGTACGCCGACATCAAGCCGGCCGGCGACGACGTCAAGCAGGTGGCACGCAAGCTCTGGCACCACAGCCCCGGGAGCCCGGGGTGAGGATCCCTCCTCAGCCCCTAGGCTGTGCTGCATGTCAGCTGGCGAACGGCGCAGTGCCGCCCGCACGGCAGTCGTCTGGGCGGCTGTCCAGCGGGTGCTCGAGCAACCGGGAGCATTCAGCGACGAGCGGGCCCGCATCGTCGACATCGGGGGCGGCACCGGCGGGTTCGCGGTCCGGCTGGCCGACCTCGGTCACCGGGTCACTGTGGTCGACCCCAGCCCCGACGCGCTCGCGGCGCTGTCGCGCCGAGCGGCCGACGGCGGCGTCACCGACCTGGTCACCGGCGTCCAGGGCGACCTGGCCGGTCTCGGTGACCTGGTCGAGGGGGACGCCGACCTGGTGCTCTGCCACGGCGTGCTCGAGGTGGTTCCCGACCCGCTGGCGGCCCTGGCCACCCTCGGTGAGGTGCTCCGTCCCGGGGGTGCCCTCAGCCTGCTCGTCGCCCAGCGGCACGCGGCCGTCATCGCGCGCGCCATGGCGGGGCACTTCCACCAGGCCCTGGCGACGCTCGAGTCCACCCATGCCGACGTCCAGCCCGGCCGGTCGGGACGCCGGTTCACCCACGACGAGCTGGCCGACCTGCTCGCCGGTGCCGGCTTCGAGACCACCAGCGTGCAGGGCGTCCGGGTCTTCGCCGACCTGGTCCCCGGCTCCCTGCTCGACCTCGAGCCCGGTGCCGGCGCCGCCCTGGTCGAGCTCGAGCGGGCCGTCGCCGAGCGGCCCGAGTACCTCCCTCTCGCCACCCAGTTGCACGTCCTCGCCCGCAGGTAGCCCCGCTGGGCGCGGTTCCCACCACGGGGGGCTGTGATGGACCCCTCCGTGAGCTGTCCGATCCTGCACGTCGACATGGACGCCTTCTACGCGTCGGTGGCGACCCGTGGCCGGCCAGACCTGCAGGACGTGCCCGTCATCGTCGGTGGTGGCCAGCGGGGTGTGGTGCTGTCGGCCAACTACCTCGCTCGGCAGTACGGCGTCCGGTCGGCGCTGCCGATGACGCGGGCCCGCCGGCTCTGCCCGGAGGCGGTGGTGATCTCCCCGGACTTCGAGACCTTCGGGCAGGTCTCGTCCTCGGTGATGGAGAACTTCCGCCGGGTCACGCCGCTGGTCGAGGTGCTCTCCCTCGACGAGGCGTTCCTCGACGTCCGCGGCTCGACCCGGCGCCTGGGATCACCGCGGCAGATCGCCGAGCAGCTGCGCTCGGTGGTCCACGACGAGCAGGGCATCACCTGCTCGGTGGGGGTGGCCGCCTCGGTGTCGGTGGCCAAGCTGGCAAGCCGTCGCGCCAAGCCCGACGGCGTGGTGGTCGTCCCGGCAGCAGGGGTCACCACCTTCCTCCACCCCCTCGACGTCGGTGAGCTGTGGGGCGTGGGGGAGAAGACCCAGGCCATGCTCCACCGGCTCGGGCTGGTCACCGTCGGCGATGTCGCGCACACTCCGTTGCGCACTCTCCAGCGGGCGGTCGGCGACTCCCTGGGGGGTCACCTCCACGCGCTGGCCTGGGGCGACGACCGCCGCGAGATCACGCCCCGGCACGGGCCGTTCGAGCCCGACAAGTCGATGGGGGCCAACGAGACCTTCGGCCGCGACACCGACGACCGTGAGGTGATCGTGCGGGAGATCCTCCGGCTGACGGCGAAGGTGACCGGTCGGATGCGGGTCGCCGGGGTGGCCGGCCGCACCGTGACGCTGACCGTGCGGTTCGCCGACTTCACCACCATCACCCGGTCCCGCACCCTGCCCGAGGCCACCGACGTCACCCAGGAGGTCTTCCGCACTGCATCGGCCCTGTACGACGCGCTGGGGCTGCAGCGGGCCCGGCTGAGGCTGGTGGGGGTGCGCGTCGAGGGGCTAGTGCCACTCGCCAGCGTGCACCGCCAGCTGATGCTCGGGCAGCGTGACCACGGGTGGTCCGAGGCCGATCGCGCGGTCGATCGGGCGACCCGTCGTTTCGGCTCGTCCGTGGTGGGTCCGGCCAGTCTGCTGGCCGCTCGACCCTGAAGACCTACACAATTTTCCGCACCGCCTACCGCAGCGACCAGACGCTGCCTAGACTTAGCCCCAAGGACCAGGCAGGGGAGGGAAGCGTGCCACTCTCGGAAGAAGAGTTGCGACTGCTCGAGCAGATGGAGCGTGCCCTGGTCCAGGAGGATCCCAAGCTCGCTTCCACCCTGCGCGGCACCAGCTTCCGCACGAGTGCCCGGCGTCGTACCGTCCTCGCCGGGGTCGGTTTCGCCGTCGGCGTCGCCGTCCTCGTCGCTGGCGCCTACTTCACGTTCACCCCGCTCGGCATCGCCGGGTTCGTGATCATGCTCGGCTCCGCCACCATGGCCCTGACCGCTCTCCGCGGCGGCTCACCGAGTAGTTCCAGCACCCGGGTCCCCGACTCGCCAGCCCAGGGCTTCACCCTGATCGAGGGTGGCCGGGCCCGCAAGCGCAGTCCCCGCGGCCGCGGTGCCGGCAACCAGTCCTCCGGCTCCTTCATCGAGCGCATGGAGGAGCGGTGGCGCAAGCGCCGCGACGAGCGCGGCGGTTTGTGACCGCCCAACCGGCGCCACGTCACCGCTGACCCGGCGCTACTTCACCGCCGACCCGGCGCCAGTTCCCCGCCGACCCGGCGCCAGTGCTCCTGCGTTCGTCTGCGTGGCCGCCAACCACACCTGCCGTGCTTCCCCAGCACTTCGGCCGCACGGAGTAGCGCCGGGTCGGCCATGAAGTAGCGCCGGGTCGGCGGGTCAGCCCACGTGGTCGACGACCACGCCGGAGGTGGCCAGGGTCGCGGCGTCCGCCTCGGCCTCGGCGATCGCCCGCCGCGGGGCCCGGGTGAAGACCGACCTGGGCCACCAGTGTGCCCGGCGGCGGGCGTGCCGCGAGGCACCTCCCTCGAGCGCCGCGACGCAGAGCTCGGTGTCGAACCTCAGCTCGTGGTCGGGGGCGGTGCCCGGGTTCCGTGCGAAGCGGAGCAGCTCGACCTCGCGGACGATCCGATCCAGCGCCGCCACCGCGTCGGGGGCGACGTCCGGCCCGCGGGCGGGACGCTCGGGGGTGCCCGCGTCGACCGGGGCGCCGAAGTGCTGGACGAGCCGGTCGCGGGTGGACCGGGGGGAGAGTCCGGGTCGCCACGCGATGTCGAGGTCGATGGCCGTGTCGTGCAGCTCAGCCCACGCGGCGGCCGCGCCGCCGCGCTCCCAGCGGCGCTCGCGCCGGCGGCGCCGCACCAGGCGGGGGACCAGGAGCAGGCCGGCCACTAGCAGCACCACGCCGAGCCCGACCAGGATCCGTCGACCGGCCACCCCGAGGCTGAAGCCGCCGTCGGAGCCCGAGCCGCTCGCGGTCGGCGCGTCGGTGACCGCATCGCCGCCCCGGGCGGGCAGGTCCTCGCTCGGCCGGGGCAAATTGGGGCTGTCCGAGGGGAGCTCGAAGCCGGGCAGCTGCTCCTGGGTGTAGTCGGGGGTCACGGTCGCGATGGCGCTCTGTCCGCCGGCCGGGGTCGGCTCGAAGCGGACCCAGCCAGAGCCGGCGAAGTAGAGCTCGGGCCAGGCGTGCATGTCGTGGGCGCTGTACTCGTACTGCGTGGCGCTGATCCGGTCGGGCGTCAGGAAGCCCACGGCCACCCGGGCCGGGATGCCGAGGGTGCGGGCCATCACCGCCATGGCCGAGGCGAACTGCTCGCAGTACCCGATCCGCCCGTCGGGGCCCTCGGTGAGGAAGGACGTCAGGTCACCGGCGCCTCTGCCGTCGCTGACGTCGAGGCTGTACTCGAATCCGCCGTCCTCGCGGAACCACTTCTGGAGCGCGACCGCCCGCTGGAAGCGGGTAGTGAATCCGCCGGTGACCTGGCGGGCGAGCTCGCGCACGACCGGCGGCAGGGTGCCGGGCAGCGCCGTGAAGTCCGAGTCGACCGAGCCCAGGGCCGCCGGGGCGCGGGCCATCTCGATGGCAGACAGGTCGAGGTCGACCTTGGTGAAGTCGTAGGACAGACCGGCGGTGCTCAGGTTCTCGTCACCGGAGAGGAAGTCCATCGTGCCCAGGTCGTAGCGCCAGTCGCCCGCCGCCTGGATGGCCGAGAGGTTCTGCGCGGTGGGCAGCCAGATCGAGTCGAACGCGTTGAGGGCATCGACCCGGTAGACGAACTCCCGGCGGGGTACGTCGGACGAGACGCCCGCGAGCGTGGGCAGGGCGCCCTGGGCGAGGTTCTCCTGCGGGACGGTGCGGTTGCCCGAGCTCCACTCGTCGTCGCCGAGGCGCGTCAGGACGGCCACGCGGAGGTAGCCGGGGTTCGGGTCGTTGGTGGAAACCCGAAGCAGCGGGATGTCGGCACCGCGCTGGAGGTCGCGCCGCAGGTCGGTGACGGGGTTGACGATCCGGATGTCACCGTCGCCGCCCGCCCCGAAGCCACCGGAGAACAACGAGAGCGTGAGCGTCGGGATCACGATCGGGAGGAGCAGCGCGACAGCCGTCGCCAGGCCGGCGATGCCGGCCGCGCTCGACCGCACGTCGCCGGTGCGCACCGAGAAGCCGCTCGGATCGTTGACGTCCTGGCCCAGCGTGCGACCCCAGCGGGACAGGTGCTCGCTCTCCTGGAGGAACAGCATCAGCACGAAGCCCGCCGCGGCCACTGCGAAGACCAACCACGAGACACCCTCGCCGGTGAGGCTGACCGGCACCGTGTAGATCGTGAGCAGCGGCAGTCCCGCGAGCGGGACGCGCCGCAGTGAGCAGGCGAGCAGGTCGACGAGCAGCAGGCAGGCCAGTCCGCCGAGAATCAGTAGCGGCTCGACGCCGGCTGCCTCGGCCGGGATGGGTGCGGCGTACGCCTGGGAGGAGTCGATGGCCGCCGACACGCGGGTGCCCAGGTCGGCGAGGGTCGCCCCGGTGGGGAGGCCGCTCCCGGTGATCAGGGCCAGCGCCGTCAGGAACGAGGCGACCACCTGGGCCGCGACGACGACGGCGACGGGGAGTCGCGCCGTGCGTAGGGCGGCGCCGAGGCCGCCGACCAGCAGGCCGAGCAGGAACAGTGGGCCCAGGAAGACCGTGCTCTGGGTGGTGAACCCGCGCCACGCGAACATCATCATCCAGGTGGTGCCGGCCGCCGCCGCGGTCAGGCCGAGCATGGTGGCGGTGCTGCCCGGCAGTCCGCCGTGGCGGCGCGGCACGGGCCGGCGGCTCGGACGAGTGGTCTCGGTGGCGTCGGTCGTGGTGGTCATCGGTTCCCTGTCGGGCGGGTCATCCGACCGGCTCCGGGGCCTGGCGGTGGTCGCGGTCGGCGAGGCGGGCGCCCTGCGAACTGCTCCGACCCAGCTCCTGCCAGACCGTCTCGAGCCGGTCGCCGGGGTGCAGGTTGGCGGCCCGCCAGCCCGCCCGACCGAGCGCCCCGGCGTTGCCCTCGCCTGCCCGTCCGCCCGGCTGCCACTGGTCCACGTCCAGGGCGATCGCCAGCGCCGAGCCCGAGTGGTGGCGCATCCGGCGCAGCATCGGCTGGTCGTGGGAGTCGAGGGAGCCAAGGACGGCGACCACAAGCCCGCCGTGCGACGACTCGGCCAGCCAGCTCGAGTCGAACTGCGAGTGGGGCGTGGGCTGGACGACGGCGAGGGCTTCGAGCAGCGGGCGGGTGTTGAGCTCGGACTCGCGGAAGTGCCAGACGGTCCCGGGGTCCTCGCCGGTGGCGGTGACCAGGCGGACCGTGAAGCCGCGACGGCTCAGGTGGACCGCCACCGACGCGGCAGCCGACACCGCGGCCTCGAGCGACGAGGCGATGCCCTGCCCGCGGTGGGCGCGGATGCGGTTGTCGAGGAAGAGAGTGGCGCGGGACTGCCAGGGCTGCTCCTCGCGGCGCACCATGAGCTCGCCGACCCGGGCGGAGCTACGCCAGTGCACGCGCCGCAGGTCGTCGCCGCGGCGGTACTCGCGCACCGTGACGTCCTCGGCGCTGCCCGACGCGAACACCCGCGGCCGGTTGTCGCCTGAGCCGGTCCAGGCGCCGCCGAGCGGGATGGTCGGCAGCGGGACGCTGCGCGGAGTGACGACCAGCCGGGCCGAGGACTGGAAGGCACGCCCCAGCTCGACCATGCCGAAGGGGTCGCTGACCCGCACGCTCATCGGCCCGATCTCGAAGCGGCCGCGGACGTCGGAGCGCACCTGGTAGGTGACGTGGCGGCGCCAGCCGTGGCCGATCCCCTCCAGCACGAAGCGGGGCCGTGCGCCGAGGACGTAGGGGACCTGGTCCTCCAGGAGCAGCAGGCCGCTCGGCGTGCGCCCCTCGTTGGTGAGGGAGAGCCGCACCAGCGCGGGCTGACCGGCAGCGACCAGCTGCGGCGTGACCGTGCGGACGAGCGCCAGCCGGTAGCGGCTCCGGGCGATGAACGCCGCGGTGATCAGCGGGAGTGCGGCGATGAGGACGCCGACCCGGATCAGCGAGTCCTCGCCGAGGAAGATCGCGCACACGACGGCGGTCAGCCCGGCGGCGAGGAACGCCCGCCCCCGCACCGTCAGTCCTGAGAGTGCCTCACGCATGACCGGCCCCCGTCAGGTGGGAGAGCCGTCGGGCACCGGCACGGAACTGATGATGCCCTCGAGGATGGCGGTAGTCGTGCGCCCGGTCATCGCGGCCTCCACGCTGGGCAGCAGCCGGTGCGCGAGGACCGGGCGGGCCAGCTCGTGGACGTCGTCGGGAAGCACGAAGTCGCGTCCCGCGATCGCGGCGACGGCCTTGGCGGCGCGGACCAGGTGCAGGGTCGACCGCGGTGATGCCCCGAGCATCAGCTCGCCCGAGCGCCGGGTCGCCGTGGCGAGCGCGACGGCGTACCGCTGGACGGCGGTGGAGACGTAGACCTGGCTGACGATGCCGACGACCTTGCGGATCTCGGCCGCGTCGGTCACCGACTCCAGGTCGTCGAGTGGGTTGTGGGAAGTGTGGGAGTTGAGCATCGCGATCTCGGCGGCCTCGACCGGGTAGCCCACCGAGACACGGGCCATGAACCGGTCGCGCTGCGCCTCGGGCAGCGCGTAGGTGCCCTCCATCTCGATGGGGTTCTGCGTGGCGATGACCATGAAGGGAGCGTCGAGCTGGTACGTCGTGCCGTCGACGGTGACCTGCCGCTCCTCCATGCACTCCAGCAGGGCGGACTGGGTCTTGGGCGAGGCTCGGTTGATCTCGTCGCCGACGACGATGTTGGCGAAGATGCCGCCCGGCCGGAACTCGAACTCGCGCGTGTCCTGGTTGAACACCGAGACCCCGGTGACGTCGGAGGGCAGCAGGTCCGGGGTGAACTGGATCCGGCGCACCGAGCAGTCGATGCTGCGGGCAAGCGCCTTGCTGAGCATCGTCTTGCCGACCCCGGGGACGTCCTCGATGAGCAGGTGACCCTCGGCCAGCAGGACCACGATGGCCGCCGCTACGACGTCGGGCTTGCCCTCGATGACCCGCTCGATGTTGGCGCGCACCCGCCCGGTGACCCGGGCCACCGTCTCCAGGTCGGCGCCTCCCGCCCCGGTGCCCTCGCTGCGCTGCTGCGTCATCGGCTCTGCCACGCCATGTCCTTCCTGACATCACGAGCGCGCTGCTGCGCTCACCCTGCTTGGCCGGGTGTGGGTCAACCGTAGGCCGTGGCGGCAACTTACGCGCCTGGGCCGGGTCGGGGGCTGGGGAGATATCACGGTTCGGTCACGAGAGGACCTGTCGGCCCGTCGGCGCGGTGCGCCCAGATCGCCGCCGAATCGAGGCGAATGTGGTTGACGGTGGGGGATAGTGGAGTAGAGTGGAGCGAAGTGGAGGACAAGGGAGCGGAAGTGGGGGTCGGCCGATGTTCGTCGGTACCTACACCCCGAAGCTCGATGACAAGGGCCGACTCTTCCTCCCCGCCAAGTTCAGGGACCAGTTGGAGGAGGGGCTGATGGTCACGCGTGGCCAGGAGCGCTGCCTGACGGTCTACGGACTCGACCAGTTCGAGACGCTCACCGCGAAGCTGCGTGAGGCGTCCCTGACGAACAAGACCACCCGCAGCTACGTGCGGATGCTGTCGTCCGGAGCGTTCGACCAGGTCCCCGACAAGCAGGGACGCATCTCGATCGCGCCACTGCTGCGCACCTACGCCGGTCTCCAGAAGGACGTGGTCGTGATCGGCGCCCTTGACCGGGTCGAGATCTGGGACCCCGCCAACTGGGAGACCTACCTGGCCTCCGAGGAGGAGCAGTTCAGCGACCTCAGCGACGAGGTCTTCCCCGGCGTCTGACGCACTCGCACCACCTGTCACCACCTGTCACCACCCCGCACCACGCAGGACCACCCAGCACCACCAACGCACCGGCACCACAACAGAAGAGCGGCATCGCAGGGTCAGTCTCGCGCCCGCTCTCCTTCGCCATCTGGGGCACCTTCCCCGGTTCCAGACGGCGAGTCCCCGACGGGGAGCGGGCAGGGACCTGACCAAGCGAAGCCGCAGTCCACGTCACTCACCAGTCGTCCACGACTGAACCAGCGCAGGGGTCGAGACCATGAGCATCACGCCGACGGCGTCGCCCGTCGTACCCGGCCTGCCGGCCGTGCGAGCCCCGAGGGTCAGGAGGGTCCGGAACCAGGCCCGCGAGACCGTGGCCCTGATGGCCTTCTCCGCGGCCACGTCCGTCGGCTTCTCCGCCGTGCTGCTGCTCGTGCTGAGCCTGGGTCGGTAGGCGTCACCCATGCCGACCCCCGACCACGTCCCGGTCCTCCTCGACCGGGTCGTCGCTCTGCTGGTGCCCGCCCTGGACCACGACGGTGCCGTCCTCGTCGACGCCACCCTCGGTCTGGGCGGCCACAGCGAGGCGGTGCTCGCCCGCTGCGCGCTCGCCCGGGTCGTCGGCATCGACCGCGACACCACGGCACTGGCGATGGCGCGGGAGCGGCTGGCCCCCGTCGGTGACCGCTTCGCCGCGGTACACGCCGTCTACGACGAGATCCCCGACGTGCTCGCCGACCTCGGCCTGCCGACGGTCGACGCCGTCCTCTTCGACCTCGGGGTCTCCTCCCTCCAGCTCGACGTCACCGAGCGCGGCTTCGCCTACCGGGTGGACGCCCCGCTCGACATGCGGATGGACCGCACCACCGGCCCCACCGCCGCCGACGTGCTCAACACCTACACGGCCGTCGAGCTGGCCCGGATCCTCAAGCAGTACGGCGAGGAGCGGTTCGCCCGGGTCATCGCCAACGCGGTGGTGCGCGGCCGCGAGACGGAGCCGTTCACCACCTCCGCCCGCCTCGTCGAGCTGCTGTACGACGTGATCCCGGCGCCGGCGCGGCGCACCGGCGGGCACCCGGCCAAGCGCACGTTCCAGGCACTGCGGATGGAGGTCAACGACGAGCTCGCCGTGCTGCGGCGCGCGATCCCCGCGGCGATCGACGTCCTGGCCGTCGGCGGACGCGTGGTCGTGGAGTCCTACCACTCGCTGGAGGATCGGTTGGTCAAGCAGGCCTTCGCTGTCGGGGCTACCAGCCACGTGCCCCCCGACATGCCTTTCGTGCCCGAGGGGCACGAGCCCGAGCTGCGCCTGGTCACCCGCGGCGCCGAGCGGGCCGACGAGGCCGAGATCGAGCACAACCCGCGCGCCGCCTCCGTCCGGCTGCGCGCGGTCGAGCGTGTCCACCCCCGAGCAGGAGTGTCCTCATGAGCAGTCAGGTGGCAGTCGCTCTTCGCCGTCGGGTCCCGAGCATCGCCGGCAAGGCCGTCACCCGGGCCCGGCTCACCGTCGTGCCGCGGCGCCGGACTCAGGCACCCCGGATCCCGTTCGTCACTCTGGTGACGGTGGTGCTGATCGGGGGAGTGGTGGGGCTGCTTCTCTTCAACACCTCGATGCAGCAGGCCAGCTTCGCGGCCACCAGCCTCGAGGAGCAGGCCCGCACCCTGACCGCACGCGAGCAGACCCTGCGGATGGAGCTCGACGACCTTCGCGACCCGCAGCGCGTCGCCGAGTCCGCCCAGCAGATGGGCATGGTGCCGGCGCTGAACCCCGCCTTCCTCAACCTCGCCGATGGCAGCGTCGTCGGTGAGCCGGCTGCGGCGATCCGGGCGGACGCCGTCCGGATCCGGCCCCGGCCGCCGCGCAGGCCGGCGGTGCTGACGCCGACCACGATCATCCGGGAAGAAGTCCTCGACACGAGCGCGGGGAGCCCCGGAACCGGTGGGTCCGGCCGCCATGATGGCGAGCGCGGCAAACCGAAGAACCGCGACCGCGCCGCCCGCCGCTGAGCTCGACCGAACCGATGAGGGAGAGATCGTTGGCCGCCAACCGCCGCCCCAGCCGGCGCGGATCACCGATGCTCCGGCTCCGCGCCGGCTTCGTGCTCATCGCGGTGGTGCTGTCCTTCTTCGGCGCCCGGCTGGTCCAGCTCCAGGCCGTCGACCCGAGGGCGTACGCCGCCCGTGCGGCCGCCGAGGGCTCCGTCGAGATCGTGCTGCCGGCGGCGCGCGGGCAGATCCTGGACCGCAACGGGATCCCGCTCGCCGACTCCGTCGAAGGCGTGATGGTGGTCGCCGACCCTCAGTGGACCTCGCCGCACGCCCACGAGCTGGCAAAGTTCCTCTCCGAGAGGCTCTCCATCGACTACTTCGCCACGCTTCAGGCCCTGCGGGACCGGTCCAGCCGCTTCAAGTACATCGCTCGGCGGGTGCCCTCGACGCTGGCCGGTGACGTGCTCGCAGAGGCGAAGGACCTCGGCTACGAGGGGCTCTCGACGCGCCGCGACCCGGCGCGCGACTACCCCGCCGGCGACGTGGCCGCCAACCTCGTGGGCTTCATGGGCACCCCCGACCCGGACAAGGGGGCCCGGCCGCTGGCCGGCTTCGAGCTCACCTTCAACTCGCTGCTGTCCGGCAAGGACGGCTCCGCGCACTACCAGGTCAGCGGTGGCAACCGGATCCCGCTCGGGGTCAACACCATCGACAAGGCCAGCGACGGCAAGGACCTGCACACCACCATCGACATGGACCTGCAGTGGTACACCCAGCGCGTGCTTCGCCAGGCCGTGGAGGACGCTCGTGGAGACTCCGGCATGGCGGTGGTGATGGACAGCCGCACCGGTGAGCTGCTCGCGGTGGCCGACCACCCGACGTACGACGCGTCCTCGCCGCTCGAGTCGGACGAGGAGGACCTCGGCTCCCGGGCGATGAGCGACGTCTACGAGCCCGGCTCGGTCGAGAAGGTCCTCACCATGTCGTCGCTCATCGACGCCGGCAAGGTCACGCCGCGCACCAAGCTGGTCGTGCCGGGCTCCCTGCAGCGGCAGGACCGGGAGATCGGTGACTGGTTCCCGCACGACACCATCCGGCTTACCCTGGCCGGGGTGCTCGCCAAGTCGTCCAACATCGGCACCGTGCTCGCCACGGACAAGGTCACCCCGCAGACGCTGTCGCGCTACCTCCGGGCCTTCGGTCTCGGCCAGCGCACCGACATCGGCGTACGCGGCGAGACCCCCGGCATCCTGCCACCCGGCGCGACGATGACGCCGCAGACCAAGGACCGGATGGCGTTCGGGCAGTCGTTGTCGGTCAACGCCGTCCAGATGACCGCCGCCGTCAACACCATCGCCAACGGCGGGCTGCGGGTCGACCCGAGCGTGATCGAGGGTTCGGCGACCACGAACGACGGACGGACGGTGGGCACCGACACCGCCGGCACCCGCCAGGTGATCAGCAAGCGAGCCGCCACCTCGACCATGAAGATGATGGAGCGGGTGATCGACCCTGAGGACGGCGTCGCGCCGGGCGCCGCGATCCCTGGCTACCGGGTGGCGGGCAAGACCGGCACCGCCCAGCGCGTCGGGGCCGAGTGCGGTTGCTACGACGGCACGTTCACCGTCTCCTTCGCCGGGTTCGCCCCCGCCGACG
>JBDSLK010000294.1:0-3237 GCA_039916425.1 Nocardioides sp.
CTCCCGGGTCACCCCGGGAGTCCCGACAACGGGTCAGATACCCAGGCCGAGCGCTGCCAGGATCTGGTTCAGGATGCCGACCAGCTGGCCGAGCAGGCCACCCAGCAGGCCACCGTCGAGCAGGCCGGCGACCGCGCAGAGCAGGTTGCCGAGCAGCTGACCGGGGCCGGGGACGGCGATGATGTCGAGCACGACCTGCTTGAGGTGCACCTCGAGGCCGAGCACGTTGAGGTCCAGCGGACCGAGCACCAGGTTCAGGATGTCGCAGGCGGCCAGACCTTCGGCGCTGATCGCGGCACCCGCGAGCCTCTGGCCGTTGATCTTCTTGACCTCGAGCGAGCGGATCGCGGTGAACGTCGACTTGGTGCCGTCGGCGCCCTTGATGACACCGTCCACCACTCCCTTGACCACGGTCACGCCGTTCTTGACCTTGAACTTCAGCGGTGTGAACTCGCCGCTCAACGTGCCGCCGCCCGACGTCTTGCCGGTGATGGTCGACGTGAGCTTGCCGGCCGGGTTCTGGGCGACCGTGCCGGCGGCCGAGACGCCGTCGGAGCCCGCGGCCGAGGCCGCGGAGACACCGCCGACGACGAACATCATGGCCAGCGCCAGGGCGCCGGCGATGACACCGAGCGGGGTGCGGATGTGCTTGTTTCCGAGATTCATAGGGGTACTTCCCTCCCTTGTCTCCGGACGGGTCCGGAAGGCCGTGTCCACACGCGACCCCCGCCAAGGTAGTTCGGTCGGCGACGGATCTGCTCACCCCGAGGGAGGGAATCCGCTGGTCTCCGCCGCCGGTGTTGTAGACATGCCGAGTGACCGCCGCAGCCGAGGACCTGGACCGTGCCGACCCGCTTGCCGAGCACCGCGACCGCTTCGTCGGGTCGGGGTCGGCGTTGGTCTACTTCGACGGCAACTCGCTGGGCCGGCCGCTCGCCGCGACCGCCGACCGGCTCTCGGCATTCGTCCGCGAGGAGTGGGGCGGCCGGCTGATCCGCGGCTGGGACGAGCGGTGGATGGAGCTGCCCCTCACCCTCGGTGACGAGATCGGCCGGGTCTGCCTCGGCGCCGCCGCCGGTCAGACCTTCGTCGGGGACTCCACCACCGTGCTGCTCTACAAGCTGGTGCGGGCCGCCGTAGACGCCGCACACGGCGACCGCACCGAGATCGTCATCGACACCGACAACTTCCCGACCGACCGCTACGTCGTCGAGGGGGTCGCCGCCGAGCGCGGGCTGACGGTCCGCTGGGTCGAGGTCGACCGCGCGGCCGGCATCACGCCCGACCTGCTGGGCCCGGTGCTGGGGCCGCGGACGGCCCTGGTGGTGCTCAGCCACGTGGCCTACCGCTCGGCCTTCCTGGCCGACGGAGCCGCCCTCACCGCGATGGCCCACGACGCGGGCGCCCTGGTGCTCTGGGACCTCTCGCACTCGGTCGGCTCAGTTCCGCTGGCCCTCGACGAGTGGGGGGCCGACCTCGCCGTCGGGTGCACCTACAAGTATCTCGGCGGTGGTCCCGGCGCCCCCGCCTTCGGCTACGTCGCGGCCCACCACCAGGACGCGTTGACCCAGCCCGTGCAGGGCTGGATGGGGCACGCCGACCCCTTCCTGATGGGACCGGGCTACACACCGTCCCCGGGGGTGCGGCGCTTCATCTCCGGCACCCCGGCGATCGTCGGCATGCTGGCGACGGGCGGCCTGGTCGAGCTCCTCGACTCCGTCGGCATGGACGCGGTGCGGGCCAAGTCGGTCGCCCTCACCTCCTACACCCTCGACCTGGCCGACGAGCTGCTCGCCCCGCTCGGGGTCACCCTCGCCTCGCCCCGGGAGGTGGACCGGCGCGGTGGCCACGTGACGCTCTCCCACCCGGCGATGCGCGAGGTCGTCGCCGCGCTGTGGCGGCGAGACGTGATCCCCGACTACCGCGATCCGGGTGGCCTGCGCATCGGCCTCTCGCCGCTGTCCACGAGCTTCGCCGAGGTGGAGACCGGGATGGCCGCGGTACGCGACGCGCTCAGCGCGGTCTGACCCAGACCAGCTCGTCGGCCTCCCACTTGGTCAACGCCACCCCGGCCAGCGTCTCCAGCGCGTCCGGGAGCGACCCGGCCGACAGCTCGGTGGCGTGCGCCGCGCCGTACTCCTGACCGACGGCGTTGTTGTGCCGGTCCACCCCGGAGTCGGTGGCGTGGGGGGTGCCGGTCTCCTGGGCCTCGGCGAGCGCCTGCGCGAGCGGGCGGCCGTGCCGCGCGGTGAGCAGCGCCTGCCACACGAAGTGTCGTACGGCGTTCTGCCGGCCCGGCACTCCCGCACCACGGCGGGCGGCCACCGACAGCGCGCCGCTGGAGACCGCCAGCACCCGGGTCGCCCCGACCGGTCCGGCTCCCGCCCTCAGGGCGGCGGCGTACAGGCGGGGGACGCCGGTGGCGGCATGGATCGCACCCTGGACGGTGGAGGCGAGGCTGGCCATGGCCGTCACTCTGGCACGGGGGCCCCGACCTCGTCGTCCGGTCACCGCCGTGGCGGACCCGCAACCCGATTGCTCGGTGCGGACCTCCCGGTCAGGATGGACCCATGCCCGTCCGCCTCCCCGCCCCGCTTCGTCCCGGCGACCGGATCGGCGTGACCTCGCCCTCCAGCGGGGTGCCGTCGCACCTGTGGCCGCGCTTCGAGCACGCGGCCGACTGGCTTCGCCGGGCGGGGTACGACGTCGTCGTCGGCGCGTGCATGGACGGTGCCAGCCACGTCAGCGCGCCTAAGGAGGAGCGCGCTGCCGAGCTCACCGCGATGCTCGCCGACCCTGAGATCCGTGCGGTCGTCCCGCCCTGGGGTGGCGACACCGCCATCGACATCCTCGACCAGATCGGCTGGGACGAGCTCGCGCAGGCCGAGCCCACCTGGGTAGTGGGCTACAGCGACACCACGACCTGGATGCTGCCGCTCACCCTGCGCCTGGGGTGGGGCACCCTGCACGGGGTCAACCTGATGGACACGCCCTACGCCGCGCCTGACGGTCTGCGGCACTGGACGCAGGTCGCGGCCGCGACGGGTCCGCTCGTTCAGCGAGCCGTGGGACGCCACCGCACCGCCGTCTTCGACGACTGGGCCGGCGAGCCGGGCGTCGAGGTGCTCGACCTCGACGCCGACGGGGACTGGTCGCTCCTGGACCCGGCGAGCGGACCGGTCGACGTGACCGGGCGGCTGGTGGGCGGCTGCATCGAGGTGCTCGGGCCGTTGGCCG
>JBDSLK010000295.1:0-8561 GCA_039916425.1 Nocardioides sp.
GAGATCGAGGTGCGCAGCACCTTCTGCTGGCCGAGCTCGGAGATCTTCTTGGCTGCCGCGATGGAGCCCTCCTTGCCGATGCCGACGTCGGTCGGGTCGTAGCCGGTCGCATCGTCGTAGGCGAAGATGTAGCCGCCCATGGAGGTCAGGATCGGCTCGGTGTGGTAGGGGTCGCCGGTATCACCGACGGGCAGATTCAGGGCGGACTCGACCTTGCCGGCCTTGACCGCGGCCAGACCCGAGTCGATCGCGTCGTCGAGCGTCTTGGGCTCGTCGGGGGCCACGTCGGTGTTGCGGTAGAGCGCGAGGGCCTCGATGCCGTAGGGAACGCCGTAGAGCTTGCCGTCGTACGTCGTGGCCTGGACGGCCTTCTCGGAGTAGTCCGAGAGGTCCTCCGGGCTCAGCTGGAGCGGCTCGATGGCGCCGTTCTGCACCAGGTTGCCGATCCAGTCGTGGGCGCCGACCACCACGTCGGGGCCGTTGCCCGCCGCGTTCGCGGTCACGAAGTTGGTCTGCAGGTCCGAGGACACGGCCTGGACCGCGACGCTGATGCCGTTGGTCTCGGCGAAGGTGTCGGCCACGGCCTGGACGGCCTCGAGCTTGATGGCGTCGGTCCAGATGACGAGGTCGGCGTCGGCGTCGCGCTCGGGCGCCGCCGTGGAGGACTCGTCGGCCGAGGGCTCGGCCGAGGTGCTCTCGGACTCCGAGGCGTTGGGGGCGGTCGGACCCCCGTCATCGCCGCCACACGCGGTGGCGGTCAGCGCCACTGCCATGACGGCAGGGACGATGGTGCGGGCTAGCTTCAGCATGGGTTGAGGAGTCCTCTCCAGGGGATGAGTGTGAGGCGCGCCACACGCTAGCAGTCAACTTTCACAACGGAAAGACTGCTGCAAGAAGTTTCATTATGTGTCCTACGTCACTATGGTGTCGGACGTGACCATCAGGCTGACCGAGATAGCGGATCGCGCCGGGGTGAGCGTGAGCACGGTCAGCCGGGTCCTCAACGAGAAGCCCGGGGTCAACCAGCACACGCGACGCCAGGTCCTCACCGCCATCGACGTCCTCGGCTACGACCGTCCCTACCGGCTGCGCCCGCGCGCGGCCGGCCTGGTGGGGTTGGTGCTCCCCGAGCTCGAGAATCCCTTCTTCCCACGCTTCGCCCACCTGGTCGAGAACCACCTGACCCACGCCGGCTTCGCGCCGGTGCTGTGCAGCCAGACCCAGGGCGGCACGCACGAGGACGAGTACGTCCAGATGCTCATGGAGCACGCCGTCTCCGGCATCATCTTCGTCTCCGGGCTCCACGCCCTGGTCGACAGCAGGCCCGAGCGCTACACCCGGTTGATCGACATGGGGATGCCGTTCGTCTGCGTCAACGGCGCGCTCGCGGGCGTCCCGGGGCCGTTCCTCTCGACCGACGACGCCGCCACCGTCGAGCTCGGCCTCAACCACCTGCTCCAGATGGGCCACCGGCGCATCGGCATCGCGCTGGGCCAGCCGAGCTACGTGCCGGTCGTCCGCCGGGCCGAGGAGTTCCGCTCTGCCTTGCACCGGCTCGACCTCGTGCCCGACGACCTCGCCGTCGAACAGTTGGTCGAGTGCACGACGTACACCGTCGAGGGCGGCGTGCTGGCCGCCCAGCGACTGTTACGGCGCGGGGTGACGGGCATCCTGTGCGGCTCGGACGTGATGGCTCTCGGGGTGGTGCGCGCCGCGCGGTGGGCCGGGTTGGAGGTGCCGCGTGACCTCTCGGTCGTGGGCAGCGACGACAGCCTGATGGTGGAGTTCACCGATCCGCCCCTGACCACGGTGCGCCAGCCCGCCATGGCGCTTGCCGAGGCGGCTTGCCGCGAGCTGATGGACCAGATCGCCGGCAACCCGGCCCATCGGGGCGAGGTGCTCTACCAGCCCGAGCTGGTCGTACGCAGCTCTACCGGGCGCGCCCCGATCCTCGTGGCTTCCGAGCAGATGGGCTGACACTGTGCCGGCGTACGTCGCCTTCCTGCGCGCGATCAACCTCGGCGCGAGCAGGAAGTTCCCCAAGGACGCCATCCGAGCCGCCGTCGAGGCGGCCGGTGGCAGCAATGTGGAGACCTACATCAACACCGGCAACGTGCTGCTGACGACGTCGCTGCGGTCGCGGGCCCGGGTCGAGACGGTGCTGGAGGAGGCGTTCGCGGCCGACCGGGGCTTCGAGGTGCCCACCATCGTGTTCACCCTGGCCGAGCTTCGGCAGGTCGCGGCCGATGCCGCCGACCTGGCCGCCGGGACCGGCGGGCAGGGCCGGCACTACGTCTCGTTGCTCAAGGAGACGCCGTCCGGCGCTCAAGTCCGCGAGGCCGAGGCCGTCGACCATCCCGGCGAGCGGCTCGTGGTGCGCGGACGCGCGGTCCATCTGATGCTGGTCGGGCCGGACGGCTACCACCTGGCCAGGCTCGGCAACGCCTTCGTCGAGAAGCGGCTCGGGGTCGCCACCAACCGCAACCTCACCGTCATCCGCGCGCTGGCCGACCGGTGGTGCTGAGCCTTCCGGGCAAGCCGACAGTCGAGGAGCAGCCCGCTCGAGTCGGCGCACCGACCGCGACGGTCAGGGTGGCCAGCGCGATGACACTTCCTGGGCCGTCAGTTGAGTTGGGCCTCGTGGCCCGTCGACTTGGCTGTCGTGGTCGCTACCTCGACCAGGAGGCCCAACTCGCGGGGCCACCAGGCCCAACTCACGGAACCGCCAGGCCCAATTCGCGGGGCCACGAGGCCCAGGTCAACGGGCGAGGGTGACGCCGGCTGCGGACATCTCCGCCAGCGCGGCGGTCGTCGTCTCGGGGGCCACACCGGCGCAGAGGCCGGTCAGGACCCGGGTAGCGAAGCCGGACGTCACCGCGTCGAGCGCGGTCGCGCGCACGCAGTGGTCGGTGGCGATGCCGCACACGTCGACCTCGCTCACCTCGTGGCGGCGCAGCCAGTCGGCCAGGGTGGCGCCGCCGGCCTCGTGGCCCTCGAAGCCCGAGTAGGCCGCGGCCCGGCGGCCCTTGAGGAAGATAGCGTCGAAGGGCTGGGGGTCGAGGTTGGGGTGGAACGCCTCGCCGTCGGTGCCGACCTCGCAGTGCCGGGGCCAGGAGGTGGCGAAGTCCGGGTGCTCCGACCAGTGGTCACCAGGATCCACGTGGTGGTCCTTGGTGGCGACGACGTGGGCGTAGTCGGCGGCGTCGGGGCCGTGGGTGGTCCAGTGGTGGAGCAGCTCGGCGATGTCGCTGGCCACCCGCGCACCCCCGACTACCGGCAGGGAGCCGCCCTCGCAGAAGTCGTTCTGCACGTCGACGACGATGAGTGCGCGCTTCATGAGTCGACCCTAGTGTCGCGCTCGAGCGGCAGCCAGGCGATCACGTCCTGGATCACGTCGTCCCACAGGCCCCACTCGTGGACGCCGGGACGGAAGTCCCTGGTGACGTCGAGGCCGAGCGCCGTCGCCTGTTCGACGAGCCGGGTGTTGGCGCTCATCAGCCGCTCTTCCTCGGTGCCGCAGGAGACGTAGAGCCGGGGCACGGCGGCGGGGTCGGCCGCGGCGAGGAGGTCGTAGACGTCGTCGGACTCCCGTACGGTGCCGTCGAAGACCCGGCGTACGATCTCCTCCCGCTCGCGCCGCTCGACCATGTCGCGGAGGTCGAACGCCCCGGACAGGCTGGCCACGGCGGCGAACCGGTCGGGGTGGGTCAGGCCCAGCTTGAGGGCGCCGTAGCCGCCCATCGAGAGACCCGCGACGAAGGTGTCCTCGCGGCGGGTCGAGACACCGAAGAACGACGCCACGACGCGGGGCAGCTCGTCGGAGACGAACGTCCAGTAGCGGTGGCCGTGAGCCTCGTCGGCGTAGAAGGACCGGTGCACCGCGGGCATCACCACGGCAAGGCCCCGCGCCGCGGCGTACCGCTCGATGGAGGTATAGCGCGTCCACGCCGAGTGATCGTCGGAGAGGCCGTGCAGCAGGTAGAGCACGGGGAAGCCCCCATCGGCCCTGTCAGCCCCGCCGCTCACTCCGATCTGGGACTCCGTGGGCTGGGGCAGCACGACGGTCATCGTGGTGCCGACCTCGAGGCTGTCGGAGTAGAAGTCGCAGGTGACCAGTGCCATCAGGAAGCGCCTTCCCGGTGCGGGGCGAGGTGGAGGGTCTCGATGACGGGTTCGCCGCGGCTGAGCTGCTGGGCGGGCAGCGGCAGCTCGGCGCGGGCGCGCGCGTGCCGTGCCCGGGCGTCATCGAGGGGCTCGCGGCCGACGACCTCTCCCTGATGGACGAGGGGGACCAGCAGCGCCCGGTCGTCGCCGTCGTCGACGGGCGGCTCACCGATGCCGATCACCTCGGCCTCGGCCACGCCGTGGCTGTTGCGCCGGCGCAGGGCGTACTTGCGGCCTCCGATGGAGATCTTGTCGATGCTCTTCTTGGCGACCGAGACCATCGAGCCGTCGTCGCCCTCGCGGGAGACCAACTTGTACACGAACCCGCTGGTCGGATGCCCGGAGCCGGTGACCAGCTGGGTGCCGACGCCGTAGCCGTCGACCGGAGCGGAGGCAAGCGAGGCGATGGCGTACTCGTCGAGGTCGCTGGTCACCACGATCCGGGTGTCGGTGGCGCCCAGCGCGTCGAGCTGGGCGCGCACCTGGTGAGCCAGAGCGCCGAGGTCGCCCGAGTCGATGCGGACGGCGCCGAGTCCGGTGCCCGCCACCTCCACCGCGACGCGGACGGCCTCGTCGATGTCGTAGGTGTCGACCAGCAGCGTGGTGCCGCGGCCGAGCGAGTCGACCTGGGCCCGGAAGGCGTCGGCCTCGTTGTCGTGGAGCAGCGTGAAGGAGTGGGCGGAGGTGCCGGTGGTTGGCACGCCGTAGCGCTGCCGCGCGGCGAGGTTGGAGGTGGCGGTGAAGCCCGCGATGTACGCCGCCCGGGCGCTCGCCACGGCGGCCTCCTCGTGGGTACGCCGCGAACCCATCTCGATGCAGGGCCGCCCGCCGGCGGCCTGGGTCATCCGGGACGCGGCCGAGGCGATCGCCGAGTCGTGGTTGTAGATGGAGAGCAGCAGGGTCTCCACGACCACCGCCTCGGCGAAGGTCGACTCGACGATCGCCAACGGCGAGTACGGGAAGTAGACCTCGCCCTCGGCGTAGCCCCAGATGTCGCCGCGGAACCGGTAGTCCGCCAGCCACGCCAGGGTCGGCTCGTCGACGACCCGGCCCTCGCGCAGCGCGTCGATCGCCGCCTCGTCGAACCGGAACGCGTCCAGCGCGTCGAGCGCCCGGCCCACGCCCGCCACCACGCCGTAGCGGCGGCCGTCGGGCAGCCGGCGCCCGAAGAGCTCGAAGACCGACCGCCGGTCGGCGGTGCCCGACGCGAGCGCGGCCTGGAGCATGGTGAGCTCGTAGTGGTCGGTCAGCAGCGCCGTGGAGGCGGAGGTGGACGTCACAAGGGCCAGCGTAGAGGCGGGCGGGGCGGGGCCCGTGTGCCACGATGACGACGTGTCGACAGCCAGCCCCGTCGAGGTCGATCCCGACCTCCTGCCCGACGAGTCCACCCGGCTGGCCAAGCCGTGGGTGACCATCGTGTGGAACGACCCGGTCAACCTGATGTCGTACGTCGCGTTCGTCTTCACCACGTACTTCGGCTACGGGAAGAAGCAGGCCCAGAAGCTGATGCTGGAGGTGCACGAGCAGGGCCGCTCCGTGGTGAGCACCGGCACCCGTGAGGAGATGGAGCGCGACGTCCAGGCGATGCACGAGTACGGGCTCTGGGCGACCCTGGAGAAGAGCGCGTGAGCGGGTTCATGAAGCACCGTAGGAGCGGGCTCGTCATCGCCAACTTCACCGGCTTCGAGGCCGACCTGCTGCGCTCGCTGGCCGGTCAGCTCGTCGAGCTCTTGCGCAACGAACGCGCCGTCCCGACCGTCGGGGTCGACCCGCTGGAGGCGATGTTCGACTTCTCGGGTCCCACGACGGAGCCCGACGACCCGGTGCTCCTGCGGCTCTTCCCGAACGCCTACGCCGACGACGAGGAGGCCGCCTCGGAGTTCCGCCGCTTCACCGAGGGGGCGCTGCGCGACGGCAAGGCGGAGGCCGCGGGCACCATCATCGACGGGCTCGAGGAGGCCGGCCTGCCCCAGCTCCTCGAGGAGGACGGGCTGATGATCGACGTCGAGCTCGACCAGGCGGCCGCGCTGAGCTGGCTGCGCTCGTTCACCGACCTGCGGCTGGCCCTGGCCACCCGGCTCGGCATCGAGGAGGACGACGAGGACTACTGGCTGAGCATCCCTGACGAGGATCCGCGCTCGCAGGCCCACGACATCTACGAATGGGTCGGCTACCTCCAGGAGACCCTGGTCGAGGCGCTCGCGTCCTGACCATCGGCGACGTCGCGGCCGGCGCGACGTAGCCTGCGGGCATGCCGATCCCGGAGTTCGTCGTCGAGCTGCGCAAGCGGGTGGGCCGCACCGAGCTGTGGATGCCGGCGGTCACCGCCGTGGTGCGTCGCGGCGACGAGGTGCTGCTCGTACGACGCGCCGACAACGGCCAGTGGGCCCCGATCACGGGCATCCTCGACCCGGGAGAGGAGCCCGCCGTGGGCGCGGTGCGCGAGGCGTTGGAGGAGACCGGGGTGGCCATCGGGGTGGACCGGCTGGCGGCGATCACCTCCGGCCACCGGGTCAGCCACGCCAACGGCGACCTGGCCGTCTATCTCGACCACACCTTCGCCTGCACCTACGTCGCCGGCGAGGCGGTCGTCGGCGACGACGAGTCGGTGGAGGTCGGCTGGTGGCCGGTCGACGCCCTTCCGGAGATGAACCCGGTGCTAGTCGAGCGGATCGAGGCGGCGCTGTCCGGCGAGGTGCTGACCCGCTTCCGTACGTGGTGAGTGGCGCATCCAGGGAACTGCCAGGCCTTCTCGACAGGCGCGGGCGGAATGCCGACATCGGCCCGTCCTCGATCGTCCACAACGTGGCGTGCTGTCCCCTCAACATCGGTGACAGTTCTGTGTCAGGACATCGGTGACACAACCGGGGTGCTTGGTGGTGACACTTCCGGCTCGAACCGATCACCGGCAAGCCGTTCAAGCCCACCACCCAGGGGAAGAACGAGCGCTTCCGCCAGACCCCTGCCCGCCGGCACCACCGTTAAAGCTGAGCAGCAACGGCACCTTCATGCTGGCCAGGGTCACCTACATGGTCGGCGGACAGCACGGCTTCCAGCAGGTCCTGGTCATCACCGACGACGACACGATCACCGTCGTCGACCTCGACGGCGAGATCCTCATCGCACACACCCGACCCGCGCCCGGGGTGACCTACGTCGGCAACGGCAGACTCCGCGGCCTACGCCCCAAGACCGCCGAAGCGTCACCGATTTCCTGACACACCAACTGTCACCGATGTCCTGATGCAGAACCGTCACCCAGGTCCGGAGACATCACAATCCACAAGGCTGGGAGACGTCTTGTCGTTCGAACGTATGTTCGATAGAATGGAGCATGGTCCAGCCTCCGATCGGTGATCTCGACGCCTCTGCCACGTTGGTGGCGGTGTCGGCGACGTTGGGATGGCGCCGGGCTGCGGAGGTCGAGGACCTCCGCCTCGCCGGGCACTGGGCCGACCTGCACGCCGTCGACCCGCGGGTGGGGATCCGGGCGCGGGGTGAGCGGGTGCCGCCATGGACCGACCGGCTCGTCGATGTCGGGGGTCCGGGCACCCCCCGGGTGCTGGAGTCCGCGGTCGCCGAGCTCGCCATCGCCCACTTGATCCACCCCCACGCCGCGTCCCGCCTGGTCGCCGACGCCCTCGATCTGCGCCACCGCCTGCCCCGGACCTGGTCAGTCGTGGAGGAGCTGCGCGCCGAGGTCTGGGTGGCCCGCAAGGTCGCGACCCTGACCCGGGTCCTGTCCTTGGACACGGTGGGCCTGGTCGACGCCGCGGTCGCGGACGCGATCGGGTCGGAGTCACCGGCCCGGGTCCTGGACCTGACCCGCGCGAAGGTCATCGAGGCCGACCCCCAGACCCACACCGCGGCCGTGGAGGCCGAGAAGCGTCGCCGGTACGCCGCCCTGGGCCGTACCGACGCCCACGGGCTGCGGCTGCTGATCGCCCGGGTCACCGCCGGCGACGCCGCCTGGATCGATGCCACCCTCGAGCGCGTCGCGGACCTCCTCACCGCCCGGCACACCGCCCAGCGCACCGCCCGGCACCCCGTCACCCCGACCCGTGACGAGCTTCGTTCCGAAGCGCTGGGCTGGCTCGCGCGTCCCGCCGAGCTCCTCACCCTGCTGCTGGAGTCCACCCAGGCGGAGGACGCTGGGCAGTCGCGGGCCACCGCGTTCCCTGCCGACCTCCTCGAGACCCTGCGGAGCCTCGACCCGGTCAAGCTCCGCCCCCGGACGACCCTCTACGTCCACCTCCACGAGGCCGCCCTGACCGGCCCCACCCCTGGCCCCACCCCTGACCCCACCCCTGGTGTTGCCCGGGTCGAGGGGATCGGACCGTACGCCCTGACCCAGCTGCGGGACCTCCTGGCCCACACCCACGTCACGATCAAGCCCG
>JBDSLK010000296.1:0-12956 GCA_039916425.1 Nocardioides sp.
GCACGCAGGGCGTAGTTGGACTTGGCGCATGACGCGAATGTCGGTCGGTCAAGTCGTTCGCATGGTGGGCCATCTCTTCAGCGCAACGGTGTGGCCTCGACGACAAGGTTGTCGGAGTAGGCCCGTCGTGCCCGGTCGTACGTGCCACCACACGTGATCAGGACCAGCCGGGCTGGCCCGCGGTCCGAGAAGAGGGCAGCCAGCGCCGAGAGACGGGTCCGTGGCAGGAGGTAGCGGCTCCGCACGCGGTAGCGCCGAGCCTGGTCGTCGTCCGAAACCTCAACCAGATCCCCACGGGCCAGCTCGGTCAGTCGGCTCGCGAAGCCCAGGCCGTGCTGCCAGGAGTCGAGGTGCCCGGCCAGGACCACGCTGCCGTACGGCGCCCCGGCCGCGGAACCCCCGGTCCACCACCCCAGCCGCCGCGGGTCCTCGGGCAGCCCGAGGCTGCCGTCGATCCCGGTCGCCACTCGGTCGACCGGCGCATTTGCTGGCGAGGGTGCCGCCACGAGCTGCAAGGTCGTCGGCTCGAACGCCGCCCGTCCTGGATGGGCCACACGGCCTCGACGGACCGTGGGGTGATCTCCGGTCCGGGTGCCGGACTCGAAGACACCGGGGCGCGCCTGTCTCGGTCGCGAGACTGAGAGCCGGTGTCGGCCCCTCCCCACCGACGCCCCCGACGGGTCCCCGGAGGCGAGCGGGCTCGGTCTCAGCGGCGCCCTCGTGATCTCGTCGGCCCCGTTTGGCTCCCCCCCGCGGAAGTCGTCGACCGTAAGGAGGACGCCGCCCACGGCCAGGGCCAGGCCGATCACCAGCGCTGCACCGCCAAGGCCACGCACGAGTCAGCCGCGAGGGCGCAGGATCCGTAGCCCGGCTGCGGCAAGTGCCATTCCCGCGACGAGCAGCACCAGACCGACCGGGTGGGCAGAACCGACCGGGACCCCGAACAAGCGCTCTCCCTGCCCTCCGTCACCCGCTGGTACGTCGCGCGGCGTCGTTGCGTCGAGGACCGGGACCCGCAGCACCTGGACCACAGCATCCATCGTGCGCTCGCTGGCAACCCCGATGGCGAAGACTCTGGTGAGCTTCCCGCCCGCGACGGGGAGGTCCACCGGGCCAAGCACCGTTGGTCCGTCGGTCGCGGCCGGCACGACGTCAACCAGGTACACCCCCGCCGGGACCGTGGTCGTGATCTCCTCGGCGCTGGCCACATCGGCCAGCAGCACCTCGCCGTCCACCCGGATGTCGGCCGGCGGAGCGACGGCGGTGTGAGCCACGCTGAGCCGGCCGCTCCCGGCCTTGACCGGGGAGAGGTCGTTGGTGAAGCTGGTGAACATGGGATCTGCAGTGGGATCGACGGGTCGGTGCAACACGACATCCATGCTGACACCGGCCTCGACCGACAGGTCGGCCGTGATCTCGAGGCCCCCGGCGCCGGACGCGGTGACCGTATGGGTTCCGGGCATCAGCTCGAGTGGCCCAACGATCTCCTTGTCCGAGGCATCGGCCGCGACTTCCTCGTCGTCGACCGTGAGCGACCAGGTCGCGCCCTCGACGCCCTGGATGAGGTAGACCGCCGCTGGCGACGCAGCCGCCGAAGGGGCGAACCCGACCGGGAACGCCGCCATCCCCACGAATGCTGCCAAGACCACGCTGCGAGCCCTCATCGAGACTCCCCGATCCCTGAGTTGGCGCGTCCCTCCCCCGAGGTTGCGGCCTGGTGTCAGGTGTAGGGCACGTTTGGCACCGCGGCCGGTGCCACCCCGTGGTTTACCCAATTCAAGGCATTCGCAGGCTCCTATGCGACTGTACGAAGGCCCCGCGCGAGATAACGTGCATCAACCCCGGGCCACAGGACTTCCGGCGGCCGGGGCAACCGGGGGGCCGGATGGACACGGAGGCGCGTACGACCGGAGTGCCGACGCATTGGCGCGCGGTGGCGGTCGCCGCCGCGGTGGCGGTCAACCTCGGCGTCTTCTGGTTCGCGATCGACAACACGTTGTCGACACCGCCGAGCGGATCCGGGCCGTCCACGGAACCGACGAGCCGAGCGTCCGGGCCCTCGTCCCCCCGAGCCACCGGCAAGGACGAGGCTCCCGTGCCGGCCGACATCGACGTGGCGGTACTCCTGACTGCCACCCCGGACGCCCGCGGGATCCTCGACGTCGTCGAGCGGGTGAGTCCGGGCGCACCCTTCCGCCAACTGTTGCTGCGGTCCCCACCGGCCCTGGCGGAGGCAGATGTCACGCCCAAGGTCCTCGGGCTCACCCTGGTGGCCGACGGGCGACCGGTTCAGGTGCCGGCCGCACCGACCCGGGAGTGGCTCGTGGTGCTCCCACAACCTGCCGACACGGTCGTCCTGCGATACCGGTTAGGGGGGGTCATCGTGCGCAACAGCGCGGCGCCAGAAGGGCGCGCGCTGCTCCAGGTGCGACCGCTGACCTCGGCAGCGATGTCGTCGTCGACCGCGGCGGTGGAAATCCTCGGAGTCACTGTGCACAACCTCGTGTGCCCCGACCGACCGCTGGCGGACCAGTTGTGCGGTCGACCAGACGGCAACCGGTGGCGCACCGCCACGGTTCCCAACGGAGAAGCGACGGTGGTGGCGCAGATCGACCTGCCCGCCCTGAAGCGCAGCCCATGACGGCTTCACCACAGTCGATCACCGACCCCAGGTGCCGATAAATGGCTAGTGGCCATGTCTGACTCCTACTGCTAGGACTCCGACATGGCCACTGACCTGCACGTTCGGTGGAGCTGAGGGGACTCGAACCCCTGACCCTCTGCATGCCATGCAGATGCGCTACCAGCTGCGCCACAGCCCCAACCACCGCTCCGTCTCCGAAGCAACTCGCGGAATCTTAGCCAACGCCCTCGGCCGACGCGAAATCGCCCTCCCGGTTGTACGCCGCGAGGCGCAACCGACCGGTCACCGGCGACTCGGCGAGGACCACCCAGGCGGTGTTGTCGAGCACCCCGAGGGTGGTGGTGAGCTCGAGCGGCCAGCCGACCATGGCAGCGATCCCGACCCGGATCGAGGCCCCGTGCGACACCGCGACGGCGAGCTCGCCGGGCGCGGTGGCGGCCAGCAGGTCGCCCAGCGCACCCGACATCCGGTCGGCCACCTCGACCGTCGACTCCCCGTCCGGGGCGATGTCGAAGTGTCCCCGCCGGAACTGGTCGAAGGCGTCGGGGTCGGACGCGGCGTACTCCTCGTGGGTCAGGCCCTGGAGCGCGCCCAGGGAGTACTCCCGCAGCCGTGCGTCGTGGCGCACGGGGAGCCCACAGGCCTCCCCTATGTAGGCCGCGGTGTCGGCGGCGCGGGACAGGTCGGAGGACCACAGCGTGGCCGGCCTCATCGCGGCGAGCGTCGAGGCGACGAGGCGCCCCTGGGTGTGACCGACCTCGTCCAGGGGGGCGTCGAGCTGGCCCTGGATGCGGCGTTCGAGGTTCCACGCCGTCCGGCCGTGCCGCAGCAGCAGCAGGCGCCGGGGGGCGTCAGGCACGACCGGTGGTCACGTCCGCGGGAAGCGTGATCGACGGGCAGTCACGCCAGAGGCGCTCGAGGGCATAGAACGCGCGCTCCTCCTCGTGCTGCACGTGGACGACGATCTCGCCGTAGTCCAGCAGCACCCAGCGGCCCTCGCGGTGCCCCTCGCGGCGGATCGGCTTGGAGCCGGCCTCGCGGAGCCGGTCCTCGACCTCGTCGACGACGGCCTTCACCTGGCGGTCGTTGGACGCCGAGGCGAGCACGAAGGCGTCGGTGATGGCCAGCTGCTCGCTGACGTCGAAGGCGATGATGTCGGTCGCCAGCTTGTCGGCGGCGGCGCGGGCCGCGAGCTCGACGAGCGAGACGGCGTGTTCGGTGGCGGTCATGCGTTCACTTCCGTACGGGGATAGAGGTCGTGCTTGGCGATGTACTGGACCACGCCGTCAGGGACGAGGTACCACACTGGTTCGCCGCGGCGGTGACGCGTGCGGCAGTCGGTCGAGGAGATGGCCAGCGCCGGGATCTCCACCATCGTGATCCGGTCCGCCGGGATGGCCGCCAGGGTCTGGGGGTCCATCGTGTAGCCGGGCCGGGTGCAGCCGACGAAGCGGGCCAGGTCGAACAGCTCCTCGGGCTCGCGCCAGGTGAAGATCTCCGCGAGCGCGTCGGCACCGGTGATGAAGAAGAGCTCGGCACCGGGCCGCACCGCGTGCAGGTCGCGCAGGGTGTCGATGGTGTAGGTCCGGCCCTCGCGGTCGATGTCGACCCGGGACACGGTGAAGCGCGGGTTGGCGGCGGTCGCGATGACCGTCATCAGGTAGCGGTGCTCCGCCGGTGAGACCTCACGGTCCGACTTCTGCCACGGGTCGCCGGTCGGCACGAAGACGACCTCATCGAGGTCGAACCACGACTGCACCTCCGACGCGGCGACCAGGTGCCCGTGGTGGATGGGGTCGAACGTGCCACCCATCACCCCGACCCGTCGTGGTCGGGCCGGCACCGGGGAGTCGGTCACGCTCAGCTGTGCTCGCGGCCGGCACCGAAGGCGAGCAGGGCCAGCAACAGGGTCAGCAGCAGGCCGACCGCGATGCCGCCGACGGCGTAGGGGTGGATCGAGGGCCCCGCCTCGGCGGTCAAGGCGGTCAAGGCGGTCAACGACATGCCTTGCAGACTACCGGGTCACGTCGCGGGAGCACCGATCCTGGACCCGGCTGGTCGCCGGTCATCGGACGTGGCCGGCACCGGTGACGACGTACTTGGTCGTGGTCATCTCCGGAAGCCCCATCGGGCCGCGGGCGTGCAGCTTCTGGGTGCTGATGCCGATCTCGGCCCCGAAGCCGAACTCCCCGCCGTCGGTGAAACGCGTCGAGGCGTTGACCAGCACCGCCGCGGAGTCGACGGCGGAGGTGAAGGCCCGCGCCGCCGCGAGGTCGCCGGTGACGATCGCGTCGCTGTGCTGGGAGGAGTGCCGTCGGATGTGCTCGACCGCCGCGGCCAGGTCGGCGACGACGGCGGCGGAGATCTCCAGCGCGAGATACTCCGTGCCCCAGTCGTCCTCCGTCGCGGCCAGCACGCCGTCGTGCACGGCGAACCGCTCGTCCCCGTGGACCAGCACCCCCGCCTCGTGCAGTCGGGCCACGATCCGGGGGACGAACTCGTCGGCGACGTCGGCGTGCACGAGCAGCGACTCGGCCGCGTTGCAGACGCTGGTCCGGTGCGTCTTGGCGTTGAGCACGATGCGCTCGGCCATGTCGAGATCGGCCGCCGCGTCGACGTAGACGTGGCAGTTGCCGATGCCGGTCTCGATGACGGGCACGCTGGCCCCCTCGACGACGCTGCGGATCAGGCCGGCGCCGCCACGCGGGATCAGCACGTCGACCAAGCCACGCGCGCGCATCAGGACGGTGACGCTCTCCCGGTCCCGCCCCGGGACGAGTTGGACGACGTCGGCGTCGAGGCCTGCCGACGCGGCCGCCGCCCGCAGCACGGTCACCACGGCGGCGTTGCTGGAGCGGGCGCTGGAGCTGCCGCGCAGCAGCACCGCGTTGCCGGACTTCAGGCAGATGCCGGCGGCGTCGGCCGTCACGTTGGGACGGGCCTCGTAGATCATCGCCACCACCCCGAACGGCACCCGGACCTGGCGCAGCTCGAGGCCGTTGGCCAGGGTGCTGCCCCGCACCACCTCGCCGACCGGGTCGGGCAGGCCGGCGACGTCGCGCAGCCCCTGTGCCATCGCGGCGAGGCGCGGCCTGTCGAGCCGGAGGCGGTCGACGATGTTGGCCGGCGTCCCGCCGTCCCCGGCGCGCGCCACGTCCTCGGCGTTGGCGGCCAGCACGTCGTCGGAGGCCGCCAGCAGGGCGTCCGCCATCGCGTGCAGCGCCTCGTCCTTCTGTGTGCGGGTGGCCTGGGCCAGGCTCCGGCTGGCGACGCCGGCCCGCTCCGCGACGGCGAGTACGTCGTGCTCGGTGGTCATGTCCGGCAGCGTAGCCAGCCCACGTGGTCGCTGACCCGGCGTCCTAGGCTGACCGGATGCGCGTCGTGCTGCTGGGTGACAGCCACCTGGCTCGCGTGCGGCGCGGTCTCGGGCGGATCAGCGGCGACGTCCTCAATGCGGCCGTCGGCGGGTCACGGGTCCACGACCTCGCGGGTCAGGCTCGCGCGTGCGGACTCCGCCCCGACGACGTGGTCGTGATCTCGGTCGGCACCAACGACGCGGCCCCGTGGAAGGCCGTCCCTCTCGACGACTTCACCGTCGCCCTCGAGACGTTCCTCGCCGGCACCGACGCCGGGCGGCTCGTCGTGGTCACGCCACCCGGGGTCGACGAGCACCGTCTGACCGGGCCCGGCGACCGCACCGACCACGAGGTGGCGGCGTACGCCGGGGTCGCGGCACGACTCGTCCGTGCCGCCGGCGGCGAGGTGCTCGACGCGCGGGCGCTGCTGGCCCCCCTGGGCCGCGCCGTCTTCACCGACGACGGCGTGCACCTGACGGGCGCCGCCTACGACCTGCTGCTCCCCGCGATCAGTGGCGCCGTGCACCCACCCGGCCGGACGCCTGGCGACGGCGACCGACGGTGCTGACTGCGGAGGGCTCAGCCCTTGCGGTCGTTGATCTTCGCGGTGGCGGCAGGCAGCACCGTGTGCAGGTCGCCGACGACGCCGAAGTCGACGAGCTCGAAGATCGGCGCCTCCTCGTCCTTGTTCACCGCGACGATGGTCTTCGACGTCTGCATGCCGGCCCGGTGCTGGATGGCCCCGGAGATGCCGTTGGCGACGTAGAGCTGCGGCGAGACCGTCTTGCCGGTCTGGCCCACCTGGAAGCTGTGCGGCATCCAGCCCGAGTCGACCGCGGCCCGTGAGGCCCCGACGGCGGCGCCGAGCGCGTCGGCGAGACCCTCGATGACGGTGAAGTTCTCCTTGGATCCGACGCCGCGGCCACCCGAGACCACGATCGCGGCCTCGGTGAGCTCGGGGCGGCCGGTCGCCTGACGGGGCTGCGACGCCACGATCTGGGCTCCCTTGGCGGCGTCGGACACCGTGGTGGCGAACTCCTCCACGGTGCCGGCCCCCTCGGACTCCTCGGGCGCGGCGGCGTTGGGCTTGACGGTGATGATCGGCGTGCCCCGGGTGACCCTCGCCTGCACGGTGTAGTTGCCCGCGAAGACCGACTGCGTGGTCACCGGACCACCCTCACCGGCCTGCACGTCGACCGCGTCTGTGATCAGACCGGACTCGAGCTTGATCGCGAGCCGGGCGGCGATCTCCTTGCCCTCATACGACGACGGGATCAAGATCGCGGCCGGCGAGGTCGAGCCAGCGAGCTGCTCCAGCGCCTCCGCCTTGGGCGCGACGAGGTAGCCCTTGATCTGGGCGTCGTCGATCACGTAGACCTTCTCGGCGCCGTACTTCTTGACCTTCTCGGCCACCTCGGCGCCCTGGGCGGCTGGGCCGATGAAGACCGCGGACGGCTCGCCGAGACGGCGGGCGATGGTGAGCAGCTCGTAGGTCGGCTTCTTGACGACACCGTCGGCGTGGTCGACGAGGACGAGGACTTCGGACATGGTGGGTGGTCTCCCCCGGCTCAGATGAACTTCTTGGTGGCGAGGAAGTCGGTCAGCGCCGAAGCGCCCGACCCGTCCTCGTCCTTGACGACCTCACCCGCGGTGCGGGGCGGTCGGGCGGTCGTGTCCTCGACGGCGCTCCAGGCGACCGAGAGCCCGACCAGGGCCGGCTCGAGGCCGAGGTCGGCCAGCGAGAAGATCTCCAGGGGCTTCTTCTTCGCCGCCATGATGCCCTTGAACGACGGGTAGCGGGCCTCGCCCGACTGGTCGGTGACCGACAGGACCAGCGGCATCGTCGCGCCGATCACCTCGGTGGCCGCATCGCTGTCCCGCTTGATCCGGACCTGGTCGCCCTGGGTCTCGATGACCGAGGCCAGCGTCACCTGCGGCAGGCCGAGACGCTCGGCCAGCATCGCGGGGATGACGCTCATCGCGCCGTCGGTCGAGGCCATCCCGCAGACCACCAGATCGACGGGGCGCTCGGCGCCCAGCTTCTCCACGGCCTTGGCGAGCACCAGCGAGGTGGCCGCGGCGTCCGAGCCGGCGATCGAGTCGTCCAGCACGTGTGCGCCCGCGCCGCAGCCCATCTGGAGTGCCTTGCGCACCGCGTCGACGGCCTTCTCCGGTCCCACGCAGAGCGCGGTGACGGTGTGCTCCTCGTCCGGGCGCTTCTCGATGATCTGCAGGGCCTGCTCCACGGCGTACTCGTCGAGCTCGGAGAGCAGCCCGTCGACCCCCACCCGGTCCACGGTGAAGTCCTGCTCGAAGTGACGGTCACCGGTGGCGTCGGGCACGTGCTTCACACAGACGACAATGTTCATGGTCGCGAGGTTACTAGCGGGAAACCCCACCGCGTAACACAGGTCGCGGTGGGGTTTCCCACATCAGTGGCATCTCGCCAGGGTCGGCTCAGTCGATGGTGAAGCTCACCGTGGTCGAGGACCCCTTGAAGTTCTGGTTGACGAAGTACTTCGCCTTCACCGCGTAGCCGCCCTTGTCCTTCAGCCGGATGAAGGTGACCTTGCGCTGACCCTCACGCAGCGACAGCAGCTTGACTTGGAGCACCTTGCCGTTGCGCAGGAGCTTGGCCTTGATCCTGCCCTTCGGGGTCAGGCCGTGCTCGGCGGTGACCGAGACCTTGACCTTCGCCTTGGCGCCCTGGCGGGTCTGCAGGAGCTTCACCGCCGGGGTCGTCTGGTCCTTGACGACCTTGACGGTGTCTACCGCGGCGTTCTGGCCCGGATCGAGGAGGCAAGTGACCTGGGCCGTCGGCGGCGTCGCGGGCGTGCCGTTGGCGTTGTAGAGGTTGAGCGTCGCCGTGAAGTCGCGCACGGCGACATCGTAGATGGTGCCCACCTTGGTCCCGGCGAACTCACCCGCCGACCCAGTGCCGAAAAGCGTCAGCGCCCCGTTGGGGGGCACGCTCGTCTGCGGCACCGCGAGGGTCCAGGGTCGGGAGCTGCCGTCCACGGAGGCGGCCACGTCGGCCTTGCCGTCGACCTTCTTGGCCATGCCCACGTCGCGGATCGAGGTCGTCACGTCCTCGGGCACGGTGATCGTGGCGGTGGCGGTCGGGGCGACCGTCTCGCCGTACGCGATCCGCCGCGGCGCATCGGTGTCGGCGACCATCGTGAACTGCTTGGCACCCGTGAAGGCGAGCGACGTGCAGGTGTAGGTCATTGGATCGGTGACGGCCTGCGCGGGCGCCACCACGCCCAGCGCTCCACCGGTCAAGGCGACAGCCCCGACGGCTCCCACCAGACGCTTGCTGAAGACGTTGGTCATCGAGCGGTTCCTCCTCGTGGTCGTGGTGCGTACCGGAGTATGAGCCGCGCTCGCGGCGAGAAGTTCGCGGCCCGGCGGGGCTACTTGCGGATGATGCCGCTCACGACCTTGCCGATGACCAGCCAGGCCACCGCCCCGAGACCCCAGTTGACCACCGCGTTCTTGGTCTGACGGTTCTTGCCGTCGAAGTCGAAGACACCGTTCTGGCGGTCGAAGACACCGAGGTCGACCTTGTCGGCGTAACGCTTCACGAAGTCGACCAGGTCGTTGCCGTCGTTGCCGCCGAGGGCCACCAGCAGCGCCGCGACGACCAGCAGCAGCGCGAAGGCCAGGGCGAGCCACCACACGCCCTGGGCCACCCAGCCACGCAGTTCGGGGACGTTGGGGCTCATCGCCCGCTTCGTCGTCTTCTTCTCATCTGTCACGTCGGTCATCATCTCCACCTCCGGGCATACAACGAGCCAGGGCCGCCGAGGACACGCCCTGCCCGGGACTCCTCGGTCAGCGACCGACGAACGACGCCTTGCCAGGCCCGTCGGCGACGAAGGAGGCCATGCCGAGGGCGCGGTCCTCGGTGCCGAAGAGCTCAGCGAAAGCCTTCGCCTCGAGCTCCAGCCCCGTGTCGAGGTCACCGTCGAGACCCTCGTCGATCGTCTGCTTGGCAAGGCGGAGGGCCTGGGCCGCGCCGCCGGCGAACTGCCGGGCCCACGCCAGCGCCTCGGCGTACACCTCGTCGGCGGGGAAGACCCGGTCGACCAGGCCGAGCGCCAGCGCCTCGTCGGCCGCCACGAACCGGCCGGTGAAGATCAGGTCCTTGGCCTTGCTGGGGCCGATCAGGCGGGCCAGCCGCTGGGTGCCGCCCATGCCCGGGATCACACCGAGCAGTACCTCGGGCTGGCCGAGCACGGCGTTGTCGGCGGCGAAGCGCACATCGGCGGTCAGGGCGAGCTCACAGCCGCCGCCCAGGGCGTAGCCGGTCACCGCCGCCACGACGGGCTTGGGGATGCGCGCCACGTGGCGCATCTGCTCCTGGAGCCCCACCGACGCCTCGACCATGTCGGCGTGCGACATCTGGGCCATCTCCTTCACGTCCGCCCCCGCCGCGAAGACCCGCTCGCCGCCGTACAGCACGACCGCGCGGACGTCGTCGCGCTCGCTCGCTTCGCGCGCGGCGGCGCCGATCTCGCGTTGCACCGAGATGCTCAGCGCGTTCATCTTCGGCCGGTCGATGCGCAGGGTGCCGACACCGTCGGCCACCTCGAGCCGCACGAACTCGGCGGTGCCGTTCGCGGTGCCGTTCGCCGGGTCGTTCGCGGTGCCGTTCGCGGTGCCGGTCGAGTCGCCGTCGGGCATAGGTCGAACCTCCTGTGAGGCGTCCACCCTAACGGGGGGTCGACCTCTCACCCCGGCGGCTCCGGCACAATGCGCGGGTGAGCCCGCAGACCGACCGGACCTGGCACTGGCAGCACCGCGACCAGCACGCCCCGGTGTGGCCGGGACGGCACCAGGTCCTGGGGGCCAGCTTTACCCCGGAGTCCACGAACTTCGCGGTCTGGGCCCCCGGTGCCAACGCGCTGTGGGTCTGCCTCTTCGACGACGCCGGCGCCGAGACCCGCCACCAGCTCACCGAGCACACCCTCGGCGTGTGGCACGGCGCCATCCCCGACGTGCCCCTCGGCCAGCTCTACGGCCTGCGCGCCGCAGGCCCCTGGGACCCCACTCACGGGCGCCGCTTCAACCCCAACAAGCTGCTGCTCGACCCCTATGCACGTGCGGTCACCGGCACCGTCGAGCAGGGCCCCGAGGTGCTGGCCTACGACGTGGCCGCCCCGGGGCTGTCCCCCAGCACCCTGGACTCCGCTGCGGTGATGCCGCGCTGCGTGGTCACCCACGACACCTTCGACTGGGAGGGCGACACCCGGTTGCGCACCCGCTGGCGCGACACCGTGATCTACGAGCTGCACGTGAAGGGCTACACCGAGCTCCACGAGGAGATCCCCGAGGAGCTCCGTGGCACCTACGCCGGGCTCGGCAGCCACACCGTGACCCGCTACCTCCAGGACCTCGGCGTGACCGCCGTCGAGCTGCTGCCGGTGCAGCACTACATCACCGAGCCGGGCGTGGCCGACCGAGGCCTGGTCAACTACTGGGGCTACAACACCATCGCCTTCATGGCGCCGGAGTCGACGTACTCCGCCAGTGGTGAGCACGGCCAGCAGATCACCGAGTTCAAGCAGATGGTGAAGAACTTCCACGCCGCCGGCATCGAGGTGATCCTCGACGTGGTCTACAACCACACCGCCGAGGGCGGGCCGACCGGTCCGTCGTACTCCTTCCGGGGGCTGGACGACATCGGCTTCTACAAGCGGTCGCACAGCGTCGGCGACGCCTACTGGGACGTGACCGGCTGCGGCAACACCGTCAACACCACCAACCTCGGCGCGCTGCGGCTGATCATGGACTCGTTGCGCTACTGGGTGAGCGAGATGCACGTCGACGGCTTCCGCTTCGACCTCGCGTCGGCCCTGGCGCGGACCGGGCACGACATCGACATGCACAGCGCGTTCCTGACCACCATCGGCCAGGACCCGGTCCTGCGGCACGTGAAGCTGATCGCGGAGCCGTGGGACGCGTCGATGGACGGCTACCAGGTGGGCTCGTTCCCGCCGCCGTGGGTGGAGTGGAACGACCGCTACCGCGACACGCTGCGCGACTTCTGGCGCGGCGAGGGTTCCCTGCGCGAGATGGCGTCCCGGCTGGCCGGCTCCTCCGACCTCTACGCCGACGACGGGCGGTCGCCGTACACCTCGGTCAACTTCGTCACCGCCCACGACGGCTTCACGCTCCGCGACCTGGTCTCCTACAACGGCAAGCACAACGATGCCAACGGCGAGGACAACCGCGACGGCACCAACGACAACCGGTCCTGGAACCACGGCGCGGAGGGCGAGACCGACGACGCCGCCGTGATCGCGCTGCGACGGCGGCAGGCCGCCAACCTGATGGTCACGCTCTGCCTCTCGTCGGGCTCACCGATGCTCACCGCGGCCGACGAGCGCGGCCGCACCCAGGGCGGCAACAACAACGCCTACTGCCAGGACAACGAGACCTCCTGGGTCGACTGGCGCCCCGACGACGCGTGGCTCGACCTCTACGAGACGACGAAGGCGGCGCTGCGGCTGCGGCGGGAGCACCCCGCGCTGCGGCAGCGGCACCACTTCGTCGGTGCGCCCACCATCGAGGGCGGCGCCAAGGACCTCGCCTGGATCCACCCCGACGGCCGCGAGATGTCGGAGAAGGACTGGTACGACGGGTCGCTGCGGGTGGTCGGGATGTTCGTCTCGGGCGACCCGCTGCGAGCGCCCGGTCCACGCGGCGAGCAGCAGCACGACTCGTCGTTCCTGATCTGGCTCAACCACGGTGCCGACGACGTCGAGATCCGGCTGCCGGAGAACCAGTGGGTCAACCACGGCGAGGTGGTGCTCTCCACCGACACCGGCAACCCGGTCGCGGCCCCGGTCGCGGCCGGCGACGAGCTCACCCTGCAAGGCCGCTCGGTCCTGGTCCTGCGCCAGAGCTGACTCGTTGAGTTGGGCCTCGTGGCTCCGCGAGTTGGGCGGTGT
>JBDSLK010000297.1:0-8748 GCA_039916425.1 Nocardioides sp.
CGTGCGGGCCGAGGCTATCGCAACCCGGCCGCCCGGCCCCGCCGTCGGTCCGCCGTCGGCCCGCCGTCGGTCCGCCGTCCGTCCGGCGCATCCCTTCTCGCGACGCGCGCCGCGCGCGGGGGCTACGCTCCGCCTCGTGGACCCGATGCTCGTGATCTTGAACAGCGACGCCGGCACCGCGGCGGAGGAGGCCCTCGAGCCCGGACTGGAGATCCTGCGGTCGCGGGCCTCGGTCGAGGTGGCGAGGACGTCCAACCCCGGCGAGCTCGACGGGGTGCTGCACCGCGCGGGCTCCCGCCGGATCGTGGTCGCGGGCGGCGACGGCAGCCTGCACGCCGTGGTCGCGGCCCTGCACCGCCGCAACGACCTGAAGGCGGCGGTCATCGGCCTGCTGCCGATGGGGACCGGCAACGACTTCGCGCGGGCGATGGAGATCCCCCTCGACATCGAGGAGGCGGCCCGGATCATCTGCGAGGGCGAGGTCCGCCCCGTCGACCTGATCGTCGACGAGACCGGGTCGATCGTGGTCAACAACGTGCACGTCGGCGCCGGCGCCCAGGCCAGCCGCCGCGGCGCGCGCTGGAAGACCCGGCTGGGCGCCATCGGTGTCGGCAAGGTCAACCTCGGCAAGATCGGCTACCCGATCGGCGCCATCGAGGCCGCCTTCCTGCCGCCGTCGCTGCACCTGCGGGTGGAGGTTGACGGCGAGGTCGTCAACGACCTGGACCGGCCGGTGCTGATGGTCGCCGTCGGCAACGGCACCAGCGTCGGCGGGGGCGCGGAGCTGACCCCGGACGCCGACGCCGAGGACGGCCGACTGGACATCATGATCTCGCGGTCGATCACGCCCTTCGCGAAGGTCGCGTACGCCGTGCAGGTGGCCCGCTCGACCCACCAGGAGCGCGATGACGTGCTGGCGGTCCGCGGGCGCACGGTCTCCATCTCGGGCCAGGAGTTCTACTGCGCGGCCGACGGCGAGATCAGTGGCCCCGAGCGACAGCGCACCTGGCGGATCGTGCCGGCGGCGTACTCGATGACGCTGCCCTGACCGTTCAGAGCCACCCGCGCCGCGCCGCCTCGACACCGGCCTGGAAGCGCGAGTCGCTCCCGAGCTCGGTCATCAGGTCGGAGACCCGGCGGCGGACGGTGCGCAGGCTGAGCCCGAGCGTGCGGGCGATCTGCTCGTCCTTCTGACCCGCCGCGAGCAGCTGGAGGAGGAATCGCCGCAGGTCGGGGCGGGCCTCGCCACGGTCGAGCTCGGGCACGGCCACGGCACGCTCCCAGAGCTGCTCGAAGAGCAGGATGAGCGCCTCGACCAGCGCCGGCTGGCGCACCAGCAGCCGGGGTTCGTCGGCGAACCCGAGCGGCTCGGGGACCACCGCGTGGGTGGTCCCGATGACGATCAGCCGGGTCGGCAGCTCCGAGAGCACCCGCACCTGCTCGCCGACCTCGGCCCGAGCGCGCAGCACCTCCGGCGCCTCGTGCAGGGCCAGCACCGGGTAGATGGCCCGGGAGCGACGTCCCGAGGCGATGGCGGCCGAGATCACGCCCACCATCGCGGACTCCCGCGGCATCCGCCAGGCGTCGGGACGAAGCCAGAGCAGGTCGCCGCGGCTCTCCTGGACCAGGTTGGTGAGCAGCTGGAGGGGGTTACCCCCCGAGGTGACCTCACCTTCGATCGGGCGGACGTCGTCGACCTCGCCGGCACCCGGCCGGGTGGCCGCGGCCACCATCAGCGGGACGGCGATGGCCAGCCGGGACAACCGCTGCTCGGCTCGCGCGACCGCCTCCGCCTCGCGGCTGATCAGGACGCCCACCGCGTCGGACAGGGAGAGGACCTGGAGCTTCCCGTCGACCACGGACGCCAGGCCCAGCCGGGTCAGCGGGAGCAGGGCGGACTCCAGGTCCCCCGGGTCGACGCCCAGCGCCGCGGCGACTCCTGGCCCGGCCACCCCGGCCAGCGGCAGGGTGCGCGCGTAGAGCCGCTCCTCGGGACCGCTGAGTCCGAGCGTCTCGAGCGGGGACAGCACGGGCCGGCGGGGCATGATGGCATCTTAAGGACAGCGGCAGCGGGAAGCCAGGTGGCAGTGACAGGTCAGTGTCAGGATCAGCCCTGCCGGCATCGGGCCAACAGCGGGGGGTGGGTCCGGTGTACTCCGGTCGGGTCACCCCGACCAGGGCGCGGCAACTCATCGAGGGCCTCGGAATCGCCACAGGGGACGATTCCGGGGCCCTCGTCCGTGCCCCGCTCCGAAGCGGTGGGCGACCCGCCGATAATCTGGTCGCTTCCGACCTCCAGGAGTGACTCGCCCATGGCCCGTGGCAAGAGCACCGACTCCTCCGGTGCGCCCGTCGACTGGGTCACCCGCGCCGCCGACGATGCGCTCCGGCACGCCGGGGAGGGCAACCCGGTCACCGTCGCCTCGGGGGCCAGCCCCTCCGGACCGATCCACCTGGGCAACCTGCGCGAGTTCATCACCCCGCACTTCGTGGCCGAGGAACTGCGCGGCCGCGGCATCGAGGTCCGCCACCTGCACTCGTGGGACGACTACGACCGCTTCCGCAAGGTGCCGACCGGCGTGCCCGCCGCGTGGGCCGAGCACATCGGGCGGCCACTCTCGGCGGTCCCCGACCCTGGGGGCTGCCACGAGTCCTGGTCGGAGCACTTCAAGGCACCGCTGCGCGCCGCCCTCGCCGAGATGGGCGTGGACATGGACGAGATCAGCCAGACCGAGAGGTACCGCGCCGGCACCTACCGCGACGAGATCCTGCTGGCGGTGAGCCGCCGCGACGAGATCGAGGCGGTGCTGGCCCGACACCGGACCAAGGCTCCGCTCGAGGCGGAGTCCGCGCAGGAGGCCGCGGCGCTTGCCGACTCGGTGGCCCTCGACGAGGACGCGGGCCCCGGCGGGGGCGAGCTCGCCCGCTTCCCCTTCAAGGCGTGGTGCGCCGCGTGCGGTCGCGACACCACGACCGCGACGTCCTACGACGACGCCTCCCACGACCTGGCCTACACGTGCTCGGTGTGCGACTACGAGGGCGTCACCAACCTCGCCACCGAGGACGGCGGCAAGCTGGTCTGGAAGGTCGACTGGCCGATGCGGTGGGCCTACGAGAAGGTCGACTTCGAGCCGGCCGGGCTCGACCACATGACGCCCGGGTCGTCCTACACCGTCGGCCAGGAGCTGGTGTCGTCGATCTTCGGCTGGCGCGCGCCGGAGCGGGTCACCTACGCCTTCGTCGGCTTCGCCGGTGTACAGAAGATGTCGTCCTCGTCGGGCGGCGTGCCCACCGGCGAGGACGCGCTGCGCATCCTCGAGGCGCCCGTGCTGCGCTGGCTCTACGTCCGCCGGGCGCCCAAGCAGGCCTTCGACATCGACTTCGGGCCCCAGGTGGTCCGGCTGTACGACGAGTGGGACGCCCTGGGCCGCAAGGCCGCCGACCCCGCGAAGCGGGACGCCGCGGTGCTGGCCTTCGAGCGGGCCTCCGCGACCTCGACGGCCGGCACCCTGCCGACGCCGGAGGTCGTGGTGCCGTTCCGGGTGCTGTCGTCGGTTGCCGACGTCACCGCCGGCTCGGCCGAGCAGATCTCGCGGATCGTGGGCGACCTCGGTCACGCGCACGACTCCGTCGACGACCTCGAGCCCCGGCTGTCGCGGGCGATGAGCTGGACGGCGCAGTACGTCTCTCCTGAGGAGCGCACCATGGTGCGCGAGACTCCCGACACCGACGGCCTCGCCTCCCTCTCCGGGCGCGAGAGCGCCTGGGTCTCGTTGCTGCTGACCGGGCTGGAAGGCGCCGACGACCTCGACGCGGTGACCGCGCTGGTCTACGGCGTGCCCAAGCTCGCCCTGGGACTGGGCCTTGACGACCCGCCCACCGACCAGGTCAAGGCGGACCAGAAGGAGTTCTTCGGCCTCCTCTACCGGCTGCTCGTGGACGCCGAGCGCGGCCCCCGGCTGCCCACCCTGGTGATGGCGCTCGGGGTGGACCGGGTCCGCACGCTGCTCGGCGGCTGACACACTCGGGTCCATGAGTCATATGGACCTGATGGCCGGACCGCCCCCGACCCACCTGCCCGCCGACCCGGCGGCCGCCCTGCTCGCCGACGGTGCGAGCCCGGCCGCCGTCGTGCGCCAGCACCCGGAGTCGCCGCTGGCCTGGGCCGTCTTCGCCGAGGAGGCCCGCGACCAGGACGCCGACGACGTCACGGTCTACGCCTACTCCCGCGTCGGCTACCACCGCTCGCTGGACATGCTGCGCCGCAACGGCTGGAAGGGCCACGGCCCCGTGCCGTGGGAGCACGAGCCCAACCGCGGCTTCCTGCGGGCCCTCGCCCTGCTGGCGCTCTCCGCGCGCGCCATCGGCGAGACCCCCGAGTGGGAGCGTTGCTCGGAGTTCCTCCGCGACTCCAGCCCCACGGCGTACGACCTGCTCCTGCTGCCCTGACCCGTCCCGGCGGCGGCGGGCTCTGCGGGTAACGCCACCTTCTGTGCGCTTGTGACCTCCCATGAGGGGTCAGAAGCAGACGGAAGGTGGCGTTACCCGTCGAGCAGGTCGGCCCGCCGCCCCTCCCCACCCGCTGAAGGGCGCCTCGTGGTCCACAGGCGCGTCCGCGGCCGCCTCGCGCACCGAGCGACCGGCCGCACAGTGGGGCGATGCGACCAGGTGTCAGGGCGAACTTCGCACGTCAGCACGGGCTGATCACGTTCTCCCAGGCCACCGCAGCAGGCCTGGCCCACGGCCAGGTCGTGGACCTGGTCCGTCGCGGCGCCTGGGTCCGGGTGCGGCAGGGGGTCTATGCGGATGGTGAGGTCTGGCAGGCCCTCGACGAGTACGTCGGCCGCCCGCTGCTGCGGGTCCGTGCCGCCCACCTGGTGCTGACGGTCCCCCACTGGTTCAGCCATGACTCGGCCGCGCTCCTACACGGCGTACGACTGCTGGCTCGCGATACCGACCTGGTGCACCTCACCCGGCCCGACATGCGTGGGCGCGTGGGCAGGGCCGGGGTCGTCCACCATGGTGCCCGGACCGCGCTGGCGAGGACCACCGTTATCGACGATCTGCCCGTGCTGGACCTGCCACGGACGGCCATTGACGTGGTCCGCGAGCACGGAGTCGACGTCGGACTGGGCGCCTGCGACTTCGCACTCGCACACGGCGTCTCGCGCGGCGACCTGGTCGCCGTGAGCGACTCGATGGCCGGGTGGCCGTTCGTCCGCCTTGTCCGCGAGGTGGTCGACCTCGCCGATCCCGGGGCCGACAACGCCGCCGAGTCGGCGGCGCGCGCGCTCGTGCTCGAGCTGGGGATAGGCCGTCCCGAGACCCAGTTCGGCCTGACCGACGGCAGTCGCACAGTCTGGTGCGACCTGCGGGTCGGACGCCACGTCTTCGAGTTCGACGGCCGGCTCAAGTACCTCCCCGCATCCGCCGGTGGCCTGGGCGGGACGGAGCCGACCGAGGTCCTCTGGCGGGAGAAGAAGCGTCAGGACTTCGTCTGCGGCTTCAAGCTCGGCATGTCCCGGATCACCTACGCCGACCTCCGCAGCAACAGGGCGGCGGCCCGCGTCCGGCTGGCACGCGAGTTCGCCGACACCGAGGCTCGGTTCGGCAGTTCGATCGACGACCTGGCGCCGTACGTCGTGCGGCGCCTGCGCTGAGCAGGCCCCTGCCGCTGCGGGTAACGCCACGTTCTGTCCGCTTCTGACCCGCCATGAGAGGTCAGAAGCAGCACGAAGGTGGCGTTACCAGGAAGAGACGAGCGAAGCGTCAGACCCCGAGCGAGTGACCCGTGGAGCTGAGGTTCTCACAGGCCTCCACGATCCGGGCGGCCATGCCGGCCTCGCCGGCCTTGCCCCAGGCGCGCGGGTCGTAGGCCTTCTTGTTGCCCACCTCACCGTCGACCTTGAGCACGCCGTCGTAGTGGGCGAACATGTGGGCCGCGACCGGGCGGGTGAAGGCGTACTGCGTGTCGGTGTCGACGTTCATCTTCACCACGCCGAAGCTGACGGCGTCGCTGATCTCCTGGGCGGTCGAGCCGGAGCCGCCGTGGAAGACCAGGTCGAACGGCTTCGAGCCGGCAGCCAGACCGAGCTTGGCGACGACGGCCTCCTGGGCCGCCTTGAGGATCTCCGGACGCAGCTTGACGTTGCCCGGCTTGTAGACGCCGTGCACGTTGCCGAAGGTCAACGCGGCCATGTAGCGGCCCTGGTCACCAGTGCCGAGCGCCTCGATCGTCGCGAGGGCGTCCTCCGGGGTCGTGTAGAGCTGGTCGTTGATCTCGTTGGCGACCCCGTCCTCCTCGCCACCCACGACGCCGATCTCGACCTCGAGGACGATGTGCGCGGCGGCGCAGCGGGCGAGCAGGTCGCGGGCGATCTCGAGGTTCTCCTCCAGGGGCACGGCCGAGCCGTCCCACATGTGCGACTGGAACAGCGGCGCCTCGCCGCGGGCCACCCGCTCGGCGGAGATCTCGATCAGCGGGCGGACGAAGCCGTCGAGCTTGTCCTTGGGGCAGTGGTCGGTGTGCAGGGCCACGTTGACGGGGTAGGACTTGGCCACCTCGGCGGCGTACGCTGCGAAGGCGACGGAGCCGGACACCATGTTCTTGACCGACGGGCCGGAGAGGTACTCCGCGCCACCGGTGGAGACCTGGATGATGCCGTCGGAGCCGGCGTCGGCAAAGCCCTTGAGGGCGGCGTTGAGGGTCTGCGACGACGACACGTTGATGGCCGGGAAGGCGAAGGACTTCTCCTTGGCCGTGTCGAGCATCTGGGCATAGACCTCGGGGGTGGCGATGGGCATGACAGGTGACTCCTCGGGAAGCTGGCTGACGTCAACATCGACCCTAGTGGCTACTCGCGGGTCGTCCCACGGCGCGGACAACTGATCGCCTGCTGACCCGGCGATGACTCCCGTCAGCCCCGCCAGGCGGTGTCGCCGCCGAGGTCGGCGTACTGCCGCACCCAGGCGTGCATGGCGATGGCGGCGGCGGCCGAGGCGTTGATCGACCTGGTGGAGCCGAACTGCGCGATGGAGAAGGTGCCGTCGCACGCCTCTCGGGCCAGCTCGCTGAGGCCCGGACCCTCCTGGCCGAAGAGCAGGCAGACCCGTCTCGGCAGCTGCATCGTCTCCAGGTGCGCCGAGCCCGGCAGGTTGTCGATCCCCAGCAGCCGGACGGCACCGTCCGGGTGGGCGTGCAGGTAGGCGGCCAGGTGGTCGGGGGTCGCGTGGTGGCGCAGGTGCTGGTAGCGGTCGGTGACCATGGCCCCGCGCCGGTTCCAGCGACGATTGCCGACGATGTGCACCTCGGCCGCGAGGAAGGCGTTGGCCGTGCGCACCACCGTGCCGATGTTGAAGTCGTGCTGCCAGTTCTCGATCGCCACGTGGAAACCGTGACGCCGGGTGTCCAGGTCGGCCACGATCGCGGCCATCGACCAGTAGCGGTAGCGGTCCACGACGTTGCGCCGGTCGCCGTGCGTGAGCAGGTCGGGGTCCCACTGCCCACCTGCTGGCCACGCGCCCTCCCAGGGCCCGACCCCGACCTCCGCCGGGCCGTGCGGCATCGGGTCGTACGGCGCGCGTTCGTCGTCCATGATCCGCACGTTAACGAGCGCCCGATACCCTGACGCCGTGACGGGGTTCGTGCTGGTGCTTCCGCAGTTGCTGGGCATGGACTGGATGGACCCCAACTGGCTGCTGGACCACTTCGGCACCCAGTTCTTCTGGATCTCCCTGGTCATCATCTTCATCGAGTGTGGGCTCTTCTTCCCGTTCCTGCCGGGGGACACCCTGCTCTTCGCGCTCGGCCTCTTCATCGCCGGCGACAAGGTCGACATCTTCCCGGGCGGCCAGGGCGTCGAACTGGGACTGGCACTGTCGCTGCTGACGGTCGCCGCCTTCCTCGGCAACGTCAGCGGCTACGAGATCGGGCGAGCGATCGGACCCCCGCTCTACGATCGCGACGGTCGGTTCCTCAAGCAGAAGTACTTCGACCAGACGCGCGTCTTCTTCGACAAGCACGGCAACAAGGCCCTCGTGATTGGCCGCTTCGTCCCGTTCGTGCGCACCTTCATCACCGTGGTCGCCGGCGTGACCCGGATGCCACGCCGCCGGTTCTTCCTCTGGAGCCTGATCGGCGCGGTGCTGTGGGCAGTGAGCATCACCCTGCTGGGCTACTTCCTGGGCTCCGCGTTCCCGTCCTTGGGGCAGAACATCGACAAGGCCATCGTCGTGATCCTGGCCTTCTCGGTGCTGCCGATCGTCTGGGAGTGGTGGCGGCACCGGCGTACGTCGGGCCCGGGGGCCGACGACAACGACCGGGACGGCCGCCCCGACCGCGACATCCTGGGCGCCGACGTCGACTGACGCCGGGTCGGCGGTGAACTCACGCCGGGTCGGCGGTGAACTGACGCCGGGTCGGCGGTGAACTCGCGCCGGGTCAGGCGTGGACGGCGTCGAGCTGGGCCTTGGTGAGCACCGCGCGGACCTCGAGGCCGACGTCGGCGAGGGGGTTGGTCTCCCCGGGGCTCCGGTCGATGGCACACAGCACGGTCTCCACGATCGCGCCGCGCTCGCGCAATGCCACGGTCGCCTCGCGCACCGCACCACCGGTGGTGATCACGTCCTCCACGAGGGTGACCCGGCGGCCCTCGAGGTCGGGACCCTCGGCGAGCTTGCAGGTGCCGTAGGTCTTGGCCTGCTTGCGCACGAAGAGGGCCGGCAGCGAGACCCGCGCCGAGAGCACCG
>JBDSLK010000298.1:0-8275 GCA_039916425.1 Nocardioides sp.
CGGTCATTCTGGCAGGCACCACCACGCTGACAGCCTCCCCGGTCCCGGGAGCGCGCTCCCGGCACCACGCAGCAGGTCAGGAGTAGACGTGCGGGGCCAGCGTGCCGATGTCGCGCAGGTTGCGGTATCGCTCGCGGTAGTCGAGGCCGTAGCCCACGACGAACTCGTTGGGGATGTCCCACCCGACGTACTTCGGCTCGACGGGCATCGTCAGTGCCTCCGGCTTGCGCAGCAGCGTGGCGATCTCGACGCTCGCGGCGTTGCGGTTGCTCAGGCTGTTGACGAGCCAGCTGAGGGTCAGCCCGGTGTCGATGATCTCGTCGACGACGAGCACGTGGCGCCCCGAGATGTCGGTGTCGAGGTCCTTCATCAGCCGGACCACCCCGCTCGACTTGGTGCCCGAGCCGTAGGAGCTGATCGCGATCCAGTCCATCTCGACGTGGATCGGCAGCGCCCGGGCCAGGTCGGCCATCACCATGACCGCGCCGCGCAGGATGCCGACGAGCAGGACGTCACGCCCCTCGTAGTCGGCCGCGATCTCGTCGGCCATCTCCTGCAGGCGGTCCCTGATCTGCTTCTCGGTGAAGAGGACGGAGACCAGTTCGTTCTCCACGTGGGCGGCATCCATGGGGTGCAGCGTAGGGGTTGGGGCGGTGTCGGTGCTCAGCCGCTCGGCTCGACGCCCAGGTGCCCGCCGACGCGTAGGGCGCGCAGGTGCCCGGGGAGGTCGATCCACTTCTGGCCGTGCCAGTCGGTGAGCAGAGCGTCGATGGCGAGCACGTGCTCGTGGAAGAGCTCGGACGCGGGCGAGCCGGCGCGAAGGGCGACCAGGCGCAGCACCCGGCGGCGTACGGCGGTCGGCAGCGCCACCAGGTCGGCGACGGGCAGCGGGTCGGCCAGTGACGCCAGCGCGGTGTCGGCGAGGTCGTCGAGGTGCTCCATGTCGGTGCGCAGCTGGTCCGCGGTGCGGGCCAGCGTCTCGCTCACCCCGGGGCCCAACTCGTCCTCGAGGACGGGCAGCACGCGGCGGCGCACCCGGGAGCGCAGGTAGGCCGGGTCGGCGTTGTGAGGGTCGTCCCAGACCTCGATGCCGAGCACCTGGCAGGCGGTCACCGTGTCGTCGCGTGCCACGTCGAGCAGCGGACGGCGGTAGACCCCGAAGGATCGCCGCATCCCGGCGAGCGAGCGCCCACCCGAGCCACGGGCCAGCCCCAGCAGCACCGTCTCGGCCTGGTCGTCGCGGGTGTGACCGAGCAGGACGGCCGACGCGTCGAGGCGGGGCGCGACCTCGTCCAGCACGGCGTACCTCGCCTGGCGGGCAGCCGCCTCGGGCCCCAGGCCCGCGGCCTCGACGGTGACCCGGACCGCCACGGTCTGGTCGGCTCCGAGCTCGGCCATCTGGGCCACCACCCGGTCGGCCTGGGTGCCGGAGCCCTCCTGGACACCGTGGTCGACGGTCACCCCGGCGACGTGCCAGCCGGTGCGGTGCCCCTCGGTCACGGTCGCGGCGAGCAGGGCGAGCGAGTCGGCGCCGCCGCTGCAGGCCACCACCACGACGCCGGGGCCTCCGCCCGCCGGGTCGTCCCCACCAGTCGGGCCAGTCGGGCCAGTCAGGTCAGCCAGGCACCTGCGCACGCCCCGACGTACGGCCGCGACGGACGGGTGGAGGGCCATCACGCGATCAGCCCAGGACGCGGGTCATCCAGGCCGCGGGGTCGTGGATCTCCGCCTTGGAGGGCAGGTGGTCCGGGGTGGCCCAGACGGCGTTGAAGTCGTCCATGCCGGCCTTGTCGACGACGGCACGCACGAACTTGGCACCGTCGCGGTACTGCGCCATCTTGGCGTCGAGACCCATCACCCGGCGCAGCATCTTGTCCATCACCCCGATGCCCTGGCGGCGGGAGTTGAACTTCCGGCGGATGCTGGCCACCGACGAGATGACGCTCGGCCCGACGTCGTCCATGACCACGTCGGCGTGGCCCTCGAGCAGCGACATGATCCCGGTAACCCGGTCGAGGATCTCCTTCTGCTCCGGGGAGCCCATCAGGTCCATCAGGCTGGCGCCGTCCTGGCCGCGCAGCACGTCGCCGATCTTCTTGAGCAGGTCGTCGGTGAGCCGGGCCGGCTCGACGGAGTCGACGATCGCCTGCATCTGGGCGAAGAGGTGGTCGCGCATCCACGGCACCGCGGTGAACTGCACCCGGTGGGTCTCCTCGTGCAGGCAGACCCAGAGCCGGAAGTCGGTGGGGTCGGCGCCGATCTCGCGCTCGACGTGCACGATGTTGGGCGCCACGAGCAGCAGCCGGCCGGCCGGGTCGAAGAACGGGTCGAACTGGCCGAGGACCTTGCTGCCGAGGAAGCCGAGCACGAGGCCGACCTCGGTGCCGGTGACCTTGCTGCCCACCGCCCGGGTGAGACCGGTCGGTGGACCCTTCTTCTCGGCCAGCTTGTCGGCGATCGGGTCGATGATCATCGCGAAGGCGTCCGCGTTGGCCTGCACCCAGCCGGCGCGGTCGACGACGAGCACCGGGGCGGTGCGGTCGCCGGCCTGGAGGCCGGTGAACTCGCGGACCAGGCCGGTCGAGCGGTCGGCACCGGCTCGTAGCTCGGCTACTGCCGCCACCGCCTCCGCCGGGTCGACAGCCGGGCCGTCACCGGCCACGCGGGAACCCACGCTCACGGCAGTGCGCCAGTCGACCATGTCGGCGCTCACCGGGAGTCCCTGCCGTGGTGCGTTCGAGGCGAGTGGCGTGGTGCGGTGTCCATGGACACGACCCTACGGTCGCGCGCAATCGCAGGCGGCGAGCGCGGCCGCCATCGCGTCCAGGGCGTCGCGGGCCGCGAGGCCGGCCAGCGGCTCGGGCCGCACCCGGTCGGCCACCATCGCGAACACGAGCGGGGCGCCACCCGCGTCAGTGACCACGCCGGCCAGCCCGGAGACCCCGGTCAGCGTGCCGGTCTTCGCCCGCACCTCCCCGCGGCCGGCGGCGCCGGCGCCCTCGAAGCGGGTCTCCAGCGACCCCGTGAACCCGGCCACCGGCAGCCCGGTCACCACCGTCCGGAGCTCGGGGTGCTCGGGTGACGCGGCCACCCGCAGCACGTCGAGCAGCGTGCCGACCGCGACCCGCGAACCCCGGGAGAGCCCGCTGCCGTCGTAGACCCGGTCGCCGATGTCGACCCCGAGGCCGGCGAGGGTGCTGGCCACCCCGCGACGACCTCCGGCGAAGGAGCCCTCGCCGGTCACCGCCAGCCCGACCTGGTGGGCCAGGACCTCGGCGGCCTCGTTGTCGCTGACGTCCAGCACGTGCTCGACGATCTCGGCCAGGGGCGCGCTGTCGACGGCCGCGAGCTCGGGCGCCGTGCCCGGCGACCGGCCGACCGTCGGCGGCCCGGTGACCTCCACGCCCGCCTCGCGCAGCGCGGTGGCGAAGACCTGGGCGGCGTACGACGCGGGGTCGTCGACCCGCCCGTAGCCCCAGGACGGGCGCCCACCGTCGACCCAGAGGGCCGAGACCGGCGCGACGACCTGGTCGGGCAGGTAGTCGGCCTCCCACCGCGGGCTGGCGACGGGGCCGGTGAAGAGCGAGTCGTCGTAGGCCACTCGGACCCGGCTCCGGCCCTCCGCGGCGAGCGCCGTCGCCGTGGCGCCGGCCAGGCCGACGAGGTCGGCCCGGACGGGGTAGACGAGCTCGGAGTCCTCGGCGGGCCGGCTTGCCAGGAACGGGTCGCCGCCGCCCACCAGCACCACCCGGTTGCCGCGACCGGCCACGACCCGGGTAGTGAAGACCCGGTCGGGTCCGAGCGCCGCCAGCGCCGCGATGGAGGTCAGCAGCTTGGTGGTCGAGGCAGGGGTGACCAGCCCCGAGCCGGCGGTGTACGCCGGGCCGTCGCCGGTCAGGCCGCCGACCTCCACGACCACGTGGCGGCCCAGGTCGGGGTCGGCGAGCAGCGGGGCCAGCGCGCGGCGTACCCGGGCGGGGGCGGGGACGGCGGCCAGGGACCCTGCCGCGGCGACCGGCGCGGGGGTGGCCAGCTCCGGCAGGGTCAGGCCCTCCGGCGGCGGGACCTGGGCCGGCTCGGTGAGCGGGTCGGGCGCGGCCAGCTGGTCCGCGAGCCAGTCACGGCCGACGCCGAGGCGCACCTCGGCGGCCACGAGGCCGACCACGAGGAGGAACGCGAGCAGCGGCAGGGACCGGCGCAGCAGGCCCCGGCGAGGAGGGCGCCGAGGGGGACGGCCTGGGCGGGCGGGTGTGCGACGGCGTCGCCGGTCGGCAGCAGCCACCCGTCCACTCCCCTCGATCCGTCCCCGGGTCGCCTGCGCTCGCCCGCGTGCGCGACACTGTGCCAGAGGGCCCCGGGCGGGGGCGCAACGTGATCGGGAGGTTGGCGTGTTCGAGTTCGACGTGTTGGTGGAGATCCCCAAGGGGAGTCGCAACAAGTACGAGGTCGACCACGAGACCGGACGGATGCGTCTTGACCGGACGCTCTTCACCTCGACGCAGTACCCCGCCGACTACGGCTACATCGAGGACACCCTCGGCCAGGACGGTGACCCGCTCGATGCGCTGGTGCTGCTGATCGGCGAGCCCACCTTCCCCGGCTGCCTGATCAAGTGCCGCGCGATCGGGATGTACCGGATGACCGACGAGGCCGGCCGCGACGACAAGGTGCTCTGCGTGCCCGCGACCGACCAGCGCCTCGAGCACATGCGCGACATCAACCACGTGCCGAAGTTCGACCGGATGGAGATCGAGCACTTCTTCACCGTCTACAAGGACCTCGAGCCCGGTAAGTCCGTCGAGGGCGCCGAGTGGGTGGGCCGCACCGAGGCCGAGGCCGAGGTCCGCAACTCCTTCGAGCGCGCCAAGACCGAGGGCCACGGCAGCGACCTGGAGAACATCCGCGACGAGTCGCTCGGCGAGAACAAGCACTGACGCTCCCCCGGGCGCGCAGTACCCCCGGGTGCGCAGTACCCCCGGGTGCGCCGCAACAGCGGATAGTCCACTACGTTCCGCAGGCTCCCGCGGCCTCCGGCCCTGCCGAATGCTGTGGACTATCCGGCTTGACGGCCCGGAAGTAGACGAGGGCACCGGACGTCTCCGCGCGGACCCGGGTCAGGCCGGCCTCGACGAGCCAGGCAAGCAGCTCGGGGGTCGTGCAGCTCGGGCCGATCAGGCCCGAGGCGCGACCGCCGAGGCGCAGACCGGTGAAGCGCAGTCCGGTGTCGTTGAGGATCGCGCTGCCGGTGAGCACCCCGCCCGGGCGCAGGACCCGCCCGAGCTCCAGGACGGCCCGGTGCGGGTCGGGGAAGCAGTGCAAGCCAGTGAACGAGACCACCAGGTCGAACTCCTCGTCGGCGAGGTCGAGGGCCTCCACGTCGGCCACCAGCGGCCGGACCTGGTCGGCCAGCCCCCGCCGGTCGGCCGCGTCCATCGTCCGGTCGAGCATCGCCTCCGCGATGTCGGCGGCAACGTAGTCGAGGCCCTGTCCCCGGCGCAGCCCTCGCAGCGCAACCCCGCCGCCGCACGGTACGTCGAGCACCCGCGACCCGGCGGGGAGCCGGCCGATCTCGCCAGCGGCGTCGTAGAGCGCCTGCAGGTCGCTGTCGGTCGCGAAACGCCACAGTGCCCCGCCGACCCGCTCGTGCTCGACCAGCCAGTCGTAGACCGGCGCCCACGGAGGGTCGTCGGCCCACCCGGGTCGGCGCGCCGGCAGGTCGGGGAGGATCACCCGGGACCGAGCAGGTCGGGCGAGCGGAGCATCTCGGGGGGTACGCCGAGCGCGTCGACGAGGTCGACCGCCAGCGGCCGGAGCCTGCGGCCCAGGTCGTTGACCTCCCGGCTGATCGCCTTGCTGCGCGCGACCGAGAGCCTGCCGTGCTCCATGAACCAGGCGCGGTCGGCCTCGATCGTGGCCAGCGCGTGCAGGTCGCACAGCAGCGCCAGCGCGACCCGGGTGTCGCCGGGTTCCAGTCCGCGCACCTTGTCCACGAACGCCTCCAGGACCAGCCGCTCGACGTGGGCGCGCGCGGCGTGGATGACGTGGTCCTGCACCCGCGAGAACACCTCGCCCGCGTTGAGCCCGTTATCGATGCCGCGCTTGAGGCGCCGCGCCACCCCGGTGAGCGTGTGCTCCTCACGGAAGCGCAGCATCGCCAGTTGGTAGTCGGGGTCGAGCAGACCGGCCTCCTGGTCCCAGCGGTCGCCTCCAGGCAGCACGTCCCTGATCCTCGTGACGAGCTTGTGGACGCTGGTCCTCTCGATGACCGTCTCGACGGCGAGGCCAGCCACGAAGCGCACCATGCCGAACTGGTCGAGGTCGGAGAACCCGCTCGCGTAGTCGGTCAGCAGTCCCTTGGCCACCAGCTGGAGCAGCACGTGGTTGTCGCCCTCGAACGTGGTGAACACGTCGGTGTCGGCCTTGAGAGCGGCGAACCGGTTGACCGCGAGGTAGCCCGCTCCCCCGCACGCCTCCCGGCACTCCTGGATCGTCTCGGTGGCATGCCACGTGCCGAGCGCCTTGGTGCCCGCCGCCCGGGACTCCAGCTCGCGGACCGCGTGCTCGTCGCTGGTCCCGCCCGAGAACACGTCGTGGAGCTGGCCGGCCACCACCTCCTGGGCGAAGTGCAGGGCGTAGGTCCTGGCCAGCAGCGGGAGGAGCCGCCGCTGGTGCAGCCCGTAGTCGAGAAGCAGGTCCTCCTCGGGCGGTGCCGAGGCCTCGAACTGGCGGCGCCGCGCGGCGTAGCGCACCGCGAGTGTGATGGCGACCTTGGCGGCGTTGATCGCGGCGCCGCCGACGCAGACCCGGCCCTGCACCAAGGTGCCCAGCATCGTGAAGAAGCGCCGGTTGGGGTTGTCGATCCCGCTCGAGTAGACGCCCTCGACCGAGACGTCGGCGAACCGGTTGAGCAGGTTGGTACGCGGGATCCGCACGCCGTCGAACCAGATCCGGCCGTTGTCCACGCCGTTGAGGCCCATCTTGGCGCCGTCGTCCTCGATCCGGATACCGGGCAGCACCTCGCCGTCGCGCCGCAGGGGCACGACGAACGCGTGCACGCCGCGACTGCCGGGCTCGTCGCCGGTCACCAGCTGGGCGAAGACGACCGCGACCTCGCCATGCTCGGCGGCGTTGCCGATGTAGTCCTTGCGGGCGGCGTCCCCGTGGGTGCGCACGACGAACTCCTCCGTCGCCGGGTCGTACGTCGCGACCGTGCCGAGCCGTTGTACGTTGGAGCCGTGGCCGCTCTCGGTCATCGCGAAGCAGCCCATCAGCCGGCCGGTGATCAGGTCACGCAGGTAGGCGTCGTGGTGGGCCCGGGTGCCGAGCTGGAGGATCGCGCCGCCGAAGAGGCCGAACTGCACGCCGACCTTGACCAGGACCGACAGGTCCCCGAGGGCGAGCGTCTCGAACGCCGCCACCGACGCCCCGATGTCACCGCCGCCGCCGTACTCCTCGGGGAAGCCCATCGCGGTCTGGCCGGTCGCGGCGATCTCGACGACGAGCTCCTTGACGCGCTCGCGGTAGGCCGCACGGTCGAGGGTCTCGGCCTCCTCGAGCACCGAGGCATGGGTGACCAGGTTGGTGCGGGCCAGGTCGCGCACCTCGGCGTAGCGGCCGTCGAGCAGGCGCCCGAGCGCAGTTACGTCGACCTGCGGCTGGACGTAGCCGGGAGTCTCCTCGGCCGGGACGACGGTCTCGGTGGCCATGCTCGGACCCTACTCAGCGGGCCTCACGGTCGCGCGTAGAACTCCGGCGTCGTCCAGTAGTACATCGACTCCTTCACCACGGGGCGTCCCGTGCGCGGCGCGTGGATCATCTGGCCGCCCCCCGCGTAGAGCGCGACGTGGTAGATCCCCGCCGGGCTCGACCCCCAGAACAGCAGGTCGCCCGGCTGCAGCGCGTTCGCGCTGATCGGTGTCGAGGCGGCGTACTGACCCGAGGACGAGTGCGGCAGCGAGATCCCGCCGGCCTTCCAGGCCACCGAGGTCAGGCCCGAGCAGTCCCAGGCGTCCGGTCCGCTGGCGCCCCACTGGTAGGGGTCGCCGATCTGGGCGCTCGCGAAGGCGACCGCCGCGGCCGCGCCACCGGGCGGGGGCGGGGGCGGGGGAGGCGGAGGAGGCAACGGCGTCGGGGTCGGCGTCGGAGTGGGCGTCGCGGTCGCCGTCGGCGTGGGTACGGCGGTAGGCGTGGGAACGGCGGTCGGGGTGGGCGCCGGGGTGGGTGTCGGGGTGGGTGACGGGGTCGGGGCGGCGGTCGGTGTCTTGGGCGGCTTCGG
>JBDSLK010000299.1:0-9852 GCA_039916425.1 Nocardioides sp.
CGGCGATGATCACCCAGAAGGGGAGGTCGTCGCCCTCGGTGACGAAGCCGCCGGTGAGCAGGGCCAAGAAGATCACGCCCATCGTCTTCTGGGCGTCCTGGAGGCCGTGGCCGAGCGCCATCGCCGCCGCGGAGATCGTCTGGGCGATCCGGAAGCCACGACCCACCTTGTGCGGGTTGGAGCGCCGGAAGAGCCACATGATCAGCAGCATCAGCGCGAAGCCCAGGCCGAACGCGACGATCGGGGAGGCGATCATCGGGATGACCACCTTGTCGATGACGGTGGTCCACTTGACGGTCGTGCCGGAGGCGAGGGCGGCGCCGACCAGGCCGCCGATCAGCGCGTGCGAGGAGGACGACGGGAGCCCGACGTACCAGGTGATCAGGTTCCAGGCGATGGCGCCGAGCAGGCCCCCCAGCACGATGACGAGGCCGTGGCTGCCGGTCGGTGGCGAGATCACCTTGCCGACGGTGTTGGCGACCTCCTGGCCGAGGAAGGCGCCGACGAAGTTCATGACCGCGGCCATGGCGAGGGCCACGCGGGGGGTCAGGGCGCGGGTCGACACCGAGGTGGCGATCGCGTTGGCGGCGTCGTGGAAGCCGTTGGTGTAGTCGAAGACGAGGGCGACGACGACGACCGCGATGACGATCGCGAGTTCCATCGGGTCAGGACTCCTTGACCACGATCTGCTCGATGATGTTGGCGACCTTCTCGAAGGCGTCGATCGCGCCCTCGAGGGAGGTCACGATGTCCTTGAGCTTGAGCACTTCGAGGGCCTTGAACTCGCCGCTGAACAGGCTGGCGAGCGTGCGCCGGTAGCTCTTGTCGCCCTGGTTCTCCAGCCGGTTGATCTCGATCCAGAAGTCCTCGAGGTCGGCCATCGACTGCAGCCGGGGCATGGCCTCGCGGGTGAGGTCGGCGCAGCGCTGGATGACCTCGACCTGGGTGGACAGCTCGGCAGGCATGACCTTGACCTCGTAGAGCAGGACGAGGTCGACGGCCTCGTCCATCATGTCCATGATGTCGTCGAGTCCGGACGCCAGCGAGTAGATGTCCTCGCGGTCGAACGGTGTGACGAAGGTGGTGTTCACCTGCTTGACGATGGCGTGCATCGTCTCGTCGGCAGCGTGCTCGGCCTCGCGCATGCGCCGGGCGACGTCCTCTTTGTCGCTGCCGTCGCTGAGCATCTCGGCGAGCAGGCCGGCGCCGGTGACGAGGTGCTCGGAGGACTCGCGGAACAGGTCGTAGAACGACGCATCGACCGGGCGGAATCGGAACTTCACCAATAACTCCAGGAGTGGAGGACGCAAACGCGAAACATGCTAGGGCTAAACGATCGGCCCGTCGCAACCTCCGGGCTGCCGGCCCTCCCGGACCGGGGGCCTACCGGGGGTCAGGTACGACGACGCCGCTGCCCCTCGATCAGGGTCTCGTGCAGGTGTCGGGTGCCCTGGTTGCGCGTCCAGGTGCCGTCGCTGCCGAGCTCCCAGGCGCTCGTCTCGTCGTCGAACGCCAGGTCGAGCAGCCGCCCGATCTCCTGCTGGTTGGCCTCCCCGGGGAGGCGGACCAGCACCTCCACGCGACGGTCGAGGTTGCGGTGCATCAGGTCGGCGGAGCCCAGCCAGCTCTCGGGGTCACCGGCGTTGGCGAACCGGTAGACGCGGCTGTGCTCGAGGAAGCGGCCCAGGATGGAGCGGACCGAGATGGTGTCGGAGAGTCCGGGGACGCCGGGGCGCAGACCGCAGATGGCGCGGACGAGCATCTGGACGGGTACGCCGGCCTGCGAGGCCACGTAGAGCGAGTCGATCAGCTTTTCGTCGACGATCGAGTTGGCCTTGATCCGGATCCCCGACTCGCGCCCGGCGAGGTGGTGCTGGATCTCTCGGTTGATCCGGACGATCAACCCATCGCGCGCCGAGTCCGGGGCCACCAGCAAGGACTCGTAGGAGATGTTGAGCGACAGCCCGGACAGGTTGTTGAAGAGGTGGGCGACGTCCTCGCCGATGGCCTCGTCGGCCGTCAACAGCCCGAGGTCCTCGTAGAGCCGCGCCGTCTTGGGGTTGTAGTTGCCGGTGCCGATATGGGTGTAGCGGCGGATCCCGTCGGGCTCGTCGCGCACCACCAACGCGAGCTTGCAGTGCGTCTTGAGTCCGACCAGCCCGTAGACGACGTGGCAGCCGGCGTGCTCGAGCTTGCGCGCCCACCGGATGTTGGCCTCCTCGTCGAAGCGGGCCTTGATCTCCACGACCACGAGCACCTGCTTGCCCGCCTCGGCGGCGTCGACCAGGGCGTCGATGATCGGGCTGTCGCCGGAGGTGCGGTAGAGCGTCTGCTTGATCGCGAGGACGTGCGGGTCGGCCGCGGCCTGCTCGAGGAAGCGCTGGACGGAGGTCGCGAACGAGTCGTAGGGATGGTGGAGCAGCACGTCGTTGCGCCGCGCGGCCTCGAACACATCGACGGGGGACGACGACTCGACCTCGGCGAGCAGGAGGTGGGTGGTCGGCACGAAGGCGGGGTACTTCAGGTCCTCGCGGCCCAGGTCGGCGATGCTGTGGAGGCCGGTGAGGTCGAGTGGGCCGGGCAGCCGGAACACCTCGGCAGCGCTCACGCCGAGCTCGGAGGTGAGCAGCTCCAGCACCCGGTCGTCGATCGACTCCTCGACCTCCAGCCGGACCGGCGGCCCGAAGCGGCGCCGCAGGAGCTCCTTCTCGAGGGCCTTGAGGAGGTTCTCCGCGTCGTCCTCCTCGACCTCGAGGTCCTCGTTGCGGGTCACCCGGAACGTGTGCGACCCGAGCACCTCCATGCCGGGGAACAGACGCTTGAGGTGCTCGGCGATGACGTCCTCGAGCGGCACGAACCGCTGGTTGCCCAGCGGCACGAACCGGTCGAAGATCGGCGGCACCTTGACCCGCGCAAAGTGCTCGGTGCCCGTCTTGGGGTTGCGCACCAGCACGGCGAGGTTGAGCGAGAGGCCCGAGATGTAGGGGAACGGGTGGGCGGGGTCGACGGCCAGTGGGGTGAGGACCGGGAAGACGCGCTCCTTGAAGAGCCGCTTGGCCATCTTCTGCTCGTCGCGGTCGAGGTCGGCCCAGCGGACCAGCCGGATGTCCTCCTCCGCCAGCGCAGGCACGATCTCGTCGCGGAAGACCGCGGCCTGCCGATCCATCAGCTCGCGGGTGGTGGTCAGGATCCGCTCCAGGACCTCGCGGGGCATCAGTCCCGACGCCGCCCGCACCGCCACGCCGGCCGCGATGCGGCGCTTGAGGCCGGCGACCCGGACCATGAAGAACTCGTCGAGGTTGCTGGCGAAGATGGCCAGGAAGCGTGCCCGCTCCAGGAGCGGGAGGCTGTCGTCCTCGGCGAGCTCGAGGACCCGCAGGTTGAGCTGGAGCCAGGAGAGCTCACGGTCGAGGAAGCGGTGGTCGAACTTCTCGACGGCGGCGCGCGCCTGCTCGTCGGGGGTGTACGGCGGCTCGACCTCGAAGGTGTCGGCAGGATGGGTGAAGGCGATCCCGCCGGGGCCGTCGTCCAGCGAGCCCGTGACGCGGGACTGGTAGTCGAGGCTCTCAGGCACCATGGGGCCAGTCTCGCACCGACGGGTGAACGGCGCGTGGTCGGCGACCCGCCCGTGGGATCAGTAGACCAGCGCCTGCGCGTCGTCGGCGAGGATCTCCTCGGTGAACGCCGCCGCCCCGGCGATCCGGACACCCGGCACCAGGTCGGCCTCGGCGATCCCGCGGCGGGCGGCGCACTGGGTGCACACGGTCACCCGTCCCGCTGCCACGACCGCCGCCATCAGGTCGGCCAGCGGCGCCGCCTCCGGCAACGAGAAGTCGGCGGCGCGTCCCGGCACGGCGAACCAGGCCGCCTCGCCGGTGAGCCAGAGCGAGACCTCGGCCCCGGACGCGGCGGCGGCCGCGGCCACCGTGAAGGCCTGGTTGCAGCGCTCGGGGTCGTCCGCCCCGCAGGTGACCTTGACGACGAGGGGTCTGGGCATGGTCCAACACTAGACTCGGTGGTATGCCGTTCGAGCTGCCCGACAACCTGCACCCAGACTGCGCCCCGGTGGCGTGGCTGCTCGGCACCTGGCGCGGCAACGGCCACGGCGACTACCCGACGATCGACGCCTTCCAGTTCGGCCAGGAGCTGATCTTCACCCACGACGGCCGACCGTTCTTCCACTACATGGCCCGCGCCTGGATCCTCGACGAGGAGGGCAACCACGTGCGTGACGGCGCCATCGAGACCGGCTTCCTGCGCTGCCGCCCCGAGGGCAAGGTCGAGCTGTTGCTCGCCCACCACACCGGCTTCGCCGAGATCTGGTACGGCGATGCGGCCGGCGGCAAGCTGGAGATCGCCACGGATGCCATCGTGCGCAGCGAGTCGGCCAAGGAGGTCGCGGCCGGCACCCGGCTCTACGGCAACGTCGAGGGTGACCTGCTCTACGCCTACGACATGGCGGCCATGGGCGAGGCCCTCCAGCCCCACCTCTGGGCACGCCTGAAGCGGGTCTGAGATGCCGATGAGCGACTTCCGGGCCAAGCTCCGTGACAGCGGCTACCGCCTCACGCCGCAACGCGAGCTCATCCTGGCCGCGGTCGACAAGCTCGGGCACGCGACCCCCGACGAGGTGCTCGCCGAAGTGCGCGAGCACGCGCAGGCGGTCAACGCCTCCACCGTCTACCGCACCCTGGAGGTGCTGGAGGAGCTCGGAGTCGTCCGGCACGCGCACCTCAGCGACCGGGCGCCGACGTACCACACGGTCACCGACCACGAGCACTTCCACCTCGTCTGCCGCCACTGCCAGCGCGTGGTCTCGGTCGACCCCCACCTGCTCGACGAGCTCAGTGCCGTGCTGCTCGAGCGTCACCGATTCGTCGTCGACGTCGGTCACCTGACCGTCTTCGGCGCCTGCGAGGAGTGCCCGTCGTGATCAGCCCCCTGCTCCACCTGCCCGGCGCGGTCGCCGGTGACGGCATCGACGCCGGGGTGGCCGCCCACTACGGCTCCCTCTACGGCGAGCAGCTGGTGCTCGAGCGCGGCGAGGGCTTCGTCGACCTGTCGCACCGAGACGTGGTCCGCGTAGGCGGCCCCGACCGGCTTACCTGGTTGCACTCCCTGACCACCCAGCACCTGACCGACCTGGCGCCGCGAGAGTGGACCGGGGTGCTCGTCCTCAGCCCGCAGGGTCACGTCGAGCACGCCTTCTACGGCTACGACGACGGCGAGGCCTTCCTCGCCCACACCGAGCCGGGGCAGGCCGCCGCGCTGGTCGCGTTCCTCGACCGGATGCGCTTCATGATGCGGGTCGAGGTCGCCGAGGTGACCGAGGAGCTCGCCGTGACCTGGCGCCCGCGACCCGGCGCTGACGCGCCGTACGCCGCCTACGAGCTGGTGCCCCGCGACCAGCTGGCGTCGTACGCCGAGGCCGCGGGGCCGGCGTGTGGCCTGTGGGCCTTCGAGGCGCTGCGGATCGCGCGCGGTGAACCCCGGCTCGGTCTCGACACCGACCACCGCACGATCCCCAACGAGGCCGGCTGGATCGGGCCGGCCGTGCACCTGGACAAGGGGTGCTACCGCGGGCAGGAGACGGTCGCGCGTGTGCACACCCTCGGCCGCCCGCCTCGTCGACTGACCCTGCTGCACCTCGACGGCTCGATGAACCGGCTGCCGACCGTGGGCGCCGACGTGCTCGCCGGGGACAAGGTGGTCGGCTTCGTCGGCACCTCGGCCCGCCACCACGAGCTGGGGCCGATCGCGCTCGCCCTGGTCAAGCGCAACGTCGACCTCACCCAGCAGCTCGACACCGACGGCCTCCCGGCCGCGCAGGAGGCGCTGGTCGACCCGGAGGTCGGGCTGCACGTCCGCCCGAAGCTCAGGTGAGGCCGGCGGTCCCGAGGGCCGCGCGTCGGTACATCACGTGGGTGTCCGCGTCGGCGTGCACGAAACCCTGTCCGGCGTAGAGCGCCACCGCGCGGGTGTTGTCGGACTCGACGTAGAGGTGCACCTCGGCCACGCCGCGGGCCGCCAGGTGGCGTAGCCCGGAGAGGGTGAGCACCTTGCCCAGCCCGCGGCCCTGCCCCTCGGGGCCGACGCCCAGGACGTAGACCTCGCCGAGCTCGGTGGAGTGCACCTTGGTCCAGTGGAACCCCAGCAGCCGGCCGTCGGGGTCGTGGGCCAGGAGCAGGTCGGCGGGGTCGAACCACGGCTCGGCCATCCGGGCGGCCAGGTCGGCCTCGTCCATGGCCCCCTGCTCGGGGTGCGCGGCGAAGGCGGCCGCGTTGACCCGGAGTAGGTCGTCGCGGTCGTCAGGCAGGTAGCCGCGGATCGCCACCCCGTCGGGGAGTCCGACGTCGGCATCGGGACGGACGGTCGGCTCCGTCATGGGTCGGCGCATCACCCACAGGTCGCGGACCCGGGTGAAGTCGTGCCGGGCGGCGAGCACCGCCGCCGCGGGGTGGTTGCCGTGCGACCAGGCCACCAGCGGCCCGGGGTGGCGGGGGAGCAGTCCGTCCAGGAGTCTTCCGGCGTACCCCCGCCGACGGACGTCGGGGTGGACCGCCAGGCTGAGGCCCCCGTCGACGACCACGGCGAACCGGTCGGTCTCGGCGGCGACGTCCACCTGGTGCGCGGCGGGGTGCCGCAGCGCCAGCCAGGTGGCCTCGTCGAGCGGGTCGGCGCCGTCGGCGGACCGGCAGGCGGCTGCGACCGATCCGATCTGCTCGAGCACCCTCAGGCGTCGGTCGGTTGGGGCGCGGTCTGGGCGGCGCTCGGCACGGGAGGCTTCTCCGCGCGCTCCTTGGCGGGCAGCACGAACCGGTAGCCGACGTTGCGGACGGTGCCGATCAGCGTCTCGTTGTCGGGGCCGAGCTTGGCGCGCAGCCGGCGCACGTGCACGTCGACCGTGCGGGTGCCGCCGAAGTAGTCGTAGCCCCAGACCTCGGAGAGCAGCTGCTGGCGGCTGAAGACCCGGCCCGGGTGCTGGGCGAGGAACTTCAGCAGCTCGAACTCCTTGAAGGTCAGGTCGAGCGAGCGGCCGCTGATCTTCGCGGTGTACGTCGCGTCGTCGACGGTGACCTCGCCGCTGCGGATCACGTGCGACTCGGGGTCGTCGGCCTCCCGCTGCGCGGCGAGGCTGCCGATCGAGAGCCGGATCCGCGCCTCGATCTCGGCCGGGCCGCAGGTGTGGAGCACCACGTCGTCCATGCCCCAGTCGTGCGCGACGACCGCAAGGCCGCCCTCGGTGACGATGAGCAGCACCGGCACGTCGGTGCCCGTGGTGCGGATCAGCCGGCACAGGTCGCGGGCGTGGGCGAGGTCCTGGCGACCGTCGACGAGCAGCAGGTCACTCTCGGGCGCCTCGAGCAGCGCGCTTCCCTGGGCGGGCAGGATCTTGACGGAGTGTCCCAGCAGGGACAGCCCGGGCAGGACCTCGACCGAGGGCTGCAGGGCGCTGGTCAGCAAGAGCAGGGTGCTCACGGGTGGCCTCCTCCGGCTGAGTGGCGGAGGTGGAAGGATATCGGAGCATGGGACCAAGCACCGGCGCGTCGCTCGACGGTGAGATCACCGTGCACCTGTGGGCGGCCGCGAAGGCCGCCGCCGGCACCGGCCTCGTCGTGGTGTCGACCCCAGGGCCGATCAGCCTCGCCGCCGTCGTCGACCGGGTGGTCGAAGGCCGGCCCGAGCGACTGGTCGCGGTGCTCGCGGGCTGCGCGGTGCTGGTCGGTGATCGCCCGGTCAGCACCCAGGACCCCGCCGAGGTGCTGGTGGGGCCGGGGGACACCGTGGAGTTCCTGCCGCCCTTCGCCGGCGGCTGAGTGCGTCGGAGCCGGAATCTCTGGAGCGGTCGTGGCGTTGAGCCCCCCGTGACTACCGGTCAGTGGGTGCTGCTTGTCGCCGTCGTGGCGGCGCTCGGCCTGGGTGCCTATCGGGCCTGGGCCGATGGTCGGTTCCGCGGCACCCACGGGGTGCGCGGGGCCGAGGCGCCGGTGTCCGAGACCCCTGCGTCCGAGGCCCCTGCGTCCGAGGCATCGTCTCCGGGAGCAGCCGAGGCGCCTGGCGGGCCGGTCAACGTGCTCGACGGCACGTCGTACGCCGACGCCCTCGGCGAGCGGGCGACCCTGCTGCAGTTCTCCTCCGCGTTCTGCGCTCCCTGTCGGGTGACGCGGCACACCCTCGCCGACGTGGCCGCCCGCCTGCCGGGGGTCGCCCACGTCGAGGTCGACGCCGAGCACCACCTCGACCTGGTGCGCCGCCTCCAGGTGATGCGCACGCCCACCACCCTGGTGCTCGACGCCCAGGGCCGGGAGTCGACCCGGGCCGCCGGGGCGCCGCGCCGCGAGCAGGTGCTGTCCGCACTCGGCTTCGTGGTCGAGAACGCAGATCTCGAATGATGGACTTGCATATCAGGATGCGAGACGACGGCTCCACGAGGACGAAAGCCGCCCCTAGGGTGGGGCGCATGTCCTCGACCTGGTTGACCAAGCGACGCGCAGTGGACCACTGCCGCGTGCGCTCGTCCCTGTGTCGGATGTCCTGAGCCGGTCTCCTCGCGCCCAGGCTAATGTCGAGTGATTCACTCGACTAAAGTCCGTGTGACCGGCTGCCCCGATCTCGGCTCCCGCCATCCCACCGGACAGGACTTCCCCGATGCGTCAACAGATCCCTGGACTGAGCAGGTCGCACAGCGACCGTCTCGAAATCGACCCGCGCGGTCCGCAGTTCAACGCCGCGCTCACCGCCGTGGTGCTCGCCGCCGTGCTGCTGCTCGCCCCCGGCGCTGTGGCCACCGCCCTGCTCGCGGGCCAGGCCGCGCTGTTCGCGGTCGGCGTGGGCCTCGGCGTCACGCGTACCCCGCAGGCCTGGCTCTTCCGCCACCTGGTGCAGCCCCGACTGGGCCCGCCGACCCAGCGTGAGGACGCCGCGCCACCGCGCTTCGCGCAAGGCGTCGGCCTCGCCTTCGCCGTCGTGGGGGTGCTCGGCTTCGTCTCGGGCCTGACCTGGCTCGGGCTGCTCGCCACCGGGCTGGCCCTGGCGGCCGCCCTGCTCAACGCGGTCTTCGGCTTCTGCCTCGGCTGCGAGATCTACCTGCTGGCCGCCCGGGCCAGCCTCACCCCCGTCCGACCGGCCGCCCCGGCGTCCTCAACTGCAAGGAGCTCAGCATGACTCGCGAGACCTCACTCGTCACCGCCCAGTGGGTGGCCGACCACCTCGGGGAGGACGGCATCGTCCTGATCGAGGTGGACGAAGACACCACCGCCTACGACAAGGGCCACATCCAGGGAGCCATCAAGCTCGACTGGACCACCGACCTGCAGGACCAGGTCCGCCGCGACTTCGTCAGCAAGGCCCAGTTCGAGGCGCTGCTCTCCGAGCGCGGGGTCGCCAACGACGACACCGTCGTGCTCTACGGCGGCAACAACAACTGGTTCGCCGCCTATGCCTACTGGTACTTCAAGCTCTATGGCCACGGCGACGTCAAGCTGCTCGACGGCGGTCGCAAGAAGTGGGAGCTCGACAGCCGCGAGCTGACCGACGAGGCCGTCGCGCGTGCGGCCACGTCGTACACCGCCACGGAGCAGGACGCGACCATCCGGGCCTTCCGCGACGAGGTCATCGCCGCGATCGGCACCCAGAACCTCGTCGACGTGCGCAGCCCCGACGAGTACGCCGGTCGGCTGCTCGCCCCGGCCCACCTCCCGCAGGAGCAGGCCCAGCGCGCCGGCCACATCCCAACCGCGGCCAACGTCCCGTGGAGCAAGGCGGCCAACGACGACGGCACCTTCAAGACCGACGACGAGCTGACCACGATCTACTCCGAGGCCGGCGTCGACTGGGACAAGGACACGATCG
>JBDSLK010000300.1:0-14103 GCA_039916425.1 Nocardioides sp.
CCGACGCCGGATCGCCTCAGGAGTCCCGGAGCTCCGGGAACTGGTCGTCGCGCCACTCCCCCGAATCTCCCGGTCCGCTCGCGAGCTCGACCTCGCGGGCGCGTAGCTCCACCCGGCGGATCTTGCCCGAGATGGTCTTCGGCAGCTCGTAGAACTCCAACCTGCGCACCCGCTGGTAGGGCGCGAGATGCTCGCGCGCGTGCCGGAGGATCGCCAGCGCGGTCTCTCGCGTCGGCTCGAAGCCCGGCGCGAGGGCGACGTACGCCTTGGGCACCGCCAACCGCAGCTCGTCGGGGGCCGGCACGATCGCGGCCTCCGCGACGGCGGGGTGCTCGATCAGCACCGACTCCAGCTCGAACGGGCTGATCTTGTAGTCGCTGGCCTTGAAGACGTCGTCGGTCCGGCCTACGTAGGTGATGTAGCCGTCATCGTCGCGGTGCGCGATGTCGCCGGTGTGGTAGGCCCCGTCGCGCATCGCGTCGGCATTGCGCTGCGCATCTCCCTGGTAGCCGGTCATCAGGGCCAGCGGGCGTCCCCCGGGCCCCACGAGGTCGAGGCAGATCTCACCCTCGCCCACGCCGTCTACCCGCTCGCCCGTGGCCGGGTCGAGGAGCACCACCGGCACGCCGGGCAGCGGCCGGCCCATCGAACCCGGCTTGATCGCACTGCCGGCTGTGTTGCCGATCTGTGCCGTCGTCTCGGTCTGGCCGTAGCCGTCGCGCAGCGTCAGTCCCCAGGCCCGGCGGACCTGCTCGATCACCTCCGGGTTGAGCGGCTCACCGGCCCCGATCACCTCGCGCAGCGTGCCGGGACCACCCGAGAGGTCGGCCTTGATCAGCATCCGCCACACGGTCGGGGGCGCACAGAAGGTCGTCACCCCCCGGGTCCGCAGCTCACCGAGCAGCGTCGCGGGGTCGAAGCGTGCGTAGTTGTAGACCAGCACCGTCGCCTCGGCGTTCCAGGGTGCGAAGAAGCACGACCAGGCGTGCTTGGCCCAGCCGGGAGAGGAGATGTTGAGGTGCACGTCGCCGGGCTCGAGTCCGAGCCAGTACATCGTCGCGAGGTGCCCGAGCGGGTAGGACACCTGGGTGTGCTCCACCAGCTTGGGGCGCGAGGTGGTGCCCGAGGTGAAGTAGAGCAGCATCCGGTCGTCCGGCGCGGTGCCCGGGTGCTCGACGGTGACGGTGCCGAGGTCGTACGCAGCGCGCAGGTCGGCCCAGCCGTCCGCCGCCACCGGTCCCACGCTGATCCGGGTGTAGTGACCGTGCACCTCGTCGAACTTGGGGGCGTCGGCGGGGTTGCAGATCACGAAGCGGGCGCCGCCCCGGGCGATCCGGTCGACCAGGTCGGCCGGCCCGACGGCGGTGGTGGTCGGCATGATGACCGCCCCCAGCTTGATGATCGCCAGCATCGTCTCCCACAGCTCGACCTGGTTGCCGAGCATCACGATCACCGCGTCGCCGCGGGTGACCCCGCGGTCGCGCAGCCACACCGCGACCTGGTCGGACCGGTGCGCGAGTTCGGCGAAGGTCAGCTGCTGCGACGAGCCATCCTCCTCGACCACCACCAGGCCGGGGCGCTCGTTGCCGCGGGCGAACGAGTCGAACCAGTCGACCGCCCAGTTCCAGGTGCCACCCACGTCGGGGTAGTCGAACTCCGTGACGGCCCGGTCGTGCTGGCCACGCAGGTCGAGCAGCTGGTCGCGGGCGGTGCGGAAGGCCTCCGACGGAGTCGTCATGTCCCTACCTTGACCGCCGACCCGCGAACGCGCCACCACCCTGGGGCCGGTCAGACGCGCCGCAGCGCGCGCAGCCGCCGCTCGGTGACGTTGCGCCAGACCAGCTGTTGCACCGTCAGGGTCACCCAGCCGGCGACGGCCATCCCGGCCAGGTTGAGCAACAGCTGGGCGCCGCTGCCCCACACCTCGTCCCAGACGCCGAAGGCCAGCCCGAGGGCGAGATTGCCGGCCGCGGGGATGGTCGTCACCGAGATGAAGACACCGGAGAGACCGCCCACCTTGGACGAGGTGATGGACAGGACGCCGGCGGCCGCGGCGATGATCGCGACGATGAACGACCACTTGTCGGGGGTGTAGATGAAGTCGGTCTCCGGCCGCTGCGAGAGGTCCCCCGCGCTTACCCAGCCCAGGGCCCGACCCACCAAGGAGACCAGGGTGGTCGCGACGATGGCGACCACGAACCCCGAGACCAGGGCGCGGAGCGAGAGCCGCAGCAGTGCCCAGCGGCTGCGGACCAGGGCCACGCCGAGGGCCGCGATCGCCCCGAACTCCGGGCCGAGCACCATCGCGCCGATGGTGAGGATCTGGGAGTCGAGCACGATCGCGATCGCGGCGAGGGTGGTCGCCAGCACCATAAAGGAGTAATAGGTGAAGTTGGGCTCGCTGTCCTCATAGGCCCGCTGGACGACCTCGGTCCACACCACCGCATCGGCGCTGGCGCCCGGGGCGTGGCGCTCGGCGTCGTACCCCTCCTGCGAGAGCCAGGCCGGCACGGCCAGCACGTGCAGGCTGCCCTCGCGGTGGAGGCCGAGCTCGCGGAGCCTGTCGATGATCGCGTTGACCGCCTCGCGGGCGATGTCGGCGGTGACCAGGTCGCCGACCGGGAGCAACGAGCCGTGCTCGACCCGGGAGATGGTGCTGACGGCGTGCTCGGCCCGCAGGCAGGCCAGGACGTCGTCGACGAGGTGGTCCGGGACCGACATCTCCAGGCGCAGCACGCGCCCAGTGTGCCTTGTCCGGTCCGTTCTCGATCAGCCGTGCGACAGGTGTCGCGACGCGCGGGGTCCGCACGTGCCCTGGCGCCGGCCGCTCAGCAGCCACCACGCGCCGACGCCGACGAGCAGGAGCGGCCAGTGCGAGACCACCAGCATCACCAGACCGACCGCGAGCAGGACCTTGAGCGGCCAGGGCAGCCCGCGCCGCGACGCACGGGCGCGCGTCGGCGCGACCGGCGAGCGCCCACCGGCGGGCGACCAGGCGGCGGGCGACCAGGCGGCCACCGGGTGGAGCGGCGAGCCGCCTGGCAGGTCGCTGAAGATCGGTGGGATCTCACCGTGGGTGCGGGCGGCCCAGATCCGCTCGTGCCGCTCGTGGTGCTCCTCGACGTCGAGTCGACCCTGGGCGTAGTGCTCCCCCAGCGCGCTCGCCGCGGTCTCGCGCTCGGCGTCGGAGAGTCTGAGCTGCTGGGGCTGCTGGGGCTGCTGGGGCTGCCCGCTCACCGACCCTCCTCCTCCGGGTCGCCCTCGGCGAGGATGCCGTAGAGCTTGCGGCGGGTCTCGATCAGGACCTCGATCGCCTCGCGGCGTTGAGGCTCGGTGCCGGTGGAGACGATCTGCCAGACGGCGGCCATCACCTGGCCGATCTCGGGCTTGAGCGTGGCGAAGTCGCCGCGCGGCTCGCGGGCGGTCTCGAACGGTGCCCACACCGCGGCCATCTCGGTCTCGTTGACCTCGACGTACGCCGTGCCGTCGGCGGTCAGCCGGAAGGCGCGGCGGCCACGCTCCTCGTCGGCCTCGACGAGCCCCTCGTCCTCGAGCTGCTGGAGAGTCGGGTAGACCGAGCCGGGGCTGGGCTTCCAGGCGCCGTCGCTGCGCTCCCCGATCTGCCCGATGATCTGGTAGCCGTTGAGCGGCTCGCGTCGCAGCACGTCGAGGATCGCGGCGCGCACGTCACCGCGCCGGGCCCGCGGGCCACGCGGCTGCTCACCCTGGGCGAGCCCGAACAGCCCCGCCACCCACGGCGGCGGGCCGCCGCGACCGGGTCCGGCACCCTCCCAGCCCCGGCGAGAGTGCTGCTGCCACTGCTGATCGACGTACTTGGCCCACTGCCGGTTGAAACCCGGTCCACCCATGGTCTGCTCCCTGCTGAGTCCGATCGGTCATCAACCGTTCGCGATATATCGTGATAGTACGACGACTGTCGGGCGCAGGCAAGGGCCGACGGGTTCGGCTTCCCGCCGTCGTCGTGAGAGGCTGACGGTCCGGCGAGTCGAGGGAGATGACCATGTGTCGAGCGGTCCGCTGTCGCACCTGCGGCAAGGCGACCTGGGCCGGCTGTGGTGACCACATCGAGGAGGCGCTGGCCGGCATCTCCACCGACGACCGTTGCCCGGGGCACGAGTCCGACGGGTCGGCGTCGGCCGACGGCGGCTTCCTGAGCCGGGTGTTCGGTCGCTGAGCCGACTCGGCGGGCGTTCTCCCGCAGAGCTGACGCAGGTCGACCCCGGCCACCGGGCGGGACCGATCGTGAGCCCCCCGCAACCTGACCGCCGACCCTGGCGAGGGCCCGAAGCGGCCTCGGCCCGCGCGTCGTAGGGTGTCCCGCGTGCGAGCGCTGGTCAAGACGACACCGGGTCCCGGCCTCGAGCTGACGGACGTTCCGGAGCCCTCCCCCGGCGCGGGCGAGGTGAAGATCCGGGTGCTGCGGGCGGGGCTGTGCGGCACCGACCTGCACCTCCACGACTGGGACGACTGGGCGGCCTCGGTCGTGCGGACCCCGATGACGATCGGGCACGAGTTCTTCGGCGAGGTCAGCGAGGTCGGGGCCGACGTCACCAGCGTGCGCCCCGGTCAGCGGGTCTCGGGCGAGGGCCATCTCGTCTGCGGGATGTGCCGCAACTGTCGTGCCGGGCGCCGCCAGCTCTGCATCCACACGATCGGGGTCGGGGTGAACCGCGACGGCGCGTTCGCGGAGTACGTCGTGATCCCCGCGACCAACGTGTGGGTCCAGCCCGACGACCTCGACCCCGACCTGGGCGCCGTCTTCGACCCGCTAGGCAACGCCACCCACACCGCTCTGTCCTTCCCGATGGCCGGCGAGGACGTGCTGATCACGGGCGCCGGCCCTATCGGGGTGATGGCGACCGCGATCGCCCGGCACGTCGGCGCCCGCTTCGTGGTGGTCTCCGACCCCAGCGCGTTCCGCCTCGAGCTGGCCCGCAAGGCCGGGGCCGACCTGGTCCTCGACCCGACCCGCACCCCGCTGCGCGCGGCGATGGACGACCTGGGCATGAGGGAGGGCTTCGACATCGGCCTGGAGATGTCGGGCGCGCCCGCGGCGGTCGCGTCGATGATCGGCACGATGAACCACGGGGGCCGGATCGCGATGCTGGGCCTGCCGAGCGATCCCTACCCGATCGACTGGGCCAAGGTGATCACGCACATGCTGACCATCAAGGGCATCTACGGCCGGGAGATGTACGACACCTGGTACGCCATGTCGTCGATGCTGCAGACCTCCGCGGCCCTGCGGGACGCCGTACGGTCGGTGATCACCCACCGCTTCCCGGCGGCGGAGTTCGAGCAGGCATTCGCCGCGGTGCGGTCGGGCGAGTGCGGCAAGGTGATCTTGGACTGGAGCCAGTGATGACGAGGACCCCGTACGACAAGGTGCAGACCCGGCTGCGCACGACGCTGGAGGAGATCGAGGCGGCCGGGCTCTTCAAGCGCGAGCGCACCCTCGACACCCCGCAAGCCGCCCACATCGGGGTCGCCTCGGACGGCGGTGAGCGCGAGGCGCTGAACTTCTGCGCCAACAACTACCTCGGCCTGGCCGACCACCCGCGGGTCGTCGCCGCGGCCACCGACGCGCTGCAGCGCTGGGGCTTCGGGATGGCCAGCGTGCGCTTCATCTGCGGCACCCAGACCCTGCACAAGTCGCTCGAGGCCGACCTCTCGGCGTTCCTGGGCACCGACGACACGATCTTGTTCTCGTCGTGCTTCGACGCCAACGGCGGTGTCTTCGAGACCCTCTTCGGGCCCGAGGACGCGATCGTCTCCGACGAGCTCAACCACGCCTCGATCATCGACGGCGTCCGGCTCTCCAAGGCGCAGCGCTTCCGCTACCGCAACGCCGACATGGCCGACCTCGAGGCCCAGCTCGTCGCCGCGCGGGACGCGCGGACCCGGGTCGTGGTCACCGACGGCGTGTTCTCCATGGACGGCTACCTCGCCCCACTCGACCGGATCTGCGACCTCGCCGAGCAGTACGACGCGCTGGTGCTGGTCGACGACTCCCACGCCGTCGGGTTCGTCGGTCCGACCGGTCGCGGCACGCCGGAGCACTTCGGCGTCGTCGACCGGGTCGACATCCTCACCGGCACCCTCGGCAAGGCCCTGGGGGGCGCGTCCGGGGGCTACGTCTCGGGCCGTCAGGAGATCGTCGACCTGCTCCGCCAGCGGGCGCGGCCCTACCTGTTCTCCAACGCGGTGGCGCCGTCGGTCGCGGCCGGCTCGCAGGTGGCGATCGAGATCGCGGCCACCTCCACCGAGGCGCGCGAGGCGCTGCGCCGCAACACCGCGCTCTTCCGGGAGCTGATGACGGCCGCTGGCTTCGAGCTGCTGCCCGGCGAGCACCCGATCGTGCCGGTGATGTTCCGCGGGGAGGATGGAGCGCGGGAGGCCTCCCGGGCCGCGGACGCGATGCTCGGGCACGGCGTCTACGTGATCGCGTTCTCCTTCCCGGTGGTGCCGCGGGGACTGGCCCGGATCCGCGTGCAGCTCTCGGCGGCCCACAGCGAGGACGACGTCCGCGCCTGCGTAGCCGCGTTCGTGGCCTCCGCCGGTCGATAGCATCAGTCACCCCCAGGGGTGTGGGGGTCAGCCCCTCCCCCCGTCTAGGGTATCCGTCGTGCCGATCCGTCTCGCCCTCGTCAACGACTACGAAGTCGTCGTCCGTGGCCTCAACTCGATGCTTCGCCACTACCCCGACGACTTCCACATCGTGGAGCTCAACGCCAACACCGAGGTAAGCGAGCCGGTCGACATCGCCCTGTTCGACGTGTTCGCGCAGAGCACCGGCGACGGTGCCGACGTCCACGACCTGCTGGCCAACCCGATCGTCAACCAGGTAGTCGTCTACGCCTGGAACGTCACTCCGGCGATGGCGCGACGGGCGATGGACCACGGTGTCTCCGGCTACGTCTCCAAGACGCTGCCCGCCCACGAGCTGGTCGAGGCCCTGCGCGCCGTGCACGCCGGCGGCAAGGTCGTGTCCGGCAGCTCCTCCAAGCGCAGCATCGTCGGCGGCGACTGGCCCGGGCGCGAGGAGGGCCTCACCGCACGCGAGGCGGAGGTGATCGCCCTGATCACCCAGGGCCTGAGCAACTCCGACATCGCCCGCCACTCGTCGTTGTCGATCAACTCGGTGAAGTCCTACATCCGCAGCGCCTACCGCAAGATCGACGTCACCAGCCGGACCAACGCGGTGCTGTGGGGCGTCGAGCACGGCTTCCACCCCGACCGGGCCCGCATCGAGCGCCCCGTCGCCCGCTGACACCCACCCCACGCTTCCGCCCTCGGGCGGCCAAGGTCCCTCCTGCTCCACCCCAACTCCACAACATAAAAAAAGGCCGGGCCCAGCACTATGGGAGGAAGCCCGGTCGGAAGGAAGCAAAGATGGTGGTCCTCGGACTGATCCTGCTGATCCTCGGCCTGCTGCTGCCGCAGAGCATCCTGGTCACGATCGGGCTCATCCTGATCGTCGTCGGGCTGATCTTGAACTTCGTGCCGATCGGTGGTTCGAGCCGCAGGGTCTTCTAGCCCCGACCCGCTCCACGAGCACCACCGCGAAGCCCGGCCCCCCACTAGCCTGTCGAAGGCGATCGTGAGGGGCCGGGCTTCCGTCGTGCTGGTACTCGTCGCAAGCACGTTGCAGGCCGGCTGCGGCGCCGCGCGAGAGCCGGGAGCGCGACCTGACGCCTACCCGGATCACCTAGGTCGACGGCCGCCTTCGGACGCCCCTGCGCGTGAGGGACGAGGCCGACGTGGTGGCCGTCGACCGTCCCGGCGAGGGTGCGTTGGCACCCTGCTCCTCGTGGTCCGCCGCGTTCGGGGTCAGGCTCCGTCTCGACGTCGACGGGCGCGAGGAGGAGGGCGACCTGATCGTCTGGGTGAGCCCGGCCGGCGCGTCGGCGGCGATCGGCTTCGCCCGCGACTCCTGCGGGAACGCCTCCTGACCGGGACCCGGGGTAGACCACCGGCAGCGAATTGGGGACCGTCAGCCTCGTCCGGCACACTGGATCGGTGATCACGACTTCCGCCCTCATCGTCGACTCCCCGTCCGCCGCCTTCACCCAGGGCACGATCGAGCATCGCGACCTGCGCGACGACGACATCCTCATCGACATCGCCTTCGCCGGGATCTGCCACAGCGACATCCACCAGGTCCGCGAGGAGTGGGGCACCGCGATCTTCCCGATGGTGCCCGGCCATGAGATCGCCGGCGTCGTCTCGGCCGTCGGCGTCGGGGTCACCCGCCACCAGGTGGGCGATCGGGTCGGCGTGGGCTGCATGGTCGACTCGTGCGGTGAGTGCGACGCCTGCAAGGACGGTCAGGAGCAGTTCTGCGGCCGCGGCGCCGTGATGACCTACAACGGCAAGGGCTACGACCAGCAGCCCACCAAGGGCGGCTACGCCAAGCAGGTCGTGGTCTCCGAGCGCTTCGCGGTGCGCGTCCCCGACGGCATCGAGCTCGACGAGGCCGCACCGCTCCTGTGCGCCGGCATCACGGTCTGGTCGCCGTTGCGCCGCTTCGCCGCGGGCCCGGGCTCGAAGGTCGCCGTGATCGGTCTCGGTGGGCTCGGCCACATGGCGGTCAAGCTCGCCTCGGCACTGGGTGCCGACGTCACCGTGCTCAGCCGCACCGACAAGAAGTCCGGTGACGCCGCCGACCTCGGCGCAGGCAGCTTCGTGGCCACCGCTGCCGACGGCGCGCTGGCGTCCCTGCGCTCCTCGTTCGACCTGATCATCAACACCGTCAGCGCCGACCTCGACATCGACACCTACCTGCGCCTGCTCAAGCCGCTCGGAGCGATGGTCAACGTCGGCCTGCCGAGTCAGAAGCTCGCGGTCTCGCCCGGGTCGCTGATCGGCGGCAGCAAGGTGCTCGCCGGTTCCAACATCGGTGGCATCCCCGCGACCCAGGAGATGCTCGACTTCTGCGCCGAGCACGGCATCGGGGCCACCATCGAGCGGATCTCGGCCGACCAGGTCGACGCCGCCTACGACCGGGTGGTCGACGGCGACGTGCGCTACCGCGTGGTGATCGACACCTCGACGATCGGGTCGTAGCCCCGAGCGGCCGGGCGGGCGGGCCCGGCTGGGGCGGTTGACGCGCTGACTAGCGTGGCGGCATGGCCAAGGATCCCGCAGTCCTGCTGGCGCCCGGGGTCTGGCGCATCCCGCTGGTCGGCGACTGGGTCAACGGCTTCGCCTTCCGCGACGCCGACGACCAGGTGACCCTGATCGACATGGGGTTGAGGTCGTCCGGCCGGAAGGTGGTCGCGGCGCTGCAGTGGATCGGGGCCGACGTCTCGGACGTGACCCGGTTGCTGCTGACCCACGCGCACACCGACCACGCCGGCGGCGCGGCGTACGTCGCGGAGAAGACCGGGGTCGGGATCGGGGTGCACGCCGACGACGCGGAGTGCGTCCGGACCGGCACGGCGCCGCCGGGCGGCTCGACGCTCGGCCGGCTGCTCGCGAGACTGCCCGGTCAAGGTTTCACCCCCGTCGAGGTCAGCGAGGAGCTCATCGACGCTCAGGTGCTGCCGGTCGCCGGGGGGCTGCGGGTCGTGCACACGCCGGGACACTCGCCGGGCCACGCGTCGTACCTCCACGAGGGGTCGGGCGTGCTGGTCACCGGCGACGCGATCTTCAACGTCCGCCGGCTCCGCTGGCCGGTGCAGGCCTTCTGCACGGACTTTGCGATGACTCAGCAGACCGCGCACCGGCTCGCCGAGCTCGACTACACCATCGCCGCCTTCACCCACGGCCCGGAGCTGCGGGAACACCCGCGCGAGGACATCCGGGCGTTCCTCGCCCGGCACCGCGCCCGCTGACACGGGGTCCTGACGCGGGGCCTGACGCGGGGTCCTGGCGCGGGGTCCTGGCGCGGGGTCCCGATGCGGGTCAGGAGAGCTCGACGGTCAGCCGACCGTCGACACCCCAGGAGACCGGCATCGGGTCGGTGATATCGCCGCCGAACCCGCCGGGCACCTCGTGGTGGAACGCCATCAGCTGCCAGCTGCCGGCGCGGTCCTGCACCAGCCGCCCGACGTACAGGCCGGGATCGTGCAGGAGGTACGCCGAGGCGAGGTCATAGGGCCCCGCCGGGTCGTCGACGTTGACCGCCCAGATGCCCCCGGTCTCGCCGGCCTCGCGCCGTGCCGCCGGCAGCTGGGTGCCCAGGCAGGAGAAGAGCAGCACACCGCGCCCCTCCACCTCGGCGAGCTGGAGCACCTCGAGCTGCCCGAAACCCGATCCGGGGGAGGACAGCGGCGCGCCGACCTCCCAGGTCTCGAGGTCCGACGACGTCGCCTGGCCGACCACGCCCCGCCCGAACGGCTCACCCTCGCCGGCGCGAGCAGTGACCAGCATCTGCCACCCCCCGTCGGGGCGTTGGAACACCCACGGGTCGCGCCAGGCCTCGTCGTACCAGACGTCCGGGTCGAGCTGGTCGTACCACCGCGGATCGGCCTCGCAGACGACTCCGGTGCGTTGCCACGTCGTGAGGTCGTCCGAGACGGCGCCGAGCACGCGCTGGACCAGGCCGTCCTCGGCGCGGCTGATCCCGGTGTAGAACATCCGCCAGCGCCCGTCGGGGGCCTGCACGACCGAGCCGGTCCAGGTCGCCAGGTCGTCGGGGGCCGGCGCGTCGTCGGCGACGAGCGCGTCGGCGACCTCGGTCCAGGACCGCAGGTCGTCGGAGACGGCATGCCCGACGCTCGCGCGGCGATGCCGGCGCTCGGGGTCGAGCAGGGCCCGGGAGGCCTTGAGGAAGAAGAGGTGGAAGCGGTCGCCGTCGTCGGCGAGCCAGAAGTCCCAGACCCAGGAGGACGCGAGTCGTAGCACCCGGGCAGTATCCACCACCCGGCCCGGGGCCTGGGAGCCGTCCCGGTCTCGACCAATACCTAGGGGGGGTATAAGATCGAGCCATGACCGAGACCGCGGCCCACCAGCACGGCTACCTGGCGCACCACCAGAAGGACGACTACCTCAAACGCCTGCGGCGCATCGAGGGTCAGGCCCGGGGCCTGCAGCGGATGGTGGAGGAGGAGCAGTACTGCATCGACATCCTTACCCAGGTCTCCGCAATGACCAAGGCGCTCCAGTCCGTAGCCCTCGGGCTTCTCGACGACCACCTCAGCCACTGCGTCGTCGACGCGGCCAAGGGCGGCGGTCCGGACGCCGAGGTGAAGCTCAAGGAAGCCTCCGACGCCATCGCCCGTCTCGTCCGATCCTGATCCCCCGCCCCTCCCGAGGAGGAAGCACGATGAGCCACACCTATGCCGGCACCGTCCAGGGCATGACCTGCGGGCACTGCGTCGCCTCGGTCACCGAGGAGATCTCCGAGATCCCCGGTGTCGAGCACGTCGACGTGGTCCTGGAGACCGGGGCCGTGACCATCAAAAGCACCGAGCCGCTCGACGACACCGCCGTGCGTGGCGCCGTCGAGGAGGCCGGCTACCAGCTTGTCTGACGCCGTCATGCCCACCACGGACGTCGAGCTCACCATCAGCGGGATGACCTGCGCCTCGTGCGCCAACCGCATCGAGCGCAAGCTCAACAAGCTCGACGGTGTCGTCGCGACGGTCAACTACGCGACCGAGAAGGCTCGGGTGAGCTACCCCGCGACCGTGACCCGAGAGGACCTCGTGGGCACCGTGGAGCAGGCGGGCTACCACGCCGCGCTCCCGGCCCTTCCGAGCCCGCCCGCCGCTTCCGACGGGTCGAGCGGCCCCGACGCCGCGACCGACGACCTCACCCCGGAGGCTCGCACCCTGCGCCAGCGGCTGGTCGTCTCCACCCTCCTCAGCGTCCCCATCATCGCCCTGGCGATGGTGCCGGCGCTCCAGTTCGACAACTGGCAGTGGCTGTCGCTCACCCTCGCCGCCCCGGTCGTGGTGTGGGGCGCCTGGCCGTTCCACCGCGCGGCCGCGCTGAACGCCCGGCACGGCGCGACCACCATGGACACCCTGATCTCGGTCGGCACCCTGGCGGCGTTCGGCTGGTCGGTCTACACGCTGTTCTGGGGCACCGCCGGGAGGCCGGGCATGACCCACCCCTTCGAGCTCACCATCAACCGCACCGACGGGGCGGACAGCATCTACCTCGAGGTCGCCGCGGGAGTCACCACCTTCATCCTGGCCGGCCGCTGGTTCGAGAGCCGGTCCAAGCGTCAGGCCGGGGCGGCGCTCCGTGCCCTGATGCACCTCGGCGCCTCGGACGTCGCGGTGCTCCGCGAGGGTCCGGACGGTCGCCACGAGGTGCTGGTCCCGGTCGCCGAGCTCGTGGTCGACGACCTCTTCGTGGTCCGTCCCGGCGAGAAGGTCGCCACCGACGGCCTCGTCGTCCAGGGCACCTCGGCGGTGGACGCCGCGCTGCTCACCGGTGAGGCCGTGCCGGTCGAGGTCGGGCCGGGTGACCCGGTCACCGGCGCCACGGTCAACGCCGGCGGCCGGCTCGTCGTCCGCGCCACCCGCGTCGGCGCCGACACCCAGCTGGCCCAGATGGCCCGGCTGGTGGAGGAGGCCCAGCACGGCAAGGCGGAGGCGCAGCGGCTGGCCGACCGGGTCTCCGGGGTCTTCGTGCCGGTCGTGATCGTGCTGGCGGTGGGCACGCTCGCCTCCTGGCTCGCCAGCGGCGCCGGGGCCGGCGCGGCGTTCACCGCCGCCGTCGCCGTGCTGATCGTGGCCTGCCCGTGCGCGCTCGGCCTGGCCACCCCGACCGCCCTGATGGTCGGCACCGGTCGCGGCGCCCAGCTCGGCATCCTGATCAAGGGCCCCGAGGTCCTGGAGTCCACCCGCCGTGTCGACACCGTCGTCCTGGACAAGACCGGCACCGTGACCACGGGCCGGATGGCCGTCGTGGAGGTGCTGCCCGCCGACGGTGAGGACGCCGATGAGGTGCTTCGGCTGGCCGGCGCGCTCGAGGACGCCTCCGAGCACCCGATCGGCCGTGCCGTCGCCACCGCCGCCCGCGAGGCCACGGGAACACTGCTGCCCGTCACCGACTTCGCCAACGCCGACGGCCTGGGAGTCCAGGGCGTGGTGTCGGTCGGGGAGCGCTCGCACGCCGTGCTCGTCGGCCGCCCGCGGTTGCTCGAGGCCTGGTCGCAGCCACTCCCGCCCGCGCTCGTCACGGCGTACGACGCGGCGCAGGCTGCCGGCCGCACTGTCGTCGCGGTCGGCTGGGACGGTGCTGCCCGCGGCCTGGTGGTGGTGTCCGACACGGTCAAGCCCACCTCGGTCGAGGCGATTGCGCGGCTCCGAGCCCTGGGGCTCCGGCCGATCCTGCTGACCGGCGACAACACCGCCACTGCCCGAGCGGTCGCGGCCGAGGTCGGGATCGACGAGGCCGACGTGGTCGCGGAGGTGCTGCCCAGCGAGAAGGTCACCGTGATCGAGCGGCTCCAGGCGCAGGGGTTGGTCGTCGCGATGGTCGGCGACGGCGTCAACGACGCCGCCGCCCTGGCCCGCGCCGATCTGGGCCTCGCGATGGGCACCGGCACCGACGCCGCCATCGCCGCCGCCGACCTGACCCTGGTCCGGGGCGACCTGCGGGTCGCGGCCGACGCGATCCGGTTGGCCCGACGCACGCTCTCCACGATCAAGGGCAACCTCTTCTGGGCGTTCGCCTACAACGTGGCCGCGCTGCCGCTGGCCGCGGCCGGACTGCTCAACCCGATGCTGGCGGGCGCGACGATGGCGATCTCGTCGGCGTTCGTGGTGAGCAACAGCCTGCGGCTGCGGAGCTTCCGGGCCGGCTGACGCCGGGCTCGGCGCGTCCACCGTCGCTAGGTGCGTTGGATGAAGCGGAGCTTGCCGTGGGCGGTGGGGTTGGTCTCGTAGGTCTGGTCGTGGGCCAGGGCGTGGTGCTTCGGACACAGCAGGCGGCCGGTGGTGGTGTCGGTGTGCCCGCCCGTCGACCAGGGGTGGTCGTGGTGGGCGTGGCAGAGCCCGGGTGGGGCGTCGCAACCCAGGGCGGTGCAGCCCCGGTCCCTGATCGCGAGGGCGATGCGTTGGGATCCGGTGTGGAACCTGCGTCTCCTGCCGAGGTCGAGGACCTGGGAGGCCCCGCCGAGGA
>JBDSLK010000301.1:0-25678 GCA_039916425.1 Nocardioides sp.
GAGGTCGACAAGAACGCCGCGAACGCCCCGGCCGTGACCAAGGCGGTGAGCAGGTCACCGGTCAGCCCCGGCACCATCAGCCGGGGCAGCTCGAGGACCAGCACGTCGCTGCGCCCCGACGCGATCAGCTCCACGGCGTACACGCGGCCCAGTGCGGCGTACACCGGCGGCAGCAGGTAGAAGGCACCGAGCAGGGCGAGCACCACCAGCGTCGTGCGACGCGCCGCCCGGCCGTCGGGATTGGTGTAGAAGCGCACCACCACGTGCGGCAGCCCCATAGTGCCCAGGAACGTGGCGACGATCAGCGAGTACGTCACGTAGAGCCCCTGGGAGCCGCCCTCGCCCAGCGGCAACGACCAGCCGCCCGACCCGCCGCCGGCCGCCCGCGACGGGTCGGGGGCGCCGTCCCCGGCCCAGACGACCAGGAGGAACGCGGCCGGGACCAGCAGCGCGGTCAGCTTCAGCCAGTACTGGAACGCCTGCACGAAGGTGATGCTGCGCATCCCTCCGGACGTCACGTTGATGAGCACCACGGTCGCGACGACCACCGCGCCGAGCCAGTTGGGGGCGCCGATCGCGGAGGTCAGCGTGACGCTGGCTCCCTGGAACTGGGGGAGCAGGTAGAGCCAGCCGATCAGGACGACGAGCAGCGAGCAGGCCGAGCGGACCCGCCGGGAGCCGAGGCGGGCCTCGGCGAAGTCCGGCAGTGTGTAGGCACCAGAGCGGCGCAGCGGGGCGGCGACCAGCACCAGCAGCACCAGGTAGCCCGCGGTCCAGCCGACGGGGTACCAGAGCATGTCGGCACCGAAGACGAGCAGCAGGCCGGCGACCCCGAGGAAGCTGGCCGCGGAGAGGTACTCCCCGCCGATCGCCGACGCGTTGAGCCCCGGGCGCACCGTGCGTGAGGCGACGAGGAAGTCGCTGGTGGTGCGGGAGAAGCGCAGCCCCCAGGTGCCGATCGCCAGGGTGGCGACGGTGACGACCGTGACCGCGACGATGCCAGGTCCCGTGGACAGGTCGGGGCTCACCGCTCCACCTCGTCGACGAGGTCGGCGAAGTCGCGCTCCTGGGCCTCGGCGCGGCGTACGTAGGTCCAGCCGAGCACGAGCAGCCAGGGGTAGACCAGGACCCCGAGCAGCAGCCAGGGAAGCGGTACGCCGAGCACCCGGACATCGGCGAGCTCCGGCCACACGTGGAAGACCAACGGCAGGCTGCCCACGGACACGACCAGCACGGCCAGGATGCGCAGGGCCAGCCGCAGCTGGTCACGCACCAGGGACCGCATGTAGATCGCGCCGAGCTGGGTGCCGGCGTCGATCTCGCGGGTGCCGGCCGGCTGGGCCGCGGCCGAGCGGCGCCGGTCCGGGCCGGTGACCCGCACCCGCTCCAGGCGGAGGCGTTCTCCTGGGTGCTCGTCTGGGTGCTCGCTCATCACTCCCGCCGGGTGAGCAGGTCGCGGAGCTCGCGGGTGTGGCGGCGGCTGACGGCGAGCTCCTGGTCGCCCACCATGACCGTGCAGTGGCCCCCGTCGGTGCGGATCTCGCGGACGTGGGCGAGGGAGACGAGCATCGACCGGTGGATGCGGACGAACCCCGCCGGCGCCCAGTCGTCGGCGAGCTTGCTGAGCGCGGTGCGCACCAGGTGGGAACCGCGGACCGTGTGCAGCCGTGCGTAGTCGCCGTGCGCCTCGACGTGGGTGATCTCGGAGCGGTTGACGAACCGGGTCACCCCGCCGCGCTCGACCGGGATCTGGGTGTCCCCGGACGGCTGGGCCCGCCCGGTGTCCTCGACCACGCGGCGTACCGCCTCGGCGAGACGCTCCTCGCGCACCGGCTTGAGCACGTAGTCGACCGCGCGCAGCTCGAAGGCCTCCACGGCGTGCTCGTCGTGCGCGGTCACGAAGACGATCGGCGGTGGGTTCTTGAAGCGGGCCAGCACCTGGGCCAGATCGAGGCCACTCAGTCCGGGCATCATGATGTCGAGGAAGACCACGTCGACCTCGGTCTCGTGAAGTATCCGCAGCGCCTCGGTTGCGGAGTCGCAGGCGCGCACCTCGCCGATGCGGGGGTCGCGGGCGAGCAGGTAGGCGAGCTCGTCGAGCGCGGGACGCTCGTCGTCGATGAGCAGCGCCGAGAGCGGCACGGCCGGCACGGCTGTCACGGGTGGACCCCCGGCGCGAACTTGGGGACGCGAACGGTCACCTTGGTGCCGGCACCCGGAGCGGTCTCCACGACCAGACCGTAGTCGTCCCCGAACGCGTTGCGCAGCCGCGCGTCGACGTTGCCCAGACCGACCGAGTCGCCGTCGCCCTCCCCGGCGAGCGCGGCCCGCACCCGTTCGGGGTCCTCGCCGGTGCCGTCGTCCTCCACCTCGATCACGCAGTCCTGGTCGAGGTCGCGGGCGACGATGCTGAGCCGGCCGACCCTGTCCTCCTTGTCGGCGGACGCCTCGAGTCCGTGCCGCACCGCGTTCTCCACCAGCGGCTGGATGCACAAGAAGGGCACCGCCACCGGCAGCACCTCGGGGGCGATCCGCAGCGTCACCTGGAGCCGGTCCCCGAAGCGCGCCTGCTCCAGGAGTAGGTAGCGCTCGATCGAGCGGAGCTCCTCGGCGAGGGTCGTGAACTCCCCGTGCCGCCGGAAGGAGTACCGCGTGAAGTCGGCGAACTCCAGCAACAGCTCCCTGGCCCGGTCGGGGTCGGTGCGCACGAACGATGCGATCGCCCCGAGCGAGTTGTAGATGAAGTGCGGGGAGATCTGCGCCCGCAGTGCTCGCACCTCGGCCTCCATCAGCCGGGTGCGGGAGGCATCGAGCTCGGCGAGCTCGAGCTGACCGGAGACCCACTGCGCCACCTCGGAGGAAGCCCGGACCAGGCCGGCGGTGGCGTACGGCGTGAACACCTGCAGGGTGCCGACGATGGTCTCCTCGACGACCAGGGGCGACACCACCGCCTGCCGGATCGGGCAGCCGGGCTGGTCGCAGGCGAGGTCGCGGCCACTGACCACCCGGGTGCTGCCGTGGTCGATGACGACCTCGGCCAGGGCCGGCACGGCGGCCGCGTGGTGGCGTCCGGCGCCGTCCCACGCGAGCGGCTGCGAGCCGCGGGTCAGCGCCACGGCCGGGGCACCCAGCAGGGTCCTCAGGTGCTTGACGCTGCGCTCGGCGCTGGCGGAGGTCAGCCCGCCCCGGAGCGCGGGTGAGGCGAGCGACGCGGTGTGCAGGGTGCGGTACGTGGCGCGGTCGGCCTCGCTGCCGAGATGCGCCCGTCGCCAGAAGCCCCGTCCGGGGAGGAGTCGCGACGACGTCATATGCCGCGACCGTAGTGACCGGGGAAGGGAGTGTCGAGGCCGGGCCCGGCCGGTTGGCCGAATTCCGGTCTGGTCCTGCGGGCGTGTCCTGGGTTGCTGTCTTCGATGAGTACCTATGCTAGAGGTGCCGAGATGGCATCTAGAGCGCGCCGGGGGGCAATCTCTAGTGGACGTCGTCGCGGCGGGGGGCCGCCCATCTTCGTCCTTCGTCGCGGCGACGTGCCCCTCACCCGCTGTCAGCGGAAGTCGATGAGCAGCATGTCGGTGTCGGACCCGTCGTTGCGGGTCGTGGGCCCGGCCGAGTCCGCCGAGTCCGCCCGGGTGGCCCCGTCGTCCGCCCGCCGGTCCACGACCCTGGCCCGGAAGCAGTGGGTCACGTAGGGCAGCTGCATGCCGTCGTACCCGCGGCCGAAGTCGTCGTAGAATTCCGCTACCTCGGCCAGCTTGGCCTCGCGGGCGTCGTCGTCGAGGGTGGACACGTTGGACCGGGAGCGGACCAGGTCGACGATCGAGTCGCGGTTGATGTCCTGCCAGTACATGAAGCGCTCGGCCTCGGCCGGCTCGAAGAGCCCCGACGCCGCCAGCACGTCGGTCGGGTCGGTCAGCTGGTCGTGGGTGCCGATGAGGTCGCCGAGCCGGCGCACCCATGGGATGCGGGTGTCGCGGTGGTGCCAGACCAGCGCGAGCGACCCGCCTGGCTTGAGCACCCGCGCGATCTCGGGGAGTGCCACCTCGTGGTCGAACCAGTGGAATGCCTGCGCCACCACCACGACGTCGACGGCGCGGTCACCCACCGGGAGCTCCTCCGCGGAGGCGACCGACACCCGGGCCCGTGGCACCCGCTGCTCGAGGATCGCGAGCATCTCCTCGTCGGGGTCGGTGGCGTGGACGTCGTGACCCAGCGCCACCAGCTCCGAGGTCAGCTTGCCCGTGCCGGCGCCGAGCTCGAGGACGGCGGCGGCGTCGCGGCCGACCAGCCAGCGGGCGGCGTCGGCGGGGTAGCCGGGGCGGCCCCGGTCGTAGGCCTGGGCAACCGGACCGAAGGAGCGTGCCCACCGTGCCGAGGCGGGGGTCGTCTGGTCGTCCATCTGTCGCAGGTTACCGGGCCGCGCCGGCCTGGCCATCGGGACGACCCTAGGGTGACCGTCGTGGCAGGAGCGATCGCGGAGCTGGCGAGCCTGGAGGGCGTGCCCTCGGCGTACGCCGCGGCGCGCGACGCCATCGACGTGGTGCTCCGCGACCGCGGCCTGCGCCGCACCACGCCCGACACGACCGGGGAGTCGCTGCTGCGCGGGGCACAGGCGAGCGCCGTGTTGGCCGGGTCGGGCTCGACCCTCGAGCAGGTCCGGGCCGGCGAGGGCGACGCACTGGCGCTGGCATCGCTGCGGCTCTCCACCGAGCTGCTGTCGCTGGCCCCGCTGTTGCGCCAGTCGCCGCTCCAGGCCCTGGCCCGGATCCACGCCGTCCTCGCCGCGGGCGGGCCGGCCGACCTCGCCGGGCGGCCCCGCGACGCCGCCTCGGCCGCCCGGCTGCACGGGCTGGGAGCGCTGCTCGTCGACCCGGCCGCCGAGCCCGCGCTGCTCCTCGCAGCGGTCGTCCATGCGGAGCTGGCGACCGTGGAGGCATTCGCCTCCCACAACGGGCTGGTGGCACGGGCAGCCGAGCGGCTGGTGCTGGTGTCCCGCGGGGTCGACGAGAAGTCGCTGGTCGTGCCCGAAGCCGGCCACCTCACGCTGCGCGCGGAGTACGAGTCGAACCTGCGCGGCTTCCGCGACGGGGGACCGAAGGGCGTCCACGCCTGGCTGCTCTACGCCGCGGAGGCCTACACCCAGGCGGCGGCGGCGAGCCCGCTCGCCCGCTGACCGGCCCCCCACATGCGAGCGGCACCCGACTCGTCGTCGGATGCCGCCGCTGACACGTGATGCCGATGGCTACCAGGCGTGCAACGTCTAACTGCTGCCTCGGGAATGTCCCGGTGGCTCGCGCCCTGAAGGAAGGGTAGATCGCCGCGTGGGTACCCGGCCTCACGTGCGGGTCTTGAGTTGTACCTCTAGTTCTACGCCCTTGGGGTGACACCTTCAAGGCTTGACTTTGGGCGTGGGTGCGGGGAGCCGTTCAGGCGTCGAGCCGCCGGCGTCGGGCGTTGGCCCAGACCACGCCGCCGACCGCGACCGCGCCGCCGACCGCCAGGGCGGTCAGCGTCGGCCGGGTTGCGAACGACCCGCGCGAGCGGAGGCCGACAGGACGCGTGAAGACCAGGATCGGCCAGCCGTTGGCCGTCGCGACCCGGCGCAGCTCCTTGTCGGGGTTGACCGCGTGGGGGTGGCCGACGGCCTCGAGCATGTGGACGTCGGTAATGGAGTCGCTGTAGGCGTAGCAGTCGGCGAGGTCGTAGCCGCACTCGACAGCGAGGGCCTCGATCGCGCGGGCCTTCTCCGCGGCGTACGCGTAGTAGCTGATCTCGCCCGTGTAGTGGCCGTCCACGATCTCCAGCCGCGAGGCGACCACCCGGTCGGCGCCCAACATCTCGGCGATGGGGCCGACGACGTCGGTGCCGGAGGCCGACACGACCACCACGTCGCGACCGGCGAGCTTGTGCTCCTCGATCAGCGAGACCGCCTCGTCGAAGACGATCGGCTCGACGATGTTGTGGAGGGTGTCGGCGACGATCTCGCGGACCATCGCCACGTCCCAGCCGGCGACGAGCTGCGACATGAACTGCCGCATCTTCTCCATCTGCTCGTAGTCGGCCCCGCCGACGTGGAACACGAACTGGGCGTACGCCGAGCGCAGCATCCCCCCGCGCGTGATCAGCCCGCCCGCGAGGAAGGGCTTGCTGAAGGCCAGCGAGCTCGACTTGGCGATGATCGTCTTGTCGAGGTCGAAGAAGGCCGCGGTCGCGCGGGGCTCCATGCCCTCATCGTAGGAGAGCGGGCCACGGCCCGCTGGGTGTCCACAGAACGCCGGGGCGTTCGTGTCCTCCCCAGTGCAGGTGCGACCCGGCGCAGTGGCACCCCTCCCCGGGCAGGGTCAGGGCGTGAGCTCACCACTGCTGGTCACCGAGGACGACGACCTCCTCGAGGAGGTGCTGCGCCTGGCCGCCGCGGCCGGGGTGACCCCGGTGGTGGCCCGGTCGGCGACCGAGGCGCTGGCCGCGTGGTCCGCGGCCCCCCTGGTCCTGGTCGGCGCCGACGCCGTCCCCGCGTTGGCGTCGGCCAGGCCGGCCCGGCGTGACGCGACCCACGTGGTGACCGTCGGGCCCGTCCCCCACGAGCTCTTCGCCCTGGCCCTGGCGGTCGGGGCGGAGAGCGTCGTGGAGCTGCCCCGCTCCGCCGGGTGGCTGGTCGAGGCGCTCACCGACGCCGGCGACCGGGCCCCGAGCCGCGGCCTGGCGGTCGGGGTGGTCGGCGGAAGCGGCGGGGCGGGCGCCACCACCTTCGCCTGCGCCTTGGGGCAGGTCGGTGCGCAGACGGGGTCCGCCATCGTCATCGACGCCGACCCGCTCGGTCCCGGGCTCGACCGGGTGTTGGGCCTGGAGCTTCACGACGGTGTGCGCTGGGACTCCCTTCAGCGCACGACGGGGCGGCTCAGTGCCCGTTCCTTGCACGACGCTGTTCCCCACCGGGGCAGCCTGGGGGTGCTTACCTGGGGACCGGGGGCGCCGGGCTCCCTGCAGGCCTTCGCGGTGCGCGAGGCGATGTCGGCCGCGCAGCGGGGCCACGACCTGGTGGTCGTCGACCTCCCGCGGGCTCGGGACCCCCTCGTCGACGAGCTGGTGGCCCGGTGCGACGCGTTGCTCGTATTGGTGGCGCCGACGGTGAGCGGGGTCGCGGCCGCGGCGCGGATGTGCGCGCGGATGAGGCCCTCAGCCCCGACCCGGCTGGTGGTCCGTGGGGGTGGCGTCCCGGTCCGCGAGGTCGAGCAGGTCACCGGGCTCGCCGAGGCGGTGGCGATGGCCGACCAGCGTGGTCTAGCCGAGGCGATCGACCTGGGGCTCGGACCGGTCCGGTCCCGGCGCGGGCCGCTGGCACGTGCCGCGCAACAGGTGCTGCGCGACCTGGCGGCCGCCGGGCAGGCGGCCTGAGACCGGTGGCTGTGCGATGACCACGGTGGCGGGCGAGGTCGTCGACGCCGTCCGCGAGCGACTCAGCCGGCGGCCTGGCGAGCTGAGCCCGGCCCGGGTCGCGGAGGCGCTGCGGGCCACCGGGCTGCCGGTCGGTGACGCGACGGTCCTGGCCGTCCACGACGCGCTGCGCGGCGACGTGCTCGGCGCCGGCATCCTTGAGCCGCTGCTGCGACTGCCCGGCGTCACCGACGTGCTGGTCAACGGCGCCGACCAGGTCTACCTCGACCGCGGGGCCGGGCTGGAGCCGACCGAGGTGCGGTTTCCCGGAGACGAGGCCGTGCGCCGGCTCGCTCAGCGGCTGGCCGCGGGCGGGGGCCGCCGCCTCGACGACGCGACGCCGTACGTCGACGTGCGCCTGCCCGACGGCACTCGCCTGCACGCCGTCCTCGCCCCGCTCGCGCGGCCGGGCACCATCGTGTCGTTGCGGGTGCCGACCCGACGGGCGTTCACCCTGGACGACCTCGTCGACGCCGGCGCGTGCGGGGCCGCCGGTGCCCGGCTGCTGGCCGACCTCGTCGCCGCCAAACTGGCCTTCCTGGTCAGTGGGGGCACCGGCTCGGGCAAGACCACCCTGCTCGGCACGTTGCTCGGCCTCGTCGACCCCCGGGAGCGTCTGGTGCTCGTCGAGGACTCCGCCGAGCTCGCTCCCGACCACCCGCATGTCGTCGCCCTCGAGGCCCGGCCGCCCAACCTCGAGGGCGCCGGTGAGATCACCGTGCGCGACCTGGTCCGCCAGGCGCTGCGGATGCGCCCGGACCGACTCGTGGTGGGGGAAGTGCGCGGCGCCGAGGTCACCGACCTGCTGGCGGCCCTCAACACCGGGCACGAGGGAGGCTGCGGCACGATCCACGCCAACTCGGCCGGTGACGTGCCGGCCCGGGTGGAGGCGCTCGCGCTCGCGGCGGGGCTGCCGCGCGCGGCAGTGCACAGCCAGTTCGCCTCCGCCGTCGACGCGGTCGTGCATCTTGACCGAGACCGGGGCGGGGTCCGTCGGCTCCGGGAGGTCGCCGTCCCGCGCCGGCAGCCCGACGGGTTGGTGTCGATGGCCACGGCGGTCCAGTTCGCGCACGACGGCTCGGTGCGGGAGGGGCCGGGCGCCGACGCGTTGGCCACGAGGCTGTCGACATGACCGGCCTCGCCGTCGGGTGTGCGGCCCTGGCAACCCTGCTCTGGCTGAGGCCCCGGTCGTCGCCCGGGGCCTCGCCCCTGTCGCCACTCTCGATCGGGGAGCCAAGCCGGAGCTGGTGGGCGCTGGGGCTCCTCGTCCCGGCCGCCACCGCGGCCGTCCTGCCGGGCAGCACCGTCGCCCTGGTGGTGGTGGCCGGGCTGGCGCTCGTGGCTGTCGGACGGCTTTGGCGTCGCCGGACCGTGCGACGCCAGGCCGAGCGTGAGTCGGCCCGGGTCCTGGAGTCCTGCGAACAGCTCGCCGCCGAACTGGGCGCCGGCCAGCCGCCGGGCCTCGCCCTGCAACGGGTGGCGGCCGACTACCCGGCCCTCGGCCCGGTCGCGGAGGCGTTCGTGCTCGGCGCCGACGTGCCTTCGGCGCTGCGCGAGGCGGCGCGTCGACCCGGCTGCGGCGACTTGCGGCTGCTGGCGGCCGGGTGGCAGGTGGCGCACCGCACCGGCGCCGGCCTGGGGGTGACGGTGGAGGCGATCGCGACCTCGCTCCGGGCCGCGGCGGCGACGCGCAGGGTGGTCGACGGTGAGCTGGCCTCGGCCCGGGCGACGGCCAGGCTGGTCGCCCTGCTGCCGTTCCTGGCACTGGCGATGGGCTCCGGCGCCGGAGGCGAGCCCTGGCGCTTCCTGCTGGCCACGCCGCCCGGCCTCGTGTGCCTCGCGGGTGGGCTGGCCCTCGGGCTCGCCGGCCTCTGGTGGATCGAGGTGCTGACGGGGGATCCCGGGTGAGCGGCGCGACAACCCCCCATCTGTTCACGGTCTGCGTCGCTGTCCTGGGCCCCGTGGTGTTCCCCGCCCTGCTGGCCGCCGGCTGCGCTGCTTGGGCGGTGCTGCTGTCCGGGTCGGCGCGTCCGCGCGTCCGGCCGGCGCCCGACGCGTCCGGCGGGCCGGCGCCCGCCACCGCCGATGCGGGTCTCCTGCGCCGGTGGCGCTGGGCGTGGAGCCTGCTGGCCGGCACCGGTGCCCTTGTCGTCGTCGGAGGACCTGCCGGGCCGCTCGCCGGCCTCGCGGCCGCAGCGGGCACCTGGCTGGTCATCGGCCGCAGCGAGCCGCCGGGTGAGCGACGCGCGCGGCTGGCCGCGGAGGCCGACCTGCCTGCCCTGGTCCTGCTGCTCGCCGCGACGCTCCGTGGGGGCGCCCCACCGGCGACCGCGCTCGGCGTGTGCCGCGCCGCCCTCCCCGGCGGAGCCGCGGACCGCCTTGAGCCGGTGCAGGCGCGGCTCGCCCTCGGGGTCGACCCGGTGGCCGTGTGGGAGTCGCTGGTCCCCGACCCGGTGCTGGCCCCACTGGCGCGGACCATGTCGGGCGCGGCCCGGTCGGGGGCGAGCGTCGCGGACGCGATCGAGAGGCTCGCGGTCGACCTCGCCCGGACCGCCCGGGCCGGGCGCGAGGACCGCGCCCGCGCGGTCGGGGTCAAGGCGGCGCTTCCCCTCGGGCTCTGCCTGCTCCCGGCCTTCCTGCTGATCGGCGTGGTCCCCGTCGTGGCCGGTCTCCTCGCCACGATCACCTCGTGAGCCGGTGCCTCCGACCGTGCACAGGCGCCGCGTCGGAGCCGGTCGTCCACAACGAGCCGGACGGCCGCGGCGCCGAGGGCCGCGGCAGGTCAGAGTCGACCGCAGGTGGGCAGCGGGCCCACACCAGGAGGAGGCAGAGGGATGACGCACCACATGACACGCCGCCAGGCACGGCCCACTGGAGCGGGCGACGAGCGCGGCATCACCACGGCGGAGTATGCCGTCGGGACCGCGGCCGGCGCCGGGCTGGCGGGGCTGCTCTACAAGATGCTCACCGGCGGGTTCGGCGACAAGCTGCTGACCTCGCTCTTCGACCACGTGCTCGCTCTGCTCGGCATCGGCTGAGGCAGGTGCGTCGTCCGGGTGGTGAGCGGGGCGCGGTGACCGCCGAGCTGGCGATGGTGCTGCCGCTGCTGGTGGCCGTGACGGCGCTGCTGGCCTGGGTGTTGTCCCTGGGGCTCGCCCAGGTCCAGATGATCGACGCCGCCCGCGAGACGGCTCGCGCCCTCGCCCGCGGCGACGACCGGGCGACGGCGGTCGCCCTCGGTCAGCGGGTGGCCCCCGCCGGGACCCGGTTCGCCGTGACCGAGTCCGGGGGCGTGGTTCGTGTGGAGGCCACCCGAGAAATCGATGGGGCTGGACTCGCCCTGGACGTCGTCCCCGGCGTGGAGCTGCGTGCGGTGGCGGTCGCGTTGATGGAGGACCCGCAATGAGCCGGGACCAGGGCGGGTCAGCGTCGCTGCTCGCGACCGCCTGTCTCGGTGTGCTGCTCCTGCTCGGGGCTGCCCTCGCCGTCGTGGGGGCGATGGTCGCCGACCACCGCCGGGCCCAGGCTGCCGCCGACCTCGCCGCCCTCGCGGGGGCGGTGGCCCTCCAGCGTGGTCACGACGGATGCGCGCAGGCGTCCGTCGTGGCTACCGCCAACGACACGGTCGTGACCGGGTGCCGGGTCGAGGGCCGCGACCTGCTCGTCACGGTGCGGGCTTCCGGCCCCCGCTGGCTCGGCCAGGTCGCCGACCTCGACGGTCGTGCCCGCGCCGGCCCGGGGTGACGACGCCGGTCAGAGGCGCTCGTCGTCGTCCTTCTTGCGCTCCGCCTCGACCTTCTCAAGCTTGGCAGAGAGCTGGTTGAGCTCCTTGCGCTCACGGCGGGCCTTCATCTCGCGGCGTGCGCCGAACTTGATCAGGCTGTAGCCCCACAGGAGGGCGGCGCCGGCGCCGACCCCCACCAGGAAGATCCCGAGCGCGGTCAGGTCGATGCCCAGCAGCTGAGCGGATCCCTCGCTGACGAACACGGCGCTGAGGATCGCGACAACCGACAGCAAGATGAGGAGCAGACCCAGGATCACCATGGCGGCAGGCTAGTACGTCCTCACGCCGCGCCGCGATCTCGCAGGAGGGCGTCGAGCAGGACCACGGCCCCGCGCTTGTCGAGAGGGTTGTTCTGGTTACCGCACTTCGGCGACTGGATGCACGAGGGACATCCCTCCGGGCAGGCGCAGGAGGAGATGGTCTCCCGGGTGGCGGCCAGCCAGGCGCCGGCCGCGTGGAACCCGCGCTCGGCGAACCCGGCGCCCCCGGGATAGCCGTCGTAGACGAACACGGTGAGCTCACCCGTGTCGGGGTGGTGGGCAGTCGAGACGCCGCCGATGTCCCACCGGTCGCAGGTGGCGAAGAGCGGCAGCAGCCCGATAGAGCAGTGCTCGGCTGCGTGCGCGGCGCCCGGCAGGTCAGCCGCCTCGAGGCCGGCCCCGGCCACCACGTGGGCGGGGACCGTCCACCACACGGCCGTCGTCCGCAGCGTGCGCGGGGGCAGGTCGAGCGGCTCCTCGGCGACCACCTCGCCGCTGGGGGAGCGGCGCTTGAGGTAGGACACCACCTGGTGGGTCACCTCGACCTCGCCGAGCGTGAGCGAGCAACCGCCCCAGCCACGGCTCTCGCGGACCGCCGCGACGGTGATGTCGGTGAGGTCACGGGCGGTGGTGGAGTAGTCGACCTCGGTCTGCGTCATCATCGCGACGCGGTGCTCGAGGTCGAGTGACTCGACCAACCAGGTCTCCCCACGGTGGACGTAGACGGCACCGGCGTGGGCGCTGGCGTGGGCACCGCCTGCGTCGACGGTGCCGACGACCCGTCCGGTCGTCCCTTCGATCAGCTGCACGGGCGGGCCGCCCACCGAGCGGATGTCGGTCAGGTCGCTGGCTCGTCGGCGGTCGGTCCAGAACCAGCCCTGGGGACGCCGCCGTAGCAGCCCGGCGTCGGTGAGGGCGTCCACGCACTCCCGGGCGCGCGGGCCGAACATGGCGAGCTCCTCGACCCGCAGCGGCGACTCCTGCGCCGCCGCGCACAGGTGGGGGCGGAGCACGTGCGGGTTGTCGGGGTCGAACACCGTCGCCTCGACCGGGCGCCCGAACAGGGCCTCGGGATGGTTGACCAGGTAGGTGTCCAGCGGGTCGTCACGAGCGACCAGCACGCCGAGGGCGTCGGTGCCGCCGCGACCGGCCCGGCCCACCTGCTGCCAGAAGGCGGCGCGGGTGCCCGGGTAGCCGGCGAGCACCACCGCGTCGAGGCCGTGCACGTCGATGCCCAGCTCCAGGGCGTTGGTGGCCGCAAGGCCCGTCAGCGCCCCCGAGCGGAGGTCGGCCTCGATCGCCCGCCGCTCCTCGGGGAGGTAGCCGCCGCGGTAGGCAGCGACCGCTCCGACCAACGAGGCGTCGACCTCGGCCAGCAGCCGGCTCGCGGTGGCCGCGACCTGCTCGACGCCGCGCCGGGAGCGCACGAACGCCAGGGTCCGCACCCCCTCGAGCACGAGGTCGGTGAGCAGGTCCGCGGTCTCGGAGGACGCCGCCCGGCGGATCGGGGCACCGTGCTCGCCGACGTGAGAGGTGAACGGCGGCTCCCAGAGCGCCAGCGTGACCTGGCCGCGCGGCGAGTGGTCGTCGGTCACGGGGAGCACCTCGAGGCCGGTCAGGCGGCCGGCGGTGAGCTCGGGGTCGGCCATCGTGGCCGAGGCCAGGACGAAGGTCGGCGTGGCGCCGTACGCCGCGCAGACCCGTCGCAACCGTCGCAGCACCTGGGAGACGTGGGCACCGACGACGCCGCGGTAGTGGTGGCACTCGTCGACGACCACGTAGCGCAGGGAGCGCCAGAAGGAGGCCCAGCGGTGGTGGCCGGGGAGCATCGAGCGGTGCAACATGTCGGGGTTGGTGAGGAGGTACTCGCCGTGCTCGCGGGCCCACTCGCGCTGCTCGCGACTGCTGTCGCCGTCGTGGGTGCTGACCCGCGCGTCGAGGCCAAGCGACTCCAGCGACGCGAGCTGGTCCTGGGCGAGGGCCTTGGTGGGCGCGATGTAGAGGACGCCGGCACCGCGTTGCCCCCGCGACCCGCGACCTTCCCCGATCGCGGTCAGACCCGGCAGCTGGTAGGCCAGCGACTTGCCCGACGCGGTGCCTGTGGAGAGCACGACGTGGCGGCCCTCGTGGGCGGCCCCGGCAGCCAGGACCTGGTGGACCCACGGCGTGTCGATCCCCCGTGCGCGGAATGCCGCGACCACGTCCGGCGCCGCCCAGGCCGGCCACGGCGCACAGACCGCCTCTCGGGCAGGCAACAGTTCCGTGTGTCGAAGACGTCCTGCGCGGTCGGATCCGGCGGTGATCCGGGCGATCACCTCGTTGATCCGTAGCGAGGTCACGACGGGGACTGTAGGCACTCTCCGAGTCTCCCAAAGGCCGCCGACATCGCGGGGCCGCTCATGTGCACGAGTTTTCTGCATCACCGCCGAGGGCGTGGTTTGATATCTCCGGCAGTATTCGGGGCGTGTGCCACCGAATCGGTTGGCACCCCAGACTCGGGTGCCCTGAGGGAGCAGATGTGGATCTGACACTGGCAACGCGAGAGGTCGATGGGACCACCATCGTCTCTGTCGGCGGTGAGATCGACGTCTACACCGCACCGAAGCTGCGTGACAAGATCACCGAGCTCGTCGCCGAAGGCCGCTACCACCTCGTCGTCGACATGGAGGCGGTCGAGTTCCTCGACTCCACCGGCCTCGGTGTCCTGGTCGGCGGCCTGAAGAAGGTGCGCGCCAACAACGGCTCGCTCCAACTGGTCTGCAACCAGGAGCGCCTGCTCAAGATCTTCCGGATCACCGGTCTGGCCAAGGTTTTCATGATCCACCGGTCGCCCGACGACGCCCTCGGCCCGGAGCACGTCTCCTAACCGATCCCGGCCCCTGCGGCGCCTCCTGAGGAGGTGTGGCCGACGTGGGGAGGCTCACACCCAGGTGCGCGTGCAGGCGTCCTCGTGCGTAGACTCCGGCCCGTTCATGCGATCTGCATCATCCCCAGGAGGAAACACATGGCCGGGATCATTCCCGCTGTCGTGGACCTCAACGGGGGCAATCTCACGCTGGTCATCGTCGTACTCCTGATCGCGCTCGGCGCTCTCGGGATGGCTGCGATGTTCCGCCAGCAGGTGATGGCCGCCGGTGAAGGCACCGACAACATGAAGAATATCGCCCAGGCCGTCCAGGAAGGCGCCAACGCCTACCTGACCCGGCAGTTCCGGACCCTTGCCATCTTCGCGGTCATCGCCTTCTTCGCGCTGCTGCTGCTGCCGGCCGATGACCTGACCCTGCGGATCTTCCGCTCGATCTTCTTCATCGTCGGCGCGGGCTTCTCCGCCGCCGTGGGGTACCTCGGAATGAACCTCGCCGTCCGCGCGAACCTCAGGGTCGCTGCGGCCGCGGAGACCACCGGGCGCGAGCCCGCCATGACCATCGGTCTGCGCACCGGCGCGATGGTCGGCATGCTGACCGTGGGCCTCGGCCTCCTCGGCGCCAGCCTGGTTGTGCTCTTCTTCCAGGACAAGGCCCCCGACGTCCTCGAGGGCTTCGGCTTCGGTGCCGCCCTTCTCGCCATGTTCATGCGTGTCGGCGGTGGCATCTTCACCAAGGCCGCCGACGTCGGTGCAGACTTGGTCGGCAAGGTCGAGCAGGGAATCCCCGAGGACGACCCGCGCAACGCTGCGACGATCGCCGACAACGTGGGTGACAACGTCGGCGACTGCGCCGGCATGGCTGCCGACCTCTTCGAGTCGTACGCCGTTACCCTGGTCGCGGCCCTGATCCTGGGCTCGCAGGCGTTCGGCGACAAGGGCCTCGTCTTCCCGCTGCTCATCCCCGCCATCGGCGCGCTCACCGCGGTGGCCGGCGTCTACCTGACCAAGCCCAAGGTCGGCGAGAACGGCCTGACCACGATCAACCGGTCCTTCTACCTGTCCTCGTCCATCGCCGCCGTGGCCAGCGTGGTGCTGTCCTACGTCTACCTGCCGAGCAGTTTCGCCGACTTCACCAACATCGCCGGCGACCTCGCGGGCGCCGACGGTGACCCGCGTTTCATCGCCGCCTCTGCCGTGGTCATCGGCATCGTGATGTCGGCCGGGATCCTAGCCCTGACCGGCTACTACACCGGCACCGAGTACAAGCCGGTCAAGGACGTCGGCAAGACCTCACTCACCGGCGCCGCCACCGTGATCCTCTCCGGCCTGTCGGTCGGCTTCGAGTCGGCCGTCTACACCACGCTGGTCATCGGCGCGGCCGTCTTCGGCGCCTTCCTGCTCGGTGGCGCGGCCCTCACCGTCTCGCTCTTCGCCGTGGCACTGGCTGGCTGCGGCCTGCTGACCACGGTCGGCGTGATCGTGGCCATGGACACCTTCGGCCCGGTCTCCGACAACGCCCAGGGCATCGCCGAGATGTCGGGGGACGTGAGCCCCGAGGGCGCGCAGATCCTCACCGAGCTCGACGCGGTCGGCAACACGACGAAGGCGATCACCAAGGGCATCGCTATCGCGACCGCCGTGCTGGCCGCGACAGCGCTGTTCGGCTCGTACTCCACGTCGGTATTCGAGGCGCTGGCCGAGGCCAACCCGAGTCCCGACGAGTTCAGCCCCGCGGACTTCTTCGTGTTCAACCCGGCCGTGCTCGTGGGCGTCCTGCTCGGCGCAGCCGTGGTCTTCATGTTCTCCGGTCTCGCCATCAACGCGGTCGCCCGCGCCGCGGGCGCGGTGGTCTACGAGGTGCGCCGCCAGTTCCGGGAGATCCCCGGGATCATGGAGGGCACCGGTCGTCCGGAGTACGGCAAGGTCGTCGACATCGTCACCAAGGACTCCCTGCGTGAGCTGATCGCGCCCGGCATCCTCGCGGTGCTCGCCCCGATCGCCGTCGGCTTCGGCCTCGGGGCGACCGCTCTGGCAGGCTTCCTGGCCGGTGCGATCGGCTCGGGCACGCTGATGGCGGTCTTCCTGGCCAACTCCGGTGGGGCTTGGGACAACGCCAAGAAGCTCGTCGAGGACGGCCACCACGGCGGCAAGGGCTCGCTCGCCCACGAGGCGACGATCATCGGTGACACCGTCGGCGATCCGTTCAAGGACACCGCCGGCCCGGCGATCAACCCGCTGATCAAGGTAATGAACCTGGTCTCGCTGTTGATCGCGAGCGCCGTGGTCTCGCTGAGCGTGGGCGACGAGCAGAACGACGTGCTGCGGATCGTGATCGCGCTCGTTGCCGTGGTGATCATCGTGGTTGCGATCTACATCTCCAAGCAGCGTGAGGTCACTATCAGCGACGACGGTGACAACGCCGGCTCCTCGTCGTTCACGCCGCACACCAGCGCCTGACCGACAGCCGAGGCCGGCGCCTGACCCCGGGAGGGGGCAGGCGCCGGTTCGTCATTCACCGAACATTGGCGCCGGGTCGGCGGTGAAGTAGGGGCTGAGAAGGTGGGGGCATGGAACGCATCGCCCTGATGTCCGACGTGCACGGCAACCTGACGGCCCTCGAGGCCGTGCTGGCCGACATCGACGCACGCGGGATCTCCCGGATCCTCAACCTCGGCGACTACGTCGGCAAGGGTCCCCGCGGCCGCGAGGTCGTCGACCGGTGCCGGGAGCGCTGCGAGGTCAACCTCCTCGGCAACTGGGACGACTTCCTGCCAGACCCTGCCCGCGAGTTCGACAGCGACGCGTTGCGGTGGTGGCTCGACCAGCTCGGACCCGGACACGGGGAGTGGCTGCGATCGCGGCCGTTCAGCCACGACCTGCTGATGAGCGGTCGCCGGATCCGGCTGATGCACGCCTCCTCCGAGAACGTCCACCGCCGGGTGCGCTACGTCCACGACGGGGCGGAGTTCCTCGGCCAGTTCGCCAACACGGCCGCCACTGGCGACGGGCCGGTGCCCGACGTCGTCGGTTTCGCCGACTCCCACGACCCGCTCTACGAGACGCAGTGCCGGGGCCGGACCCTGTTCAACACCGGCAGCGTCGGCAACTGCATGGGTGACCGGACGCCGCTCTACTGCATCCTCGAGGGCGAACCGGACAGCGACGAGCCCGCGCCGTTCTCGATCGCGTTCGTCCGGGTGCCCTACGACGTCCAGGCCGAGCTCGCCCACGCACGCGAGGTCGGTGCCCCGCAGTACGCCGGCTACGAGGTCGAGCTGCGCCACGGGGTCTACCGCGGGGACCTCGCCGAGCTCGAGGCCGGCGACTTCACCCTGGACACCTACTACCACCGAGCCCGCGCATGAGCGGCGAACTGCCTGCGCGGCTGCGCGACGCGCTCACCGCGGCCGCGTTCACCTACGACGCCGTCGCCGACCTGCTCGGACCCCGCGCCTACGCCGCCCTGGAGCGCAACGAGACCACGCCCGGGCTTCGGCGCACGACCGACGGGTCGGCGCTGGCGACCCTGGTGCGTCTCTTCCTGCTCCAGGTGGAGGTTCCCGGCGCCGACGCAGACCGGGCGCTGCCCGGTCTGGTGCCCGACCTGGTCGAGGAGGAGGTGCTGGTCCGCCGCGGCGACGCGATGGCCGCCCGCCTCGACGTCCGCCCCTACTCCGCCGACGGCCTGGACCTGTGGGTGGTCAGTGACCTGACCCCCGGCCTGGACGGCGCGGCCAACCGGGTCGCTGCCGACCACGTGCTCGGCATCTCCTCGGCCTCCACCTCCCTGGCCCAGCTCACCGTGCGGCACCCGGTGGTCAGCGCGCTCGACCTCGGCACCGGCTGCGGGGTCCAGGCCCTGCACCTGTCCACCCACAGCGCCCGCGTGGTCGCGACCGACGTCAACGAGCGCGCCCTGTGGGTGACCCGGTTCAACGCTGCTCTCAACGGGGTCCCGGACGGCGTGATCGAGGTGCGCGACGGCTCCCTGTTCGACCCGGTCGGCGACGAGACGTTCGACCTGATCGCCACCAACCCACCGTTCGTCATCTCGCCGGCCACCGACGCGCCGCTGGTCTACCGCGACTCCGGCCTCCCGGGAGACCGGGTGGTCGAGGACCTGGTCCGCGCAGCGCCGGCCCACCTCGACCCCGGCGGCTGGTGCCAGGTGCTGGCCAACTGGGTGATCGAGCACGACCGGACGTGGGACGAGCGGCTGGCCGGCTGGCTCGACCAGACCTGCGACGCCCTCGTGGTGCAGCGCGAGGTGCTCGACCCCGCGGCGTACGTCGCTCTGTGGCTCAAGGACTCCGGCCACTACGGCGGCCCCGAGCACGCCGAGCGCTACGACCGCTGGCTGGCGTGGTTCGACGAGCAGGGGATCGAGGGAGTCGGCTTCGGGTGGATCAACCTGCGCCGGCTCGCCACCGACCGGGCGCCCGTCCACGAGCTGCTCGCGTGGCCCTACGACGTCGAGCAGCCGATCGCACCGGCCGTCGCCGCCTGGGCAGTGGCCGTCGACCTGCTGGCCGCGGAACCCGACCTGACGCCCCTGCACCTCGTCGCCGCCGCCGACCTGGTCCAGGAGACCCAGGGTCCGCCGGGCGCGGAGGACCCGAGCACCATCGTGCTGCGGCTCCAGCGGGGCCTGCGACGCGCCCGCCGGGCCGACACGGTCGTGGCCGCGCTGGTCGGCGCCTGCGACGGCGACCTCAGCGTCGGCCAGATCCTCGACGCGCTCGCCCAACTGCTCGACCGCGACCCGTCGGTGCTGCGCGAGGACTACCTGCCGGTGGTCCGCGAGCTGGTGGCGCAGGGCTTCCTGGCACCCACGGTGGACTAGTCCGGCCAGCTCCCACCGGCGGGTGTGTCACCCTGTGCCGAGCCGTGCCTCGGGCCACGCGCTACCGTGATCGGCCGTACAGTCAAAGAGCCGGGGCGCACCGCCCCACCCTCCAGAGTGAGAGCGAGTCAGCGTCCGTGGCACACAAGTTGGTCATCGTCGAGTCTCCGGCGAAGGCCCGCACCATCGGCGGGTACCTCGGCTCGGGGTACGTCGTGGAGTCCTCGATCGGCCACATCCGCGACCTCCCCACCAACGCCGCCGACACCCCGGCCAAGATCAAGGACAAGCCCTGGGGGCGGCTCGCGGTCGACGTCGACAACGACTTCACGCCCTACTACGTGGTGCCGCGCGACAAGAAGAGCCACATCTCCAAGCTCAAGAGCCTGCTCAAGGACGCCGACGAGCTCTACCTGGCCACCGACGAGGACCGTGAGGGCGAGGCGATCGCCTGGCACCTCCTCGACGAGCTGAAGCCCAAGGGCATCCCAGTGCACCGGATGGTCTTCCACGAGATCACCAAGGCCGCGATCCTCGCGGCCGTGGAGAACCCCCGCGAGATCATCGACGACCTCGTCGAGGCGCAGGAGACGCGGCGCATCCTCGACCGGCTCTACGGCTACGAGGTCTCACCGGTGCTGTGGCGCAAGGTGATGTCGGGCCTCTCCGCGGGCCGCGTGCAGTCGGTCGCTACCCGCCTCGTCGTCGACAAGGAGCGCGAGCGGATGGCTTTCCGCCTCGCGTCCTACTGGGACCTCGAGGGCACCTTCGACGCCGGCGAGAAGCACGACCAGCGGATGTTCCCCGCGCGGCTGCACGCCGTCGACGAGGTCAGGGTCGCCAGCGGCTCCGACTTCGGCCAGGACGGCCAGCTGAAGGTCTCGTCAGGCTCGACCAACGGGACCCGCCAGCGGGTCCACCTCGGCCGCGCCGAGGCGCAGGGCCTCGTCGAGGCGCTGGCCGACACGTCGTACGCCGTCCGCTCGGTCGAGTCCAAGCCCTACCGCCGTCAGCCCTACGCGCCGTTCCGCACCACCACGCTCCAGCAGGAGGCGTCGCGCAAGCTCGGGATGAGCGCGTCGTCGGCGATGTCGGTGGCCCAACGGCTCTACGAGAACGGCTTCATCACCTACATGCGCACCGACTCCACCACGCTGTCGGGCTCGGCGATCAACGCCGCCCGGTCGCAGGTGCGCGAGCTGTACGGCGCGGAGTACCTCCCCGACTCGCCCCGGGCCTACACGACCAAGGTCAAGAATGCCCAGGAGGCGCACGAGGCGATCCGCCCGGCCGGCGAGAGCTTCCGGACCCCGGCCCAGACCGGGCTGACGGGGGACCAGTTCCGCCTCTACGAGTTGATCTGGATGCGCACCGTCGCCTCCCAGATGAAGGACGCCGTGGGCAACTCGGTCACCGTCCGGCTCGGTGGCGCCGCCGCTGACGGGCGCGAGGTGGTCTTCTCCTCGAGCGGCCGCACCATCACCTTCCACGGCTTCCTCAAGGCCTATGTCGAGGGCACCGACGACCCCGAGGGCGGGGTGTCGCGCAAGGACGACAGCGAGACCCGGCTGCCCAACGTCGCCGAGGGCGACCGGGTGTCGGCGGCCTCGATCACCGCCTCGGGCCACGAGACCAAGCCCCCGTCCCGCTACACCGAGGCCACCTTGGTCAAGGAGCTCGAGGAGCGCGAGATCGGCCGGCCGTCGACGTACGCCTCGATCCTCGGCACCATCCTGGCCCGCGGCTACGTCTACAAGAAGGGCAACGCCCTGGTGCCGGCCTGGTTGGCGTTCTCGGTGGTCCGGTTGCTGGAGGAGCACTTCACGCGGCTGGTGTCCTATGAGTTCACCGCGGGCATGGAGGACGTCCTCGACGACATCGCCGGGGGCCGCAAGGATCGCGTCTCGGAGCTCGCGGAGTTCTACTACGGCTCCGAGAAGGTGCAGGGCCTGCATCCCCTGGTCAACGGCCTCGGCGAGATCGACGCGAAGGAGCTGGCCACCTTTCCGATCGGCGGGCCCGACTCGGGCATCACGCTGCGGGTCGGCAAGTACGGCCCCTACCTGGAGGGGCCCGACGAGGAGGGCAACCCGACCGGCAAGAAGGCAAACGTCCCCGACGACCTGCCACCTGACGAGCTGACGATGGCGAAGGCGACCGAGCTGTTCGCCAACCCGGCGGGTGAGGAGTACCCGCTCGGGACACACCCCGACACCGGGCTGCCGGTGGTCGCCAAGAACGGGCGCTTCGGTCCGTACGTGACCGAGGTCCTCCCCGACGACGCACCCAAGTCCGCCAGGGCGCGCACCGGGTCGCTCTTCGCCTCGATGTCGCTCGACACGGTCACGCTCGCCGACGCGATCAAGCTGCTCTCCCTGCCGCGGGTCGTGGGCGAGGACGCCGAGGGCGTCGAGATCACCGCCCAGAACGGTCGCTACGGGCCGTACCTGAAGAAGGGCGCCGACTCCCGGTCGCTGACCACCGAGGACCAGCTCTTCTCCGTCACCCTCGACGAGGCGCTGGCGGTCTACGCCCAACCCAAGCAGCGCGGCCGCGCCGCGGCAGCGCCGCCGCTGAAGGAGCTCGGCAACGACCCGGTCTCCGGTCAGCCGGTCGTGGTCAAGGCCGGCCGGTTCGGCGAGTACGTCACCGACGGCGAGTACAACGCGACCCTGCGCAAGGACGACTCCGTCGAGTCCCTCACCCTCGAGCGGGCTGCCGAGCTGCTGGCCGACCGGCGCGAGCGGGGTCCGGCCAAGAAGACCACCAAGAAGGCGGCGAAGAAGTCGCCCGCCAAGAAGAGCGCGGCGAAGAAGACGGCAGCGAAGAAGACCACGGCCAAGAAGTCCGCCTCCAGCAAGACGATGAAGAAGGCCGCCGCGCAGTAGCGCTCAGCCCGGCAGGTCGCCCGGCAACCGGGTGGGGAGGTGGCTGACCACGCACTGGTCGAAGTCGTCGTCCTCCCTGGCCGGGTCGTCGACCAGGCCCAGGCCCGCGCAGAGGTCCTGCACCGCGAGCACCAGGTCGTAGTCGGCCACGCACTTGTCGAATGCGTCGGCCGGGTCGGAAGCGTCGTCGACGTGGCCCAGGGCGGTGCAGGCCGCGACGGCCGCGTCGGACGGCGGGCCCGTGGGCGTCGTCGCGGGCTCGGTCGGGCTGGGCTCGGTCGGGGTCGGCACGGTCGGGGCGGGCTCGGTCGGCGTCGGCGCCGTCGGGGTCGGCTCGGCGGGCGCCGGCACGGTCGGCGTCGCTGTCGGAGCCTGCTCCGTGGGGGATGCGGTCGGCGCGACGGCCGTCGGTGTTGGCGCGGTGGGCGCCGGCTCGGTCGGCGCCGGCTCGGTCGGCGTCGGGGCCGCGGTGGGCGTCGGTGTCGCAGTGGGCGTGGGCGTGACCGTGGGGGTCGCCGTCTGGCTCGGCTCGGGGGCAGGGCCGGCTGAGGGACCGTCGGTGGGCTCCCCGCCCGCGTCCGGGGTCGCGCCGTCGGAGGGGGTCGCCTCCGTCGGCACGGCGGGGAGGGCGCCGGGCTCGAACGCGAACACGGCCGCGGTGGTGAACGACCCGGTCAGCATCGTCGACTGCTCGTAGGCGGCCATGATCCGCAGCACCAGGGCGACGTACTCGTCGCTGTGGTTGTAGCGGTGGACAGCCTTGGTGCGGCCGGCCTCCGTGGCGAGGTCCTCGCCCCCGGCGCAGAGGTAGACGCCCGCGGCCAGTGCGGCGTCGTCGATGTCCTGGGGGTTGCGCGCGTCGTCACCGTCAGCGTCGACGCCGACGACCGACCAGGTCGACGGGATGAACTGCATCGGCCCGACCGCGCGGTCGAACCGCCGGTCGCCGTCGAGCACGCCGGCGTCGGAGTCGCGGAGGCGTGCGGTGGCGCCGCTGCCATCGAGGCGCGGGCCGAGGATCGCGGGCCGGGCCACGCCCTGGTCGTCGAGGGCCGAGCCGGCGAAGCGGCCATGGTCGGACTCGACGCGCCCGATGGCCGCAAGCAGTGCCCAGGGCAGCCGGCACTCGGCGTCGGCGCTGCCCAGCACGGATTCGGAGCGCTGGTAGGCGGCGAGCGCGAGCGAGGGGATGTCGGAGGGCGAGCCGGCCTGGGCGAAGGCGACGTCGCGCACCAACGCAGAAGTCGGCGTGGCCTTGGGCTTCGAGACACTGGCCGGGTGGTCGAGTCGGGGGTGCACGACGGCGGGAACCGGCTCGGGAGCCGCGGCGTCAGCGACCGGCTGGGTCGGTGTGGTCGTCCCGGACGTGGCCGCGAGCGCGATGAGCAGCGCCATCGACGTCAGCGCAGATGCGCGACGCCCACGCCCCCGTGACAGCATCGTGTGGTCCCTCCCTGGACTTCTGGTTCCCACCCTAACCGCAGTCTCCTCATCCGTCGTCAGCGGATTGGCTGACGATTGTGTAATCCGGAGGATCACAGGATCAGGGGTCGACCTTGGAAACTCCTGGGAAACCCCGGGCCTACGCCGGACGGCCAGGGACCCGCGGGTGACCGGTGTCCGAGCCACCTCGTAGCGTCATCCCCACCCGGTCCGCCGTCCGGACCGTCCGCCGTCGTCAGGAGACCCCCTGAGCCACCCCCACGCCGCCGACACCCGCGCCCCCGGGACCTATGCGGAGGCGGGCGTCTTCGTGTGCTTCGAGGGCGGGGAGGGCACGGGCAAGTCGACCCAGTCGCGGGCGCTGCGTGAGTGGCTGGAGGTCGAGGGCTTCTCGGTGCTGCTCACCTTCGAGCCGGGCGACACCGAGGTCGGCCGGCAGATCCGGCGGATCGTGCTCGACCCGGCCACCGGCGAGCTGTCCCACCGCACCGAGTCACTGCTGTACGCCGCCGACAAGGCCGAGCACGTCGAGACCGTGGTGCTGCCCAACCTCGCGCAGGGCAAGGTGGTGATCACCGACCGCTACGTCGACTCCACGCTGGCCTACCAGGGGGCCGGCCGTGACCTCGACGTCGCCGACGTCGAGGGGGTCGCCCGTTGGGCGACCCGGGACCTCCGTCCCCACCTGACCGTCGTCCTCGACCTGGAGCCGGTCGCCGGGCTGGGGCGCTTCGAGGGCCGTGACCGGATCGAGAGGGAGTCCCTGGAGTTCCACGAGCGGGTGCGTGCGGCGTTCCTGACGATGGCAGCCGCCAACCCCGACCACTACCTCGTGCTTGACGCCCAGCGTCAGGTCGACGACCTGGCCGGCGCGATCCGCGAGCGGCTCCGCCCCCTGCTCGGCCAGGCGCGCCGGGAGGCCGGGCGATGACGGTCTGGGACGGCCTGGTCGGCCAGCGCAGTGTTATCCAGACCCTGCGCCGCGCCGCCGGTGGCCACGGCATGACTCACGCGTGGCTCTTCACCGGACCGCCGGGCTCGGGCCGCTCCAACGCCGCCGTCGCGTTCGCGGCCGCTCTGCAGTGCGAGCAGGGCGTGGGGTGCGGGGAGTGCCACGCCTGTCGCACGGTGCTCGCCGGCTCGCACCCCGACGTGGTCCGGGTGCGCACCGAGAAGCTGTCGATCGGGGTCGACGACGTGCGCGACCTGGTCCGCAAGGCGGCCCTCGCCCCGGTCGGCGCACGCTGGCAGGTGATGGTCGTGGAGGACGCCGACCGGTTGACCGACCCCGCCTGCAACGCGCTGCTCAAGGCCATCGAGGAGCCCACCGAGCGGACCGTCTGGTTGCTCTGCACTCCGACGTCCGAGGACGTCCTCGGGACCATCCGGTCCCGGTGCCGCAGCATCGCGCTCTCGACCCCCTCCTCGGTCGACGTGGCCGACTTCCTGGTCCGCACCGAGGCGGTCTCGGAGTCGCTGGCCGCCTACGCCGCGCGGGCCAGCCAGGGACACATCGGCCGGGCCCGGGCGCTCGCCCGTGACGAGGCCACTCGCAACCGCCGCCGCGAAATCGTCTCCCTCCCGTCCCGGCTCCTGGGCCTGGGGGCCTGCATGGTCGCGGCGACCAACCTCCACGAGACCACGCAGGAGGAGGCCGCCGCGCTCACCGGCGACCTCGACGCCCGCGAGAAGGTCGACCTCGACACGTCGTACGGCGTCGTCGAGCGCGGCCGCCGCCCCCGCGAGTACGCCCCGGCGCTCGCGGCGCTGGAGAAGGGGCAGAAGACCCGTGCCAAGCGCCGCCACCTCGACGTCGTCGACCGGAGCCTGATGGACCTGGTGTCGGTCTACCGCGACGCGATCGCGGTGGCGACCCGGGCCTCCTCGACCCTGGTCAACGAGGAGATGCGCGGCGAGATCACCGCGCTCGCGCGGCAGTCCAGCCCGGAGGCCAACCTGCGGCGGATCGACGCGATCTTCACGGCGCGTCAGCAGATGTTGGAGTTCAACGTCCCGCCCGCGCTTGCCCTGGAGTCGATGATGGTGGCACTGCTGTCCGAGGGGAGTCGACGATGAGGCGCGTGCTCGTGCCGGTGGCGGTGTTCGTCGTGCTGGCGGCCCTGCTGGTGACCGGACTCGCGATGACCGGCCGGTCCCTCGACC
>JBDSLK010000302.1:0-20881 GCA_039916425.1 Nocardioides sp.
CCCACTGCGTGTTCCCCTGGTGCCAACGCTCCAGCCAGGCCTGCGACCTCGACCACATCACCCCCTACGACGAGGCCCCAGCCACACGGACCACCCGGCCAGACCAGACCCGACAACCTCGCCCCGCTCTGCCGGCGACACCACCGCGCCAAGACCTCCGGATGGTGGCGCTACACACGCCTGCCCGACGGCACCTATGAGTGGACCGCCCCCGGCGGCACGACGTACCTCGGCACCAACTGAGTCATCAGTCGAGTGGAAGGACGGCCCACAGCACGAGGTAGGCGACGACCAGGGTCCCGAGGCCGAGCACGGCGCCGACCAGCGCGGCGATCCTGACGACCATGGGATCGATGCCGAGGTAGTCGGCGATGCCGGCGCAGACGCCACCGATCACGGTGTTGTCGCTGCGGCGGACCAGCCGCCGGGCCCGAGTCGGGGCGCGGCTGCTCACAAGCTCTCCCCGGGGTCGGTGGTGGTGTCGTCGGTGGGGTCCGGCTCGGCGTACGCCGGGTAGGTCTCGGTGCGGCGGGCCGAGCGGCGCCCGGAGAGCGCGAGCACGATCAGGCCGGCGACGCCGGCGAAGACCAGGGGCAGCGGTAGCAGCCAGCGCACGTCCTCGGTGGAGACCCAGTCGGACTGCACGGCCAGCCAGACACCGCACAGGCCCAGGAAGCTGAGGCCCATCACGAGGTGACCGGTGTTGACGGGGTGGGTACGGCGGGTGGTGTCGTCGAGGGTGTTCATCGGGGGCTCCTACTTGCTCGTGATGATGATCTCGCCGACACCCAGGGTGACGTCGAGGGAGAAGGTCGCGACCTCGTCGCGCACGTCCTGGCGGGTGAAGGTGCTGGTGTCGAAGCTGTCGTCGTCGGAGCCGAAGACCGAGATGTTGCCCGGCCCGTCCACGCTCGCCGACACGGCGACGTCCACGTCGTCCGGCAGGATCACCTCGAGGCGAGCGAAGCCGCCGTCGACCGCGATCGCCCGGCCGTCCAGGCGCTCGGGGTCGCTGATCCGGCTCAGGTCGACGACCAGCTCACCGGCGCCCATGGAGTAGGTGCTCGGCACGTCCGCCGCGGTGAGCGGCGTCTCGGTCCGCACGTCGCCCTCGTAGTTGTCCGCGACCGTCGACAGTGCGAGCACCGGCGTGATCATCAGGCCCAGCAGGATCAGCCCGCCGGCCCGCCCGTAGAACGCGCCGGTCAGCAGCATCACGGCCACGGTCGCGAGGGCGAGTGCCGGGTAGGCCGAGCCCGGCACGTCCAGGCCGGACACGTCCGCGACGCCGAGGATGCCGGCACCCAGGGCCAGGCAGGCGAGGGTGAACCAGAAGAGCACCGGGCCGCTTCGCCGCGGGTCGCGGGGCCGCGCGGGAGCAGCGGGGCGGGGCAGGTCCGGGACCCCACGGGCTCCCGGCGCCATGCTGGGACGAGTGCGGAACGTCTGGACCGACCCGACCGTCCCCACCGTCCGGGCGCCGTACGGCGTCGTCGGTGTGCCGGGGGAGTACGGCGTCGGGGCTGCGTGCTCGCGCTTGTCGCGGGTCAGCAGCACGACGGCGACGATGATCCCGACCACGGTCAGCGGCCACGGGAAGCCGAAGCCGCCCCAGGAGTCACCGACCAGCAGCACCGCGGCGAGCCCCAGCACTGCGACGATCGCCACTGTCAGGCTGCGGCTGTCCAGGTCCACCACCGCGTGGTCCGACCCCTCCTCGGGCAGCAGCAGCCAGAGCGCGCCGTAGAGGAGGAGCCCGCCACCACCGAAGAAGACGAGCACCACGAAGATCACCCGCACGATCGCGGGGTCGATGTCGAGGTGCCTGGCCACGCCCCCGGAGACGCCGGCGACGTAGCGGTCGGAGCCCACGGTGCGGCGCAGGCGGTCGACGGCGCGGAGGTCGTCCCGGGTAACGCGCGGTCCCTCGGACGGCGGAGTGGCAGGTGCTTCGGGCGGTGTCGTGGTCATGGCTCCAGCCTGCTGGTCCGGCGGCGTGGGCGGTATCGGGGACGACCCTGATCCACACCCGGTGCGGGCCACGCTGAGGGGAGGGTCGACTCGGGGTCGGGTCGGGGTCGCGCCGCATGGTGGGACCACCCTCGCTGTGTGACGATGGAGAGTGAGATGACCGCCCCCACCGCCCCCGTCGCGCCCGCCGGGGCCACCGCCGCCGGCAACCCTGTGGTGCGACGTGCCTACCGCGACACCCAGGAGCCGATCCTCGGCGGTGTCGCCCAGGGACTGGCCCACCACCTCGGCGCGGAGGTCCTCTGGGTCCGGGCCGCCTTCGTCCTGCTTGCGGCCCTCGGCGGGTTCGGCATCGTCGTCTACGCCGGGCTCTGGATGGTGCTGCCGCCCGACACCCGCATCGTCGAGGAGGCCCCCGGGCTGGAGAGCGCGACCCGCACCGGCAAGCGACCAGGCCGCGCCCGACGGCTGAGCGACGCCGGCCCCGCGATCGCCCTGGGAGCCCTCGGGCTGGGTCTGGTGATCGCGGTCGAGGCGCTGCTGGGCGCGGGCGCGGTCTTCTGGCCGCTGGTGATCGGGATGGCCGGCATCGCGCTCCTCTGGCGGCAGGCCGACGAGGCGCAGCGCGAGCGTTGGCTCGACACCACCGGCCGCATCAACCCGGTGCGGGTGGTCTTCGGCAGCGGCGGCTGGGCGTCGTACGCCCGGGTCGCCGCCGGCGTCCTCCTCATCGTCACGGCGCTCGGCCTGTTCTCCCTGCGCAGCGGCTCGCTCGGCACCGCCCGCGACGTCGTGATGGCCGGTCTCCTCGGTGTCGCCGGCCTCGCCATCGTGGTGGGGCCGTGGATCTACCGGCTCGCCTCCGACCTGACGGCGGAGCGCGCCGAACGTGTCCGCACCCAGGAACGCGCCGACCTCGCGGCCCACCTGCACGACTCGGTGCTCCAGACCCTGGCGCTGATCCAGAAGAACGCGGGGGACCAGGCCACGGTGGCCCGGCTCGCGCGGTCGCAGGAGCGCGACCTCCGGTCGTGGCTGTACGCCGGCGAGGCCTCCGACGAGAGCACCTTCGCGTCGGCGTTGCGCGGGGTGGGCGCGGCCGTCGAGGACACCCACGGCGTCGACGTCGACGTGGTCACGGTCGGTGACTGCCCGTTCGCCGAGGTGCTCCGCCCGGTGGTCAACGCCGCGCGCGAGGCGGTCACCAACGCGGCCAAGCACGCCGGCACCGGCAAGGTCGACGTGTACGCCGAGGTCACGCCCGCCGCCGTCGACGTCTTCGTCCGCGACCGGGGAGCCGGCTTCGACCCGGACACGATCGCCTCCGACCGCTTCGGAGTTCGCCACAGCATCCTGGACCGGATGCAGCGGCACGGCGGCACCGCGGAGATCCGGTCCACGCCCGGTGCCGGCACCGAGGTGCGGCTGCACCTGCCCCGGCCCCACAGAGACCCCGACGAGGATGAGAGCACCCGATGAGTGAGCACCAGCCCCCTGCCCCGGACCCTGGCCCGGTGAGCGTGGTCATCGTCGACGACCACGCGATGTTCCGCGCGGGTGTGCGCGGCGAGCTGGCCTCGGTGGGTGCAGGCCAGGTGACGGTCCTCGCCGAGGCCCACGACGTCGACTCGGCGGTCGCCGCCATCGCCACCCACCGGCCGCGGGTCGTGCTGCTCGACGTGCACCTGCCCGGTGGGGGTGGGGTCGAGGTGATGAGGCGACAGCCCTCAACGGACGCGTGCTACCTCGCGCTCAGCGTGAGCGACGCGGCCGAGGACGTCATCGGCACCATCCGCGGCGGCGCCCGCGGCTACGTCACCAAGACCATCACCGGCCCCGAGCTGGTCTCGGCGATCGGCCGGGTGGCCGGCGGCGACGCCGTGTTCTCCCCGCGGCTCGCAGGCTTCGTGCTCGACGCCTTCGCCGGCTCCATCGACGTCGCCGCGGTCGACGAGGACCTCGACCGGCTCACCGAGCGCGAGCGGGAGGTCATGCGGCTGATCGCTCGCGGCTATGCCTACAAGGAGGTTGCGAAGGAGCTCTTCATCTCCATCAAGACCGTCGAGACCCACATGTCCAACGTGCTGCGAAAGCTGCAGCTCTCCTCGCGCCACGAGCTGACCCGGTGGGCCAACGACCGTCGCCTGCTCTGAGGCCAGGCTCATGGCCCACCGGCTGGGCGGGTACGACGGGCGGGCAGCGGCGTTGACTTTGCCGCCCGGCCCGGCTTGGGTGGGGCGATCGAATTCGCTCCAAACTCGGGAATGAGTGGGTGACGTGGCAGACACCGGAACCACCGAAAACAAATCAGGCACCGACGGGTCGAGGGACGAGCTGACCAGGTCCATCACCGGTCGGCTCCTCTACTTCTACGTCCTCGGCGACGTGCTGGGCTCGGGCATCTACGTGCTCATCGGAGCCGTGGCCGGCGCGGTGGGCGGGGCGTTCTTCATCGCGTTCGCGGTCGGCGTCACCGTCGCCACCATGACCGGGCTCGCCTACGCCGAGCTGGTGACGAAGTACCCCCAGGCCGCCGGTGCTGCGCTCTACGTCAACAAGGCGTTCCGCAACAGGCCGCTGACGTTCCTCATCACCATCTCGTTCCTCTCATCGAGCTTCGCGGCCTCGGGCTCCCTGGCATCTGGCTTCGCGGCGTACTTCCAGAAGGTGTGGGACCTCCCGCCGGTGCTGCTGATCACCATCGCCTTCCTGCTGTTCCTCACGATCCTCAACTTCATCGGCATCACCGAATCGGTCCTCACCAACATGGTGATGACGTTCGTCGAGGTCGGCGGACTGATCGTGGTGATGATCATCGGCATCTGGTACGTCGCGCAGGGCAGCGCCGACTTCGGGGTGCTCACCGAGTTCAACAGCAACGGCAGTCCCATCCTGGCTGTGGTGTCGGGGGTCGCCCTGGCCTTCTTCGCCATGACCGGCTTCGAGAACGCCGCGAACGTCGCGGAGGAGACGATCAACCCGAAGAAGGCCTTCCCACGGGCCCTCGTCGGCGGCATGGTGACCGCCGGGGTGATCTACGTCCTGGTCGCCATCGCCGCCGCGCTGACCGTGCCTGTCGACACGCTGGCCGGCTCCGATGCTGCGCTGCTCGAGGTCGTCGAGGCCGGGATCATCCCCGTCCCCATCGGGGTGATGACGATCGCGTTCGCGGTCATCGCGATGACCGCGATCACCAACACCACCCTGGTCTCGGTAGTGACCCAGTCCCGGATCCTCTACGGCATGGCCAAGGAGGACGTCGTCCCCGCGGCGTTCGCCAAGATCCACCCGACGCGCCGCAGCCCTACGTTCGGCCTCGGATTCAGCTTCATCGTGGTGTCCGGGCTGCTGATCGTCGGCACCCTGCTCAACAACGCCGGCGCCGGCATCGACGTGGTCGAGCGGCTGGCGACCGTCACAGTCGTCTTCCTCCTCTTCATCTACGCGCTGGTCATCGTGTCGTGCCTGAAGCTGCGCGGCCACGATGAGGACGACGAGACCTACCGCGCCAACACCGTGCTGCTCTACATCGGTCTGGTCGGCAACCTGGTCCTCCTTGCCTACGTCTTGTACGACGACCCGGCGTCGCTGTGGTGGGTGGCCGGGCTGCTGGCTATCGGCCTGGTGCTGTTCCTGGTCGAGATGGCCGTGGGACGCAACCGTCCGCAGGGCACCGCCCGCAACAGTTCCGCGCCCACCCACGACCAGGGGGTCTGAGATGCACGTCATCGTCGCCACCGACGGCTCCCGCGAGTCCCTCGGAGCCGCCCGCTACCTGCAGTCCTTCGCCGACCCCGACAAGGTCACCGGCATCACGGTCGTCGCGGTCATCCGACCGTTGGCCGCGGTGTCCTTCGCCAACGACCTCGCCCCGGCCGAGCGCCGCAGCGCGGGCACCGAGGCCGGCAGCTTCCGGGACGCGGCGCGCTCGGCGGTGACCACGATCGCGGACGAGCTGCGCGCCTGGGGCCCCAAGGTGAAGACGAAGATCCGCAGCGGCTCCCCGGCCAGCGAGATCATCAAGGAGGCCGCGCTTACCGACGCTGGTCTCATCGTGGTGTCGGCTGGCGGTCGGGGTCTCACCGACACCGTGCTGGTCGGCAGCACCGCCCAACGGGTGCAGCACTACGCGCCGTGCCCGGTGCTCGTGGTCCGGAATGCCCCGGCGAAGCGGTCGCGCAGGAAGTGACGCACTAGCCTGCGTGCCATGGAGACCGCCCGGCTCGTCCTGCTGTTCATCCACATCCTCGGCTTCGCCGCGCTGCTGGGTGGCCTGCTGGTCCAGGTGTCTGCTAACGAGCGGACGGTCAACTCCGCGATGCGCGACGGCGCCGGGACCGCGTTCCTCGCGGGTCTCCTGCTGGTCGGCGTGCTGGAGGCCGGCGACGACGCGGTCGACCACGCCAAGGTCGGGGTGAAGTTCGCGATCGGCCTGGTCATCCTGGTGCTGGTGATGGCCAACATGCGCAAGCCGCGGATCCCCGCGGGCCTGTACTTCGGGTTGCTCGCCCTTACCGTCGCCAACATCGCCGTCGCCGTCTTCTGGTCGTCCGTCCACGCCTGACTCGCTCCTCACTCCCTTGTAACGCGGTGTCCACGGCTCTACCGCGGTGTCGCAACACCGCCCCAGAGTGGTGGACACCGCGTTACAAGCGTGCGCTCGGACGATGCCCCGAGCGCCGGACGACGTACGGCGAGAGGTCGGCGATGTTGTCGCCGAAGCGAGCGCTGGTGTCGGCGTACTCGCGCGCCAGCCGGGCGAGTGCCCGGTCGCGGGCGATGCCCCACAGGTCACCCCAGACCAGGCGAGACATCCCCAGCTTGAAGCCGCAGACGAAGTCCTGGCGCTGCTTCTCCCGCCACACGACCTCGTCGGGGTCGAGCCGGGCGAGGCCGCCGTGCTCGGGTCGGGAGTACTTCACCCTCCCGTCGAACTCGACGATGTGGCGCCCGATCCTCAGGTCGCACCACACCTCGCGCTGGCCGTCGGTGAGTCCGAACTGGGTCTCGGGACGGCCGTGGCCGAGCTCGGTCACGAGCTCCCGAGCGAGCGTCTCGCCCACCGAGTCCGAGCCCGGGTCGGACAGCTCCACAGCTTCGCGCGCCACCGTCACCTCGGGCCACGACCTCATGCCCGCGTAGGCCGCGACCAGCGCGGACTTCGCGAGGCCGGTCCGCCGAGCGGAGTCACAGGCGACCACGCCCGCCCGCAGGCCGTACTCGCGGGCGATGTCGACGGCCGTGCGCGCCCCATCGAGCACCAGCACGCCGTCCCTCGCCTCGACCTGGTCCTGCCGGTAGGGCGCCAGATGGTGCTTGACGCCGAACTCGTGACGCGTGCCGCGCACCCCCCGTCTTGTCACGTGGGTCATGGGGGCCTCAGGCCGGAGGATGGCCATCCCCAGCGCGAGGGCCGACGAGGTGTGGCTCAGCACGTGAGGTTTGGTGATCCTCAGGCACGCCGCCCGGTCCCGGAGCAGCTGGCGCGCCTCCCACCCCGTGAGGTCGTCCCATAGCCGGCGCTCGGCGTACACCGCGCGACGCACCGCCACCCACGTGCCGGCCCGCACCAAGCGGTCGATCCGCTCGGGGCTGAGGCCCGCGTGGACTGCCTGCGCGCGGGTGATCAGGCCGCGCTGGGTGGCCATCACGCCGAGGACGCCGGGGCTGGTCATCCGCCCAGGGTGTGGCATCTTCCAGTCCACCCGGGCCGATGCTCGTGCCACCTGGGGAGGACCGCCGCCGCATTGGGCCCTGGGGATACCTCCGGTGCCACCGCCCGCTTGTAACGCGGTGTCCACCGCTCTCCCGCGGTGTCGCAACACCGCGTTAGGTCAGTGGACACCGCGTTACAAGCGCGGGGCGCCGGCGGACGAGGACGACCTCCAGCTCCGAGGGTGCGTCCACGTAGGCTGGTCGTCGAGATGAGCAGTCCCCACGCAAGCCCGATCCCGGGCCTCGAGTTCGCCGAGGCCGAGCGCACGGAGCGCCAGCGCACCACCGGCCCGACCCGCGACGAGCTGCTGGAGGGCCTCAACGACCCCCAGCGCGCCGCGGTCGTCCACGCCGGGGCGCCGTTGCTCGTGGTCGCCGGGGCGGGCTCGGGCAAGACCCGGGTGCTGACCCGCCGGATCGCGTGGCTGATCTCCGAGCGCCAGGCCCACCCCGGCTCGATCCTGGCGATCACCTTCACCAACAAGGCCGCTGCCGAGATGAAGGAGCGCGTCGAGGCCCTCGTCGGGCGGCGTGCCCGGATCATGTGGGTCTCGACCTTCCACTCCTCCTGCGTGCGCATCCTGCGCAAGGAGGCCGCGTTGCTGGGCTACAAGTCCAACTTCTCGATCTACGACGCCGCCGACTCCAAGCGCCTGATGGGGCTCGTGGTCAAGGACCTCGACCTCGACCCGAAGCGCTACCAGCCCAACGCCGTCCTCAACTGGGTCTCCGACCACAAGAACGAGCTCCGCGACGCCGGCGAGGCCGCCAAGGACACCCAGAACAAGTTCGAGGAGGCCTACGCCGCGGCGTACGCGCTGTACGAGCGCCGCCTCCGCGAGGCCAACGCGCTCGACTTCGACGACCTGATCATGCTCACCGTGCACCTGTTCTCGCAGTTCCCCGAGGTGCGCGAGACCTACCGACGCCGGTTCCGGCACGTGCTGGTCGACGAGTACCAGGACACCAACCACGCGCAGTACGCCCTGATCCACCAGCTCTGCGCCGACTCGCTGGAGGAGGTCGCGGGGGACCGGGTGCCGCCCGCCGAGCTGATGGTCGTGGGCGACGCTGACCAGTCGATCTACGCCTTCCGGGGCGCCAACATCCGCAACATCCTCGACTTCGAGCAGGACTTCCCCGACGCGACGTCGATCATGTTGGAGCAGAACTACCGCTCCACCCAGACGATCCTCACCGCCGCCAACTCGGTGATCGGCAACAACCGGGGTCGCACCGAGAAGCGGCTGTGGTCCGACGCCGGAGACGGCGACAAGATCGTCGGCTACGTCGCCGACGACGAGCGTGACGAGGCGCGCTTCGTGTCCGAGGAGATCGACCGCCTCACCGACGCCCGTGACGCCCGTCCTTCCGACGTCGCGGTCTTCTACCGGACCAACGCGCAGTCCCGCGTGTTCGAGGAGGTGTTCATCCGCGTCGGCATGCCCTACAAGGTCGTCGGCGGCGTGCGCTTCTACGAGCGGCGCGAGGTGCGCGACGCACTCGCCTACCTGCGGATGCTCGTCAACTCGGCCGACGAGATCTCGCTGCGCCGGGTGCTCAACACCCCCAGGCGCGGCATCGGCGACCGGGCCGAGGCGTGCGTGCAGTCGTTGGCCGAGCGCGAGCGCACCACCTTCTGGGAGGCGCTGGTCCGTGCCGACGAGGCCCCTGGTCTGGCGACCCGGTCGCTGCGCGCGATCCAGGGCTTCGTCGGCGTCGTGCAGGAGCTCCAGTCGATGGTCGACGCGGGGGAGCGTGCCGACGTGATCTTGGAGTCGGTGCTCGAGCGCACCGGCTACCTTGCCGAGCTCGAGGAGTCCGAGGACCCGCAGGACGCCACCCGCGTGGAGAACCTCGCCGAGCTCGTCGCGGTCGCCCGCGAGTTCTCCGACGACCCGGTCTCCGGGCCTTCGGCCGACCCGACCGACGTCGACGCCGGCATCCTCACCCCCGGTCTGGGCGACTTCCTCGAGCGGGTCGCCCTGGTCTCCGACACCGACCAGATCCCCGACGCGCCGGACGACGACGCCGCCGGCGTGGTGACGCTGATGACGCTGCACACCGCCAAGGGCCTGGAGTTCCCGGTGGTGTTCCTCACCGGCCTCGAGGACGGCGTCTTCCCGCACTCGCGCTCGCTGGGGGACCAGCCCGAGCTCGAGGAGGAACGCCGGCTGGCGTACGTCGGCGTCACCCGCGCCCAGCGGCGGCTCTACGTCTCGCGGGCGTTGGTGCGCTCCGCGTGGGGAGCGCCGTCCCACAACCCGGCGTCCCGATTCCTCTCCGAGCTGCCGATCGACCTGGTCGACTGGAGACGCACGGAGGCCGCCCAGACGGCCTGGTCGCGTCCCGACTGGGCCAGTAGCTCGCCGGCAGCCGGCCCTGGCAGCCCCACGGCCGCCGGACGACGCAACTTCTCCTCGGCGGCGCTGCGAGCCGACGCGGCCAGCAAGGCCAAGCCGGCGCGCGAGATCCCCTCGCTCGACCCCGGCGACCGGGTGCTCCACGACAGCTTCGGGATGGGCACCGTGGTGGCGGTGGAGGGTGCGGCCGACAAGACGGTTGCCTCGATCGACTTCGGATCCGAGGGCGTCAAGCGGCTGCTGCTGCGCTACGCCCCGGTGGAGAAGCTCTGAGGAGTCAGATGGTCAGGCCGTGGACGAGGAAGGCGCCCATCGGGTCGACCGGGTCACCGGCGCCGGGGCGCACCTCAAGGTGCAGGTGCGGTCCGGTGCTGTTGCCGGTCGAGCCGACGGTGCCGATCGTCTCGCCACCGCGAACGGTGTCGCCGACGCTGACCAGGATCGTTGTCTGGTGGCAGTACCAGATCTCGGTGCCGTCATCGAGCGTGACGACGGTCTTGTTGCCGTAGGAGCCGTCGTAGCCGGTCTCGGTCACGACGCCGTTGGCGATGGAGTGGATCGACGTGCCGCTCGGGGCTGCGAAGTCCTGACCGGTGTGCAGGTTGGACCACAGGTAGCTCGCGGCCCCGAAACCGGCGCTGAGGCTGTAGCTGTCCAGGGGCAGCACCCAGGCGTTGAGGGCGATCTTGACGGCCTGTGCCTCGGCCTTCTTGGCGAACTCGGCCAGTGCGGCGTCGCGCTGCTTGGCCTGGGCCTCGGCCTCGGCGACGAGGTCCTGGTCGACCGCGTCGGCGAGGGCCTCGCGTGAGGAGTCGCGGCTGACCTGCTGGCCGCGGCGAGCCAGGAGGCTGCTGCTGGAACTGGCGCTGCTGCCAGACAGGGCACTGGCGGGCGCGAACGCGACGCTCGGTTGGGCGGTCGCGGCCGGGGCGGGCGCCTGGACCACGGACAGGGCGCCGATCGCGGCGATCGCGACGGTCGCGACACCGGCGAGCACCGGCACCGACGGCAGCAGCCGGGCGAGCGGTCGGCCGGGAGCGGGTCGAGCGGCGCGGCGCTTGCCGGGGCCGTGGGTGACCTGCTCGACGAGCACAGGAGTGGGGGTCGACTGACGAGGGGTCACCGAGGAGGAGCGGCGTGAGCCGCTGCGTGCTGCTCGGTGGTCACCCATAGAAAAAAGATTCCCTCACTACGTGGTTTACGTCGGTCGCGAACTGGGCACGATGTTGTGGCGTCATCGAGTCGAGCGCGCCCACACTGTAACGGATTGGTCACGCACGTCCGAAATCCGGGTTCGGACCAGTGTGCCCGGTGATTCCAGCACGGGTGGAGAGTTCTCCACAAACTGTGGCCACGTCGCCGACGGGGTGACTAACCTTCGTCTCATGCTTCCCGCGACGGCGTACACCTCACCCGCCGTCCTCGCCTGGGAGCTGAGGCACCTGTACGCCGGGAGCTGGACCTGCCTCGGCCGGACCCACGAGGTGCTGACCGCCGACGCGACCCAGCGGGGACTGGTCGTCGGTGATGTGCCGGTACTGCTGACCCGTCATGAGGGTCGGCTGCGACTCCTGGCCAACACCTGCCGACACCGTGGCCACGAGCTGCTGCCCGGGGGCGCCCACGCCGACCGAGCCGTGGTGGTCTGTCCCTACCACGCGTGGTCCTACGACCTGGCCGGTCGACTGCTCGCCGCCCCCGGCTACCGCGACGTCGCCGGCTTCGACGAGGCCGAGCACGGCCTCGTCGAGCTGCCGGTGGGCGAGTGGCAGGGCTGGCTGTTCGGCCACGCGCTGCACCCCGTCGGCTCCACAGAGGTCGTCCCCCTCACCGAGCACCTCGGTGCGGCCGCCGACCTGCTCGCGCCCTACCGGCTCGACGACCTGCGGCTGGGGGAGCGGCACACCTACGAGGTCGCGGCCAACTGGAAGGTCCTCGCGGAGAACTACCACGAGTGCTACCACTGCCCCCAGATCCACCCGGAGCTCTGCGCCGTCACCCCGCCGACGTCGGGCGACAACTACGACCTGCCCGGTGCCTGGGTCGGTGGCCGGATGGACCTCCGCGAGGGGATGGCCACCATGTCGCTCACCGGGGAGTCGGGCGGTCACCCCATCCCGGGCGCTCCGCCGGGCGTGGTGGAGTACCTCCACCTGCTGCCGAACCTCCTCGTGTCGGCCCACCCCGACTACGTGATGACCCACCGGCTGCTGCCGCTGGCGCCGGACCGCACCCGGGTCGAGTGCTCGTGGTGGCTCCTCCCGGACTCGGACGGCACGCTGCCGGACCCGGCGTACGCCGTGGACTTCTGGGACCTCACCAACCGCCAGGACTGGGCCGCCTGCGAGTCGGTCCAGCGGGGGGTCGCCAGTCCGCACTTCGCAGCCGGCCCCTACGCCCCCGGTGAGGACGCCGTGGCCAGGTTCGTCGCGATGGTCGCCGCGGCGTACGACGAGGGCGGCTGCCCGCTCGGCTGAGGGGCTCGTCGCGGTCGCGAGGCGGTGCCGGCGGTGCTGGACCCTCCTCGGCCGGGCAGGACCGCCGGGACTAGGGTGCCGGGGAGAACCTGCCCCTGGTGACCGGCGAGAGCCGAGCCATGATGCGAGAAGGACTGGGTCGAGCATGGACTTGATGGAGTACCAGGCGAAGGAGCTCTTCGCGAAGCACGGCGTGCCGGGCACCCCGGGCATCGTGGCCACCACGCCCGCCGAGGCCCGCGCGGCCGCCGAGCAGCTCGGCGTCTGCGTCGTCAAGGCGCAGGTGAAGGCCGGCGGCCGCGGCAAGGCCGGTGGCGTCAAGCTCGCCAAGACCCCCGACGAGGCCGAGGCGCACGCCACGGCCATCCTCGGCATGGAGATCAAGGGCCTGACCGTCCACCGCGTGCTCATCGCCCCCGCGGCCAGCATCGAGGAGGAGTACTACTTCTCCTTCCTGCTCGACCGGTCCAACCGCCAGTACCTCTGCATCGCCAGTGTCGAGGGCGGTGTCGAGATCGAGGAGGTCGCCGAGACCAACCCCGACGCGATCAAGAAGATCCCGATCCACCCCGGCACCGGGGTCGACGAGGCCAAGGCCCGCGAGATCGTCGCGGAGGTCGGCTTCCCCGAGGTGCTCACCGAGCAGGCCGTCGAGACCGTCCTGGCGCTGTGGAAGACCTTCGTCGATGAGGACGCCACCCTCGTCGAGGTCAACCCGCTGGCCAGGCTCGCCGGCGACCGGCTCGAAGCGCTCGACGGCAAGGTCTCCCTCGACGAGAACGCCGAGTTCCGCCACGCCGACCACGAGGAGTTCGTGATCCGCGAGGAGGAGGACCCGCTCGAGGCCAAGGCCAAGGACAAGGGCCTCAACTACGTCAAGCTCGACGGCTCGGTAGGCATCATCGGCAACGGAGCGGGCCTGGTCATGTCGACCCTCGACGTCGTCGCCTACGCCGGCGAGAAGCACGGCGGGGTCACCCCGGCCAACTTCCTCGACATCGGTGGCGGGGCCAACGCCCAGGTAATGGCCGACGGCCTCGACGTGATCCTCAACGACGCTCAGGTCAAGAGCGTCTTCGTCAACGTCTTCGGCGGCATCACCGCGTGCGACGAGGTTGCCAAGGGCATCGTCGGCGCCCTGCAGATCCTCGGCGACAAGGAGAGCAAGCCGCTCGTCGTGCGTCTCGACGGCAACAACGTCGAGGAGGGCCGACGGATCCTCGACGAGGCCGCCCACCCGCTGGTGACCCTCGTCGACACCATGGCCGGCGCGGCCGACAAGGCCGCCGAGCTCGCGAACGCCGCGAAGTGACTGGGTAGAGGACAGACTGAGATGGCTATTTTCCTGACCAAGGACTCCAAGATCATCGTCCAGGGCATGACGGGCGGCATGGGCTCCAAGCACACCGCCTTGATGGTCCAGGCCGGCTCCCAGGTGGTGGGTGGTGTCAACGCCCGCAAGGCCGGCACCTCGGTCACCCTCGGCGGCCAGGACCTCCCGGTCTTCGGTGACGTCAAGGAGGCGATGGCCGAGACCGGTGCCGACGTCTCGGTCGTCTTCGTGCCGCCGGCGTACACCAAGGACGCCTGCCTCGAGGCCATCGACGCCGGCATCGGCCTGCTCGTGGTGATCACCGAGGGCGTGCCCGTGCAGGACACCGCCGAGGTGTGGGCCTACCTCGAAGGGCCCGCCAACCACGGGGGCACCCGGATGATCGGGCCCAACTGCCCCGGCATCATCACGCCGGAGGAGTCACTGGCCGGCATCACCCCGCACACCATCGCCGGGAAGGGTCCGGTCGGCCTGGTCTCCAAGTCGGGCACCCTGACCTACCAGATGATGTACGAGCTCAAGGACCACGGCTTCTCGACCGCCATCGGCATCGGCGGCGACCCGATCGTCGGCACCACGCACATCGACGCGCTGGCCGCGTTCGAGGCCGACCCTGACACCAAGGCGATCGTGATGATCGGCGAGATCGGTGGCGACGCCGAGGAGCGTGCGGCGGCGTACATCAAGGACCACGTGACCAAGCCGGTCGTCGGCTACGTCGCCGGGTTCACCGCCCCCGAGGGCAAGACGATGGGCCACGCCGGCGCGATCGTGTCCGGCTCGTCCGGCACCGCGCAGGCCAAGAAGGAAGCCCTCGAGGCCGTGGGCGTCAAGGTCGGCAAGACGCCCTCCGAGACCGCCCAGCTGATGCGGGACATCCTCGAGAAGCTCTGACCCTCAGGGGCGACCCGTCGCAGACGGCGCGCTGACTCGGCGGGTCAGCCGGCGCAGCCAGCCGAACGTCGCATGCACCAGCCGTCCCCCGCCGACCGCACTCTCGTCGGAGCAATCTCGCAGGTGCGATCCGAGCGCGGTCATCTCGCGTACGGCGACGTCAGCGGTGGCGTAGACCCGCAGCTCCCGGCGGTCGGCGTACTCCCGGCCGGTGGCCGTGGCGGCGAGACGGTCGGTGGGCTCCAGCGTCCAGATCGAAGTGCCGCACAGCTCCTGGTCAGCCAACCCAGGGGCGTCGGACTGGTGGAAGGGGAGCCGACGGCGCGGTCCGCGGGGCGTCGACCGAGCGTCGTACGCCGCCAGCGGGCGACCGCCAGCCGGTAGGCGGTGGTCCGCACCCACACCTCGGGCTGCTGGGCGGCGTCCAGCGCCCGCCGGTGCGACCACGCGCGGGCGAAGGCCTCCTGGACGCAGTCCTGTGCCTCGTCGAGGTCGCCGATCTGGGCGTAGAGCTGGCCGGTGAGTCGCCGGAAGGAGGCGTGGTAGAGATCGTCGAACGTCTGCTCGTCCATCTCGCCCTCCGTCCCGAGTCGGCGCGCGGCCCGACACGGTGGATACGCCCGGGCAGCCGGATCGGTTGCCTCGCCGGGGTCAGTTTCTCCCGGAGGAGCCCCGGCCGCCCTTGGCGCGCTCGGGACGTGGCATCCGGTCCAGACGCACCTGCGCGCGCTCGGCGAGGTCGATGAACGCTCCGGGCCGCATGGTGACACCCTCGGCGGGGATGAAGCCGAGCTGGGAGACGGCGGTGCCGTTGCGGACCACGGCCATCAGGTAGCGCACCGAGCGCGAGTCGGAGATCTCCGTGGTCAGGTGCCAGACCGTGATGTCGGCGTCGGCGCCGGAGCGGGTCAACACCCGCTCGACGGTGGTGCCGAGGCGCTTGTCGGCACAGACGCCGATCTGCTGGCGCACCCGCTCGAGCCAGTCGCCGGCCGCCTGGTCCGGCATCGTGCCGACAGTCTCGGTGAGCCCGAACTCGGCGGGCAGCTTGGCGTTGGGGATCACGAACGACCGGGTGAGGGCGTTGGAGATGATGTCGGCATTGAAGTTGGCGCGGGCGCAGCCGCTGGCGGCGTAGTTGACCGTCGCCTTGCGCACCTGCGTGCCGACCCACGGCTTCTCGACGCGCGTGACGGGGGGCAGGTCGACCTCGCTGAGCATGCCGGGGGCCTCCCCGACGGGGTACGGCGCGACCTCGCTCAGGCGCGGCGGCCCGGCGCAGGTGGCGGCCCCGGGAGCCCCACAGAGCGCGTTGGTGGCGGCGGCGAGCAGCGCGGCCGGTGCCGCGGTCCGCACAGGGCCGGTGCCTCGCCCACGGCTCAGCGTCGTGGTGGTGACCAACCCGGTGCGGGCAACCCCCACGACCAGGGTGCTGACCGGGCTCTTCCAGGAGCGGAGGGTGAACAGGGCAGCCTCGTCGCCGACCCGGACCACCCGGTGGGTGTCCACGAGCTGCATCCGGCGGTCCAGGCACCCGGCGTACCAGCCGACGGCGGTCTCGAAGGTGGTCCGGGCGGCCGGCTCGGTCGCGGAGAGCTCGGAGATCTGCACCGCCGACATCGACGGCTCCCGCTTGCTGGCCACGGTGTCGAAGCGGCGCATCAGCGTCTGGCCGCCACCGGGGTCGGCGTACCGCGCCTGTCGGCAGGGGACGGCGAGCCCGGTGCCGGCGGTGTTGTCGGAGGTCTGGCCCTCGGACCAGCGCTGATTCCTGTCCAACCGGGTCACCTGGTCTGCGGTGAGCAGGTCGTCGGGGGAGAGGCTGGCGGGCGGGGCGGCGACCGGGCTGGGCGCGACCACGGGGCGGGAGGTGTCCGGGTCGGCCAGCGCCGGGCGCAGGTCGCCGCCCTGGGTGACCAGGGCCCCGCTGACCACGAGGGCGGCCACGGTGCCGACGACGCCGAGCGTGGTGTGGGTGCGGCGCCGGGCGGCGCCCGCCCGGCGGATGATGGTGGCCCGGGGCCAGTGTGGGTCGGTGAGGTGGGTGTGGAGCGGCCCCAGGGCGGCCCGGACGTCGGCCGAGGCGATGTCGCGGTGCACCGCGAAGCGTGCGGTGGCGCTCTGGAGCTGACGCTCCGCCTCGTCGCGGGGCAGGCCGACCTCGCGGGCGATGTCGCTCAGCGAACCGGTGCTGAGCAGGGTGAGGAGCAGCACCTTGCGCTGGGAGACGGAGAGCTTGCCGAGCGACTCGAGGGTGGCGCGGACCTCGGGGTCGAGGCTCTTGTCGCGGTGCCAGACCCGGGCGGTGCGGCGGCGCTGGGCGTGCGCCCACGCGTGCGGACGCACCGATGTCTCAGGGTCGTCGAGTCGAGAGACCTTGCGCCAGTGGTGCCAGGCCACGATGAAGGAGTCGCGGACCGCCGCCCGGGCGGCCGGAAGGTCGCCCGTCAGCGCATAGGTCTGGACGAGCAGTCGGTCGCGCGCGTCCTTGTAGAACGCGTCGAACTGCACCGGGTCTCGCGTCGAGGTGAACGGCATGGCTTTGCCACGGTACGTGAGGCCGGGCAGCGCCGCACATCGGCGTGGGACCACGGGAGGGCTCCACGTGCGGGTGATGATGAGGCGGTCATGACTGCCCTGCTCTCGCCGCCCGCTCCGCCCGACGTCGACGCCCGGCACCACCGACCGCTCACGCTGCTGGCCACCCTCGGGGGCGTGCTGGCCGCCGCCTCCACCCTCGTCGTGTGCATGGCCGTCGGTACGGTCGGGTGGTTCCTCACCGACGCCGGCGCCCACGGGGAGCCCCGCGACGGGCTCCGCACGGGGGCGCTGGGCTGGTTGATGGCCCACGGCTCGGGCGTCACCGTCAACGGGGTGCTGGTCAGCGCCGTCCCCCTCGGCGTCACCCTCGTCTGTGCCTGGACCACCTGGCGCGTGGCCCACCGGGTCGGCGACGCCGTCTCCGCGCACGGTCCGGACGCCGACCGGCTCGCCGACGGCGAGCGCGACTGGACCGTGCCGACGGCCGCGGCACTGTTCGCGGCAGGGTACGTCGTGGTCGCCGTCGTGACCGCCTCCGTCGCGGCCACCCCGGCGACCGGCCCCTCGACCGTGCGCGTCGTGCTGTGGTGCCTGGTGCTCAACGCCCTCCTTGCGCTGCCCGCGCTGGCCGTGGGCTCGGGCCGGGCCGGGGTCTGGGCGGCGCGGCTGCCCCGTCCGGTCACCGCCGGTGCTGCCGCCGGTTGGTCGGTAGTGCGCACCTTCGCCCTGGTCTCCGCCGTCGTCGTCCTGGTCGCCCTCCTGCTGGACCTCGGCACCGCCCTCAACGTGCTCTCCCAGCTCGGGGCCGACGCCCCGGCCGCTGCCCTCTATGTGCTGCTCTCGCTGATGGTGGTGCCCAACGCCGTGCTCTTCGGAGGCGCCTACCTGCTCGGCCCGGGGTTCGTGGTCGGCGCGGGCACCCTGGTCACGCCGGCCGCCGTCGTGCTCGGCCCGCTGCCGCTCTTCCCGCTGCTGGCGGCCCTGCCCGGCACCGGCCCCACGCCCGCCTGGACCCCGGTGCTGATGGCCCTGCCCCCGCTGGTGGCCGCCGTGGCCGTGGCCCGGTCGCAGCGTCGGCGTCCCGCCCTGCGCTGGGAGGAGGGTGCCCTGCGCGGCTGCGCGGCGGGCATCGGCGGCGGAGTCGTCGTGGGGCTGGTCACCGCCCTGGCCGGCGGCTCGGTCGGCCCCGGGCGGATGCAGGTCGTGGCCCCGGCCGCGTTCGACGTGCTCGTCCACGCCATTACCGCCTTCGGGCTCGGTGGCCTGGTGGGCGGACTGGTGATGACGCTGTGGCAGCGCCGCGCGGCCCGGCTGGCGACGGACGGCGCGACGACCGGCTGAGCCACGCCACTAGAGTGCGGCCCGTGCCCAGTCCCGCCCGGCTCGCCGCCAGGATCGTCGTGCTCGTCTCCGGCGGCGGCACCAACCTCCAGGCCCTCCTCGACGCGTGCCGCGACCCGGCGTACGGCGCCCGCGTGGTGGCGGTCGGTGCCGACCGCCACGACATCGAGGGGACCGCCCGCGCCGACCGGGCCGGCATACCCACCTTCGTCGCCCGGGTGCCGGACTTCACCAGCCGGGACGCCTGGGACCGGGCCCTGGCCGACAAGGTCGCCGCCTTCGACCCGGACCTGGTCGTGCTCGCCGGCTTCATGAAGCTCGTCGGCGACGACTTCCTGCGCCGGTTCCCCGGCCGCGTTGTCAACACCCACCCGGCCCTCTCGCCGTCGTTCCCCGGGATGCGCGGGCCGGCCGAGGCGCTGGCCTACGGGGTCAGGGTCACCGGCTGCACGCTGTTCGTCGTCGACAACGGCGTCGACACCGGCCCGATCGTGGCCCAGGTCGCCGTGCCGGTCGAGGACGACGACACGAGCGAGTCGCTCCACGAGCGGATCAAGGTCGCCGAGCGGGAGATGCTGGTGGACGCGGTGGGTCGGCTGGCGCACCACGGCTTCCGTATCGAGGGCCGTCGGGTTCAGATAGGCTGACGCCACACGACTGGCGCAGGTGGGCAACCACCGGGGAGTGACGAGAGAGCATCGAACGCCTGGGTGCCTCATCTGACACCGATGAGGAGCACCCCATGACTGATCGCATCCCCTTCGCCCGGGCCCTGGTCTCGGTCTACGACAAGACCGGTCTCGACGACCTGGTGCGCGGCCTCCACGACGCCGGTGTGGTGCTGGTCTCCACCGGTGGCTCGGCGGCGCTCATCGAGTCCCTCGGCCTGCCCGTGACGAGGGTCGAGGACCTGACCGGCTTCCCCGAGTGCCTCGACGGCCGCGTCAAGACGCTCCACCCCGCGGTCCACGCGGGGATCCTCGCCGACCGTCGCCTGGACTCCCATGTCGCGCAGCTCGACGAGCTCGGCATCGAGCCGTTCGACCTGGTGGTCTCCAATCTCTACCCCTTCACCCAGACGGTCGTCTCGGGCGCCGGACCCGACGAGTGCGTCGAGCAGATCGACATCGGCGGTCCGTCGATGGTCCGCGCCGCCGCCAAGAACCATCCGTCGGTCGCGATCGTCACCTCGCCGGCGCGCTACGACGACGTGCTGCGGGCGGTGGTCGAGGGTGGCTTCACGTTGGCCGAGCGGGCGTCGCTGGCCGCCGAGGCCTTCGTGCACACCGCGACGTACGACGTGGCGGTCGCCTCCTGGATGGGCAACGTGCTCACCGACACCTCGGGCGGCACCGGCTTCCCGGCGTGGATGGGCGGCACCTGGGACCGCGCCGCAGTCCTGCGCTACGGCGAGAACCCGCACCAGCCCGCTGCCCTCTACACCGACGGCTTCGCACCCGCGCCCGGACTCGCCCAGGCCGCGCAGCTGCACGGCAAGGAGATGTCCTACAACAACTACGTGGACGCCGACGCCGCGCGCCGGGCGGCCTACGACTTCGAGCGCCCGGCCGTCGCGATCATCAAGCACGCCAACCCGTGCGGCATCGCGGTAGCCGGCGACGTCGCGGAGGCTCACCAGAAAGCCCATGATTGCGACCCCAAGTCGGCGTTCGGCGGCGTGATCGCCACCAACGTGCCGGTGTCGGTCGAGATGGCCCGGCAGGTGGCCGAGATCTTCACCGAGGTCGTGGTCGCGCCGGGGTACGCCGACGGCGCGGTCGAGGTCCTGGCAGCCAAGAAGAACATCCGTCTGCTCGAGTGCGCGCCGCTGCGCCGCGGTGGCGCGGAGCTGCGGCCGATCTCAGGCGGGGCACTGCTCCAGCACCGCGACCTCGTCGACGCCGCTGGCGACGATCCGGCCACCTGGACGTTGGCCGCGGGGGAGCCGGCCGACGACGCGCTGCTTGCCGACCTCGCCTTCGCCTGGACGGCCTGCCGCTCGGTGAAGTCCAACGCGATCCTGCTCGCCTCCGGCGGCGCGTCCGTCGGCGTGGGCATGGGTCAGGTCAACCGGGTCGACTCCGCGCTGCTGGCAGTCGCGCGGGCGGGCGAGCGGGCCCGGGGCGCGGTCGCCGCGTCGGACGCCTTCTTCCCGTTCGCCGACGGCCTGCAGATCCTGCTCGACGCGGGCGTCCGCGCGGTCGTTCAGCCGGGTGGATCGATGCGCGACGAGGAGGTCGTGGCGG
>JBDSLK010000303.1:0-29456 GCA_039916425.1 Nocardioides sp.
GGCGGGTCCGCCAGCGCAGACCCGCCTCTCGTCTTCCCCGTGGAGCTATTCAGTTGTGGCCGCCGGCCGGGGTCGAGTCGACCGACGGGGTCTGTGGTCTGGGGTGGGGAATCAGCCGCCCGCGGGCACCCGGAGGCGCTGGCCGGCGGTGAGGCCGGAGCTGTCGAGGGCGTTGAGGCGCTTGATGTCGTACATCACGCCACGGACGTCGTCGCCGGTCGCGGTGAGTCGGCTCGCGATGTCCCACAGGGTCTCGCCCGGGGCGACCTGGACGACCTCGGTGGGGGCGGGCTGGCCGCGATCCTGGGAGGCCACCGAACCAGCGCCCAGGAAGAAGCCGACGACCAGCACCAGCAGCAGGCCGGTCAGGAAGACCACGAGGCGACCGCGCCGCGTCAGCCGGACCGCACCGGCCGGGGAGTCCACGACGGTGCTCGTCGGGCGAGCCGCCACGGGGCGGCGCACGGGACGCCCGCCGATCAGGCGGACGGGTGAGATGACCATCGTGCTCATCGGGACCTCCAGGGGAAGTGGCGACCCGGGTGATCGCCTCGTCGGTTCCTTGTCGACCTCTGTCTAACCGTGACCACCGACAGTCGGTCGGCGGGCGGTCGATCAGACGTTCGATCGAACATGTGTACGACGGTAGAGCACCTGTTCGAACGGGTCAAGGACCGGAGCGAACAAATGTTCGAACCCGAGAGTGGTGCGGCGGGCCGGGTCAGTACGGCGTCGAGCGCACCAGCGCCAGCGCCCGCTTCAGCACGAACGGGTCGTTCTGGCGGTAGAGCCAGGGCCGACCGAACCACAGGTAGCCGTCGGCGTACGCCGCCGCGAGTGCGTTGGTCTCGGGCGTCAGGCCCCACGCCGGGTTGGCCACGTCGGTGGTCGGTGGGATGCCGAGCGTGACGCAGGTGCGGTGGTCGGTCGGGGACTTGCAGACGAACGCGTTGTCGGCGTCCGGACCGGTGTAGTGGCCGAACTCGAACGGGTGCCCGTTGGAGGAGGTGTTGACCACGAACCGCTTGCCGGGCACCCCGCGCGCCTCGAGCTCCGCGACGATCGCCGCACCGCGGGCCACCTCGAGGTTGGTGTCGGAGTAGTGCGTGCCGTTGAGCGCGAAGCCGCGGGCGTACTCGATACCGGCGGGCATCAGGATGTCGACGGCACTCTCCACGCCGCCCTGCGAGCCGGGAGCCGGCCAGTCCGCGGAGCCGGCCTCGAGGTAGACGCTGGTGTTGGGTAGCGCCGAGAACGCCCGCGTGGAGTAGCCGATCAGCCGGGACGGCGCGAGCGAACCGCGCGGCGCGCAGAGCGCGAAGGGACCGTCCGGCTGGAGGATCAGCGCCACCCGCGCGGTGCCGACAGCGCCTGCGAACGCGTCGGTCCACGCCTTGTAGTCGGCCCGTTCGGTCCTGGTGGACAACCGCGTGCAGGCTTCCCCTTCCCAGGGGATCATCCGGAACACCGTCATCTGGACGAGAGCGTCGGGGTCGCCGGCCTGCGCGTTGGCGATGTACTCGCCGACCTTGGCGGCGATCTGGCTGGTCGGGATCCAGGCTCCGAACCACTTCGCCTTCGGGGTCAGCGCGATCCTCGCGAGCTCCTCGCGCCGGGCGCCGGTCGACGCGGCGTACGGCAGCCACGCCTGGTCCATCGGCCCCTGGTAGACGCCCCACGGGTGCCCGGCGAGCGGGTTCTCCGCGACCGGCGCTCGACGCTCGGTGACGCCAGCGGTCGCCGTCAGAGAGGACGCGGCGACGGCGAGCGTCGTCACGAGGGAGAGGGCGGCCAGGCTCAGGGTGGCCAGCAGGGCGGGCAGACGCGTGCTGCGCAGGGTCATGGGATCAGTGCCGCTGGGGGGTGGACGGCTCTCCGCTGACCATCCTAGAGAGGACAGCACTCCCGCGTGGCGCGTTGACAATGTCGGCAGATCGAGTTTCCACAGCTCCGGGCAGGGCAGCCCTCCTGGTGTTCGAACACCTGCTCTCGAGAGCGCGTGGTGCTGGCCACGCGGCCCTCCGAGTGCGCCGCCGACGGCTGCGACCGGCCGTTCGCCCTGGACCGAGCTCCATCACGAGACGCCCTGGGCGCACGGCGGCCGGACCGACCTCGAGGATGCGGGCCCGTCTGCGGGCTCCATCACCACCGCATCCACGACCCGGCGTACACCCATCGATGGACCGACCCGGGCAGAGCTCCCGGCGAAGGTCGGGCCATCGCCTTCCACCCACGCATGTGAATGATCGACAGCGCGACACGCCGTTCGAACACCTGTTTGAAGCCGGGGCCGATCGTGGCTACGGTGAGGCATGCCTGCACCCCGGGCACCATGACGACGAGAGGCACATGACGATGGCGGAGCGCCGCACCAGCACGCGCAAGGTGTCCGAGCTACCCGACGGTCCCCCCGACGCCACCGGCCTCACGCCGCGTCAGCAGAAGGTGCTGGCCCACATCAAGGACTCCATCGAGCAGCGCGGCTACCCGCCCAGCATGCGCGAGATCGGCACGGCCGTCGGCCTGACCAGCTCCTCCAGCGTGGCCCACCAGCTGAAGACCCTGGAGGAGAAGGGGTTCCTCAAGCGCGACCCCAACCGTCCGCGGGCCCTCGAGGTGTTCCTCCCCGAGGTGATGGCGGCCCGTCGGTCGATGAGCACCGTGGAGGAGACGTCGGTCGACGAGACCGGCATCGGCGACGCGATGCCCACGGCGACCTATGTGCCGATCCTGGGCCGGATCGCCGCTGGTGGCCCGATCCTCGCGGAGGAGCAGATCACCGACGTCTTCCCACTGCCCAAGCAGCTCGTTGGCGAGGGCACCCTCTTCCTGCTCGAGGTGGCGGGCGACTCGATGATCGACGCAGCCATCTGCAACGGCGACTACGTGGTGATCCGGCAGGCTCAGGAGGCCGCCAACGGCGACATCGTGGCGGCGCTGATCGACGGAGAGGCGACCGTCAAGACCTTCCAGCGCAAGGACGGCCAGGTCTGGCTGCTCCCCCACAACGACGCCTACCAGCCCATCGACGGCACCCACGCCACGATCCTCGGCAAGGTCACCGCGGTCCTGCGCCGGCTCTGACCAGCCACCCCCGGGTGACCCCGAGACAGCCTCGGGGTGAATTCAGGGGGCATTACCCATTTTCGGATCTTGGCCCAGTGCGGGAGGCTATGCCCCGTGACCATGCCCGCACTGCTCGCCAACCCGCTGGTACTGCGGGTTCGTCGGGGTGCGACCGAGGCGCTGATGATCGGGGTCCTGTGGGTGGGCTACAGCCTGACCCGCCTCGTCGCGGACACCAGTCCGGCTCCGGCGGTGGAGCGGGCGCACCGGCTGCTGGGCCTCGAACGCTTCGTCTGGCTCGACTTCGAGGGCTGGCTCAACAGCTGGTTCGCGACCAGCCCCGCGATGGCGCTCGTCTGCAGCTACTACTACGCCACCGCCCACTACGTCGTCACCGGCGCCGTCTTGCTGTGGCTGTGGCGGCGGGGCACGGCGACGTACGGCCCGGCACGCCGGGCGCTGGTGGTGGCGACACTGATGGCGCTCGTCCTCTACCTGTTGCTGCCGATGGCGCCGCCGCGCCTGCTGCCGGGGTACGTCGACGTGCTCCAGCTCTCCGCCGCTCACGGGTGGTGGGGCGCCGACGCATCCGCGCCCCGCGGGATGGGTGGCTACACCAACCAGCTGGCGGCCTTCCCCTCGATGCATGCGGGCTGGTCGCTCTGGGTGGCCTGGGTGGTCCAGCGCGAGGTGCGCTGCAACTGGGTGCGGGTGCTCGCCTGGGGCCACGTGGCGATGACCGCGTTCGTGATCATCGGCACCGGCAACCACTGGGTGCTCGACGTGGTCGGCGGCTGGCTGGTGATGGCGGCCGCGTCCGGGATCGTCTACGGCCCGCTGCCGGCCCGCCAGCCGTGCCGGCGACGGCGCGATGACATCGCGATGAACAACACCGCGCCTCCTGGGTAGAGCCACCCCGCCGCGCACCACCAGCCTGGCCGTCGAGGCCGGCATCCAGGCCGGCAACCGGCACGTGAAGTACCTCAACTTCGACGACCACGGCTACTCGGTCCTGGACCTGACACCGGCGCGGGCCCAGATGGACTACTTCGTGATCGGTGACCGGCGTGACCAAGCGGCCGGGTCCACCTGGACAGCTTCCTGCCGCACCGGGCGGGCTGGCGGTTCAGCGACCCGGGGTCCCTGGACAACCCCATCCCCGGCAACCACGGGCATCCGGCCACCCTGCCGATCCCGTTCTTCCTGGCGGGAGGCCACCCGTCCGTGGGCCGCGGGACCTCGTCCGCGGGAGCCCGCACCCTCGACGTGGCGCCGACCCTCGGCCCATTCCTCGGGCTGGCCGCGCCGCGCACCGACAGGCCGGACCGGGGGATCTACCGCTACGAGGGCGTCTCGCGACTCTGACCCATCGGCACGCTCAGCCCTCGGCCAGCCGCGCGAGCGCTCGGCGTACGACGACCGGGTCGGTGGTCGACCACATCGGCGGCAGGCTGGCCTGGAGGAAGCGGCCGTAGCGCGCCGTGACCAGCCGTGGGTCGAGCACCGCCACCACCCCGCGGTCGGTGGTGGTGCGGATCAGCCGACCCGCGCCCTGAGCGAGCAGCAGCGCCGCATGGGTCGCCGCCACAGCCATGAAGCCGTTGCCCCCGGCCTGGTCGGCCGCCCGCTGCCGCGCGGACATCAGCGGGTCGTCGGGTCGGGGGAACGGGATCCGGTCGATGATGACCAGCTGGCAGGTCTCACCCGGCACGTCGAGGCCCTGCCAGAGCGAGAGCGTGCCGAAGAGGCAGGTATGGGCGTCGCCGACGAACTGCTTGGCCAGCTCGGGCAGCTGGGCGTCGCCCTGCGCGAGCGTGGTCAGGTGGGGCAGCCGCTCGCGCACCTCCTCGGCGGCCCGCTCGGCGGCCCGACGCGACGAGAAGAGCCCGAGTGTGCGCCCCTCCGCGGCGTCGACCAGCTCGACGATCTCGTCGAGCTGCGCGGCGACCAGCCCGTCGCGACCAGGCTGCGGCAGGTGTCGGGCGACGTAGAGGATCGCCTGCTTGGCGTAGTCGAAGGGCGAGCCGACGTCGAGGCCGCGCCAGGGCAGCACCTCGTCGGTGGCCGTCGGTGTCGGGGCGGGTGCCATCACCTGCTCGGTGGGCTTGAGGCCCACCGAGGTCGCCACCGAGGAGAAGTCCCCGCCCAGCATCAGCGTGGCCGAGGTGAACACGACGGTCTTGTCGGCGAGCAGCTTGTTGCGCATCGGCCCCCACACCTGAAGGGGCGCGACGTGCAGCCGGGCCGGCATCCGCTCCGAGGCCTCACCGAGCCACAACACGTCGGCGGCACTGGCCAGCGCCATCCGCTCGGCGTTGGCGAACACGTCCTGCACCATCGCCTTGGCCTGGGTAAGACCCGCGTCACCGGACGCCTCCCCCGGCGCCTCCCGGGGGAAGGCGGACAGGCAGGCGCGCGCGGCGTCCCGGACGAGCGCCAACGCCTCGGCGACCTGGTCGGGCACGGTGTCGAAGCGGCCGGGCGCGGCGGCGGCCACGGCCTCGGCCAGGTCGTCGGCGGCGTCGGCGAGCCGGTCGGCGGCGTCGGACTCGCCGACGTGGCGCTGCGCCCGGCGCGCGGCGCGCTCCACGTCGGGCACCGCGAGCTCGTCGGTGGCGGCCTGGGTGACCCGGGCAACGACCTCGTGCGCCTCGTCGATGACCACCGCGTGGTAGTCGGGGATCATCGGCACCCCCTCGATCGCGTCGATCGCGAGCAGCGAGTGGTTGGTGACGATCAGGTGGGAGCGCTGCGCCTTCTCGCGGGCCCGCTCGGCGAAGCACTCCTGGGCGAAGGGGCACTTCGTGGCCCCGAGGCACTCGCGATGGTTGACACTGACCTGCCGCCAGGTGCGGTCCTGGTGGCGGGGCGCGTTGTCACGCTCACCGGTGCCCTGGGACGTCACCTCCTTCTCCGCCCACGCGCGCAGCTTGAGCACCTCCGCGGCGAGGGTGCCGGTCGGAGCCTCGACCAGGACTCCCTGGTCGTCGGGGACGCCCTCGCGGATCCGGTGCAGGCAGGCGTAGTTGGAGCGCCCCTTGAGCACGGCGTACGTCGTGTCGACGCCGGGCAGGTCGCCCACCGCCTCCATCAGCCGGGGCAGGTCCCGTTCGACGAGCTGGTGCTGAAGGGCCAGGGTCGCCGTGGCGACCACCACGCGCTTGTCGTGGAGCAGGGCGGGCACCAGGTAGGCCAACGACTTGCCGGTGCCGGTGCCGGCCTGGACGAGTAGGTGCTGGTCGCCGGCGAAGGTCTCGGCGACAGCCTCGGCCATCTGCATCTGCCCGGGGCGCTCCTCGCCGCCGAGGGCGGCGACGGCGGCCGCGAGCACCTGGTGGACCGGGGTGCCGGGCGGGGTGCTGGGCGCCGGGTCGGGCCGCTCGGCGGTGGGGTCGTCGGCTGGCACCCGGGCACTCTAGTGGCGAGGACCGACGGCCCAGGACCCCCGTCCCCAGGCCCGTCGCGCACAGGCTCGTCGTGCACAGGCCCGTCCCTCCCGGTTCGGGCCAACCGCGTGCTCGTGCAGCACCGCGGCGAGCTCAGCCCCCCGACCGGGCCCGCCGCGATGCCAGTCTCTAGAAGGTGTGCGTGTGCACCGCACCGATCGGCTCGCCGCCGGCGTCGAGCTCGACGAACGTCGCGGCCCAGCCCTGACCGGTCGGCGACTCGGCGAAGCGCATGGTACGACCCGCGCCACCGGCCAGCGCGACCGTGGTGCGGATGTCGTAGGTCCAGGTGACGCCACTGGCGATGGGTGCGAAGTCGCCGGGTAGCGCGGCGTTGCGGAGCCCGGAGGAAGCCCGCTGGTCGACCACGAGGTCGAGCCACTCCGAGACGGCCACGTCGGCGGCCGGGGCGTCGGGCGACCGGGTCAGGGTCAACCGGAAGCAGTAGCCCGGGGCGACGGCCGGGGCATCAACGGGAACCGTCACGCGCAGGGCGAAGGAGGTCGGGCCCAGCCGGGTCGCACCGAAGGCCGCCAGACCGGTGACCTCCGAGGTCTCGGGCACCGGCGACGGCTCGGGCACCTTGGGCATGGTCAGCGGCGCGACGGGCGCGGGCTCGTGGTGAGCCTCCGTGCCCCGCACGACGGTCGCCTCCGCCCAGCTGGCGGCACGCGTCGAACTGCGGCCGAAGATACGACGCCGCAACGTTGTCTGGTTGCTCATGGGTACCCCCCGGTACGAGCTGGCAGCTCCCCCCGGATCTGCTCCCGTCCATCATGCGGTACGAACTCAAATCGCGCGGCATGTCGCCCGAACTCAGGCGTGAACCTTTACCCAATGGTCAAGACCAGTGACCGTGGTCACGCTCCCGACGCTCAGATGACGGCACCGGAGTCGTCAACCGTCCGGGCCTCGCGGCGGCGTACCTTCTCGGCCCGCGACATCGGCCAGCGCTCCTGGAGGTAGGTCAGCAGCGGCGTGGCGGTGAAGACAGAGGAGTAGGTGCCGATGATCAGCCCGAGCAGCAGCGCGATGGCGAAGTCGCGCAGCGAGTCGCCTCCGAAGACCGCCAGTGCGGCCAGGATGAACATCGCCCCGAGACCGGTGTTGACGGTGCGCGGCATCGTCTCGACCGCGGCCTTGTTGGCCACCTCGTTGAACGGCTCGCCCTGCGAGGCGAACCAGCGCTCGCGGATCCGGTCGAAGACCACCACGGTGTCGTTGACCGACAGCCCGATGATGGTCATTGCAGCCGCCAGGAACACTCCGTCGATGGGTTTGTCGAGCCAGGCGAAGACGCCGGTGACGATGACGACGTCGTGGAACATCGCAAGCACGGCAGAGACACCGAAGGTCCACTTGAAGCGGACCGCGAGGTAGAGCAGCTGGGCGAGGAAGGCGACACCGAAGGCGATCAGCGCCTTGTTGCGCAGCTCGGTGCCCAGCGAGGCGCCGATCTTCTCGTCGCGCTCCTTGGTCGCTCCGCCGGCGGCATCGCCGAGTGCCTGCTCGATGCCGACGGCCTCGTCGTCGCTGATCTGGCCGACCCGTACCGAGATCTTGTCGTCGTCGGCGTTCTGGACGGTCGCCTCGGGGTAGCCCGCATCGGCGACGATCTGCCGCGCGTCGTCGACATCGATGCGCTGGGCGGTGGAGTACTCCAGCACCCGGCCGCCGGTGAACTCGACGCCGAGGTTGAGGCCGTTGCCGAAGATCCCCGCCAGCGCCGCCACCATCGCGACGCCGGAGAGCCCCAGCCAGAGCCGGCGCCGCGACATCAGGTCGGGTGCCTTCTCCTCCAGGTAGGTGCGCACCCGGCCGACGTTGGCGAGGCCGGTGATGCGCGGTCGCTTCTCGACCGCCTTCGTCGAGACCACGGCCTCGGTGAGCACCCGCGCGATGACGAGGGCGGAGATCATCGAGGCGATCACGCCGATCGAGAGGGTGACACCGAAACCCTTGATCGGTCCGGAGCCGAGGAAGAACAGCAGGCCCGCCGCGAGCAGCGTCGTGACGTTGGAGTCGATGATCGCGGTCCAGGCCTTGTTGAAGCCGATGGCCAGCGCGCGGCGCAGCCCCGCCGAGGGGTGGTCGCGGTACTCCTCACGGGCGCGCTCGAAGACCAGCACGTTGGCATCGATCGCCAGTCCGATGGCGAGCACGAAGCCGGCGAGGCCGGGCAGGGTCAGAGTCGAGCCGAGACCGACCAGCAAGGCGTAGGCGAGCAGGGCGTACGACGACAGCGCGAGCGTGGCGAGGAAGCCCACCAGGCGGTAGACCATGGCGATGAAGAGCGCGGTGACCAGCAGCCCGACGAGGGCGGCCTGCCAGGACGCCTCGATCGCGGCGGCGCCGAGCGTGGGTCCGACGGTCCGCTGCTCGATGACCTCGACCGGCAGCGGCAGTGCGCCCCCCTCGATCAGGATGGCCAGGTCGACGGCCTGCTGGTTGGTGAAGCTGCCGGTGATCTCGGTGGTCCCGGTGATCCGGCCGCCGCAGGGCACCTGGACCTCGGGACTGGAGATGATCTCGGAGTCGAGCACGATCGCGATCCGGCGCGGGTCGCCCTGCGCGCAGGCGGCGGCCGCGGACAGGTTGCCGAACGCGTCGGAGCCCGCCGAGTCGAAGTCGACGTTGACGGCCCAGTCCACGCGGGTCGGGTCCTGCACCGCGTCGGCGCCGCTGATGTCCTCGCCCTCCAGCGCGGCCGGTCCGAGCTCGAGGAAGCCCCCGCCCTCGTCGGGGTAGATGACGTTGCCGTCCTTGGCGGGCTGTGCGTCCGCGCTCGCGACCGAGCCGACGACGGGGTGCATGGTCAGCTGGGCGGTGCGGCCGATGGTCGCCACGGCCTCCCGGGGGTCCTGCACGTCGGGCAGCTCGACGATGATCCGGTCCTCACCGGCCCGGGTCAGCGTCGGCTCGGAGATGCCGAGAGCGTCGACGCGGCCGCGGAGGACCTCGATGGCCCGGTCCGTGGACTCGGCATTGGCCTCCACCCGGTCGGTGGAGCTGGCCTGGAGGGTGATCTGGGTGCCGCCGCGCAGGTCGAGCCCGAGCCGTGGCTCCCGACCGAATGCGATCGCGGTGCAGGCGCCGAGGAGCCCCAGCACGAGCAGCAGACGGACCAGGACACTGCGTGACATGCGGTGATCCTCGCAAACGAGCGAAGGGCTTCCGAAATCGTGAGAGGGCGTCGCCGAGCGGAGTCGTGCCGTCGAAGGACGAAACCGTGACGCGTTCGTGCTTGTGGCAACGAATTTCCATCCTCTAGGTTGCCCTCCAGGAACGTTTCCGTCTGCGAACCCCGAGGGCCGATGACCCAGCTCGACGTACCACGCGCGGCCCTGACGAGCGCGCCCGTCGCCGTCCGGCTGGAGGCGCTGACCAAGCGCTTCGGCTCGGTCACCGCCGTCGACGACCTCGACCTCGAGATCCGCGACGGCGAGTTCTTCTCGATGCTCGGCCCGTCCGGCTCGGGCAAGACCACGGTGCTGCGGATGATCGCGGGCTTCGAGGAGCCCACGTCGGGCCGGGTCTTCCTCGGTGGCGACGACGTCACCCGCACCCCGCCCTTCGCCCGCGACGTCAACACCGTCTTCCAGGACTACGCCCTCTTCCCGCACATGGACGTGCTCACCAACGTGGAGTACGGCCTCCGGGTCAAGAGGGTGCCGCGTGCCGAGCGCCGCGAGCGGGCGCTGCGCGCCCTCGACACCGTCCGGCTCGGTGGGTACGCCGACCGTCGGCCTACCCAGCTCTCCGGCGGGCAGCGGCAGCGAGTGGCGCTGGCGCGGGCGCTGGTCAACGAGCCCCGGGTGCTGCTGCTCGACGAGCCGCTCGGGGCGCTCGACCTCAAGCTGCGCCGCGAGATGCAGATCGAGCTCAAGCAGATCCAGCGCGACGTGGGCATCACCTTCTGCTTCGTGACCCACGACCAGGAGGAGGCGCTCACCATGAGCGACCGGATCGCGGTCTTCAGCGAGGGCCGGATCGAGCAGGTAGCCACCCCGTCCGCGCTCTACGAGGCGCCGGCGACGTCGTTCGTCGCCGGTTTCGTCGGCACCTCCAACCTGCTGACCGGCGAGGAGGCGCGGGCGGTCCTCGGCCGTGCGGGCACCTTCAGCATCCGTCCGGAGAAGATCCACCTCGACGTCTCCGACCAGCCGGCCCGGACCGGTGGCGTGGTCCGTGAGGTCGTCTACCTCGGGTCGGTCAACCACTACCTCGTCCAGCTCGACGACGGGCCCACGCTCACCGTCCTGCGCCAGAACCTGCACGGCACCAGCGACCAGGTCGTCGCGCGCGGACAGCGCGTCGCCCTCGCCTGGAGCGACGAGCACCTCATCGATCTCGGTCATGGCACCGCCCCAGCACACCAAGGAGACACACCATGAGGATCACCAGACTGACCCGTACGGGCGTGGCCGCGGCCGCGCTCGCCCTGGTGGCCGCGGGTTGCGGCACCACCTCGGGGGACGGCGGCGGCGGGGACGCCCCGGCGGCTGCCGAGGAGCAGGGTGGCTTCGTGGCCCCCGACCTGCCGATGGCCGACGCGCTCGGTGACGACGAGGGCTCTCTGAAGGTGCTGGCCTGGCCCGGCTACGCCGAGGACGGCTCGACCGACAAGAGCGTCGACTGGGTGACTCCCTTCGAGGAGGAGACCGGCTGCCAGGTCGACGTGAAGTACTTCGGCACCTCCGACGAGGCGGTGACGCTGATGAAGTCCGGGGAGTACGACGTCGTCTCGGCCTCCGGGGACGCCTCGCTGCGACTGATCGCCGGCGGTGACGTCGAGCCCGTCAACACCGACCTGGTCCCCAACTACGCCGACGTCTGGTCGTTCCTCAAGGACCGCGAGTGGAACGCCGTCGACGGCCAGATGTACGGCATCCCGCACGGCTACGGCGCCAACCTCCTGATGTACAACACCGACGAGGTCTCCCCCGCGCCGACCGACTGGAGCGTCGTCTTCGACGGGGCCTCCGACTACCCCGGCGCCGTCACGGCCTATGACTCCCCCATCTACATCGCCGACGCGGCGCTCTACCTGATGAACACCCGGCCCGAGCTGGGCATCGAGCACCCCTACGCGCTCGACGCCGACCAGCTCGCAGCGGCGGTCGACCTGCTCAAGGCGCAGCGCGAGCACGTCGGGGAGTACTGGTCGGACTACCTCAAGGAGATCCAGGCCTTCACCACCGGCGACTCGGTCGTCGGCACCACCTGGCAGGTGATCGCCAACCTCGCGCAGGCCGACAAGGTCCCGGTCGAGGCGATCCTGCCGGCCACCGGCTCTACCGGCTGGTCCGACACCTGGATGGTGGGAGCCAAGACCGAGCACCGCAACTGCGCCTACGCCTGGCTCGACCACATCATCAGCCCCGAGGTCAACGCCGCGGTCGCCGAGTGGTTCGGCGAGGCTCCGGCCAACGAGCTGGCGTGCGACCTGACCAGCGACGGCTTCTGCGACAGCTACCACGCCGGTGACGAGGCCTACGCCGAGCAGATCTGGTACTGGACGACGCCGATCGAGCAGTGCCTGGACGGGCGCACCGACGTCTCGTGCACGACGTACCAGGACTGGACGCAGGCCTGGACCGAGATCAAGGGCTGATCCTTGGCCGCAGGGGTTCTCCACCGTCACCCCCGGCTGCGGCTGGGGCTCCTCCTGGGGCCCCCGATGCTGTGGCTGGGGTGGCCTACCTCGGCGCGCTCGCGGCCCTGTTCATCACCTCGCTGTGGACCGTCGACGGCTTCACCGGGGTCATCTCGCGGGACTGGACGTGGGAGAACTTCCGCGACCTCGCGACGATCGAGGTCTACCGGTCCATCACCGTCCGGACGGTGCTGACCGCGGTCGCGGTCACGGTGATCGACGTGGTGATCGCCCTCCCGGTCGCGCTCTTCATGGCCAAGGTCGCCTCGCCCCGGCTCCAGCGGGTGCTCGTGATCGCGGTGCTGACGCCGCTGTGGGCGTCGTACCTCGTCAAGGCCTACGCGTGGCGCGGGATGCTGTCGGAGACGGGGCCGGTCTCCTGGCTGGCACAGCCCTTCGGGTTCGACTCCCCCGGCTACGGGCTCGCTGCCACCGTGATCACGCTGTCCTACCTGTGGCTGCCCTACATGATCCTGCCGATGTACGCCGGCCTCGAGCGGCTGCCCAACTCGCTGCTGGAAGCGTCGGCCGATCTCGGTGCTTCGACCGCGATGACGATGCGCCGGGTGGTGGTGCCGGTGCTCTTCCCGGCCGCGGTGGCCGGGTCGATCTTCACCTTCTCGCTGACCCTGGGCGACTACATCGCGGTGAAGATCGTCGGCGGCGCCAACCAGATGCTCGGCAACGTCGTCTACGACAACTTCCTCACCGGCAACAACATGCCCTTCGCGGCCGCGGTGTCGACGATCCCGGTCGTGATCATGCTGGTCTACCTCGCCGCCGTACGCCGGACCGGAGCGCTGGAGAGCCTGTGACCCTCTCCCGGCTGACCCGCACCCTGCTCGGTGTCGTGAGCGCGCTCGTGCTGGTCTTCGTCTATGCCCCGCTCGCGCTGGTGCTGCTCAACTCGTTCAACACCTCGCGCACCTTCGCCTGGCCGCCCACCGGGCTCACCACGCGGTGGTGGTCGGCCGCCGCCTCGTCGACCGGCGCGCGCTCGGCGATCCTGGTCTCGCTGGAGGTAGCGGCGATCGCCACGCTGCTCGCGCTGGTGCTCGGCACGATGGCGGCGCTGGCGCTGCAACGGTTCCGCTTCTACGGCCGCGACACGGTCTCGCTGCTGATCATCCTGCCGATCGCGCTGCCCGGCGTGGTGACCGGGATCGCGCTGGCCAATGCCTTCTTGACGATGGTCGGCATCCGGCTGGGCTTCTTCACCCTGGTGGTCTCGCACGCGACGTTCTGCATGGTCACGGTGTTCAACAACGCGGTCGCCCGTCTGCGCCGCCTCGGCGGCAACCTCGAGGAGGCCTCGATGGACCTCGGAGCCGGCACGTTCCTGACGTTCCGCCTCGTCACCCTGCCGATGCTCCGATCGGCGCTGCTGGCCGGTGGGCTGCTGTCGTTCGCGCTCAGCTTCGACGAGATCATCGTGACCACGTTCACCTCCGGGTCGGGCATCCAGACGCTGCCGATCTGGATCTACCAGAACCTCTTCCGCCCCAACCAGGCGCCGGTCGTCAACGTGGTCGCGGCCGCCCTGATCGTGGCCTCGATCGTGCCGATCTGGCTGGCCCAGAAGCTGGCCGGCACGGACGAGAGCGTGGCCGCCGCTCGCTGATGAGGTCGCGGCTATGCAGGTGAGTAGTTGTGACACCCGCAAGGCCGCGGATAGCTGTCACAACTCAGCAGGTGCTCTGCTGGGTCAGTCCCAGCCCGGGAAGTGGGGTCGCCAGTCGGCTGACGGACTGGTGGGGACGCCGGTCAGTCGGCGCAGGCGCAGCAGCCGCCAGACCCGGTCCACCGTCCGCTCGGGATGGTGATAGACCCCGCGAGCCGTGACCACCAGGATCCGCCAGCCGTCGTCATCGATGGCCTCCCGGCGCTCGAGGTCCGACTCCCAGCCCTCGACCCGCTCGATGTGCTGGCGACCGTCGTACTCGACGATCACCTTGACCTGCGGATAGCTCAGGTCGTAGCGCCGGACCGGTTCGCCGTCGACGTCGCGGATCGTCTGGTTGACCTCGGGCTCAGGCAGCCCGGCCAGCACCAGCAGCAGCCTCAGCCGGGTCTCCATCGGCGAGTCGACGCGGTCCCGGACGAGGCGAGCGGCAGCGAGCGCGGCCGCCGCGTGTGGAAGGCTGCTCGCCACACAACGGTCCATCAGCTCCGCGGGCGTGAGTCGTCCCCTGCGAACCAGGCTGTCACCGACCACGACCAGGTCGACAAGCCCGATGACGGAGGCGAGCTCGACGAACATCTGGCCAAGGCCCGAGACCCGGATGCCGTCGACCGTGCGGACGTCCGGCTCCGGGCAGACGTGGCATCGGATCCCGGGACGTGGTCGGCGGTGGGCGGCCGCCCGGACGCTGACGTGCTCGTCGGGAAGCGCCGGCACAGGGACGCCGTGGACGCGGGCCGCCGACGCGTGGCTGGCGAAGGCGGACTCGTCGAAGAGCGTCAGCGCTGCCTGCACCCGCAACGTCGGCGACTCGCGGGTGGAGGAGTTGACGTACACACCTCGGAAGATCCGCCGGAACGCCGAGCCCCGCAGCAGCCGGGGATCGAGGCCGGCCTCCCGGGCATCGGCGCGGGTGAATGGTCGGCGGGTGTCGAGCTCGGTCACGGGCGACATGGCCACCAGCGTGGCGCAGCCGGGCGCTGCTCGCCGACGGTCCTCCACAGGAGCCACCCAAGCCGACAGATGCACGGCTGTGACGTCCTGGCAGGCCTCCAGGACGTCACCACTCGACACCCGCGAGATTGCTAGCGCTTCTTGCCGACCACGCCGGTCGCACCACCGCCGCGACGGTCGAGCTCGGCGACGGCGATCAGCTTGCCCCGCCTCCCGAACTCGATGGCCGTCGCGGCGCCGATGAACGGGTCACTGGTGAGGCCGTCGCCCGCGGGCACGAGCTTCTGACCGTACGCCGTCAGAGCCGCGCCGTAGGCGTCGATGAAGGCCTGCTCGGCCAGCGTGTCCGGGCCGTTGCGCTGGCTCGCGCGCGGCGCCGCGATGGCCTTCTCGACCGACATCCCCAGGTCGATCCGGTTCACGATCATCTGCAGCACGGTCGTGATGATCGTCGAGCCGCCGGGCGAGCCGAGGGCCAGGAACGGCTTGCCGTTGCGCAGCACGATCGTCGGCGCCATCGACGAGCGCGGGCGCTTGCCCGGCTGGATCCGGTTGGGGTCGGTGGCCTTGTAGACGGTGGAGAAGTCGGTCAGCTCGTTGTTGAGCAGGAACCCACGGCCCGGCACGACGATCCCCGAGCCACCGGTCTGCTCGATGGTGAGGGTGTACTCCACGACGTTGCCCCAGCGGTCGGCCACCGTGAGGTTCGTGGTGGAGATGTTCTCGGTGTCGGTGTCGACGGCCGCCCGGCCGGCGGCCGGCGGGCAGACGCCGTCGTAGCCCGTGACCGGAGCGGCCGCGACGGGCTTGGGGGCCGCGGCCTTCGGGTCGATGGTGCAGGCCCGCTCCGCAGCGAACACGTCGTCGAGGAGCGCCCTGAGCGGCACGTCGACGTACGCCGGGTCGCCGACGTAGGCGCCCCGGTCGGCGAAGGCGAGGGCCGAGGCCTCCAGGTAGTGGTGCAGGACGTCGACGACCGGGACGGCGCCGAGGTCGAACTGCTCGAGGATGTCGAGCGCCTCCCCGACCGTCGTACCGCCGCTGGAGGACGGCGCCATGCCGTAGACGTCGTAGCCGCGGTAGTCGACGCGGGTCGGCACGCGGTCGATCGTCTCGTAGCCACTCAGGTCGGACCTGCGCAGGAAGCCCGGCGGCACGGGCAGCGTGGTGGTCGAGGTCTTGGGGGGCGTGCGAACCGCCTGGACGATCTCCTTGGCGAGCGCGCCGTGGTAGAACTTCCGCGTGCCCTCGTCGGCGAGCAACCGGTAGGTGCGCGCCAGCGCCTTGTTGGTGAACCTCGACCCGACGGCCGGGGCGTCACCGCCCTTCAGGAACAGCCTGCGCGTGCTCGTGAACGCGTCAAAGCGGACCTTGTTGTCCAAGGTCTGCTTGCGGAACGTGTCGTCGACCTCGAAGCCCTTGCGGGCCAGGTCGATCGAGGGGTTGAGCGTGTCAGCGAGGTTCCAGGTGCCCCACCGTTCGAGTGCGCGCTCCCAGGTCGCGGGGGTGCCGGGCACGCCGACGGAGACGCCGCTGGTGACCAGCTCGGGCGTGAAGTTGTAGGGCTTGCCGGTCGCCGGGTCGATGAAGGCGTCGTCGGGCATCTCCATCGGCGCGGTCTCGCGTCCGTCGATGGTCTTCACCTTGCCGGACTTGGCGTTGAAGTAGACGAAGTAGCCGCCGCCGCCCACGCCGGCCGAGAACGGCTCGGTGACGCCGAGGGCCGCGGCGGTCGCGACGGCGGCGTCTACCGCGTTGCCACCCCGCTTCAGGACCCGGAGGCCGACCCGGGTAGCCGACGGGTCGACACTGCTGACCGCGCCGCCGTAGCCCTTGCTGGTGGCCCTCCTGGCCGGACCGCCCTGGCGAGCCGGGCTGTCCGCGGCGTGGACGCCGGCGGCCGGCTCGGCGGCGAGTCCCGGTTGCGCCAGCAGCGCAATGGTGAGTGCCCCGGCCGCCGTGACGGCGAGACCGGTGGTGAGACGTGCAGGGCGCAGGCTGGGCCGCATCGAATTCCTCCCGAGAGTACGAAGGCTCCACCCTTTCGCAGCCGACCCTGATCTGTCGACCCCCGCGGCCATGCTGCGGGGGCGGTCAGTCCGCCGCCGCGGCCACGGCGTAGTGGGCCAGCTCGCCCGCGAGGTCCTCGTGGGCGCGACCGCGGATCAGCGTGCCGTCGCCGGTGTGGTCCATCGAGTCGATCTCCCCGTGGTGGTGGAGCTTGTCGATGAGGTCACCGCGCTCGTAGGGCAGCAGCACCGTGAACTCCACCCCCGGGTGCGGCAGCTCACGCTCGATGGCGGCGAGCGCCTCGTCGATGCCCTCCCCCGTGCGCGCGGACACGACCAGGGAGTGCGGCTCGCGCTGGCGCAGCCGGGCGAGCACCATCGGGTCGGCGGCGTCGGCCTTGTTGATGACGACGAGCTCGGGGACCTTGTCGGCTCCGATCTCGGCGAAGACCGCCCGCACCGCGGCGAGCTGGCCCTCCGGGTCGGGGTGCGAGCCGTCGACGACGTGGAGCACCAGGTCGGCCTCGGCGACCTCCTCCAGCGTCGAGCGGAACGCCTCGATCAGCTGGTGGGGCAAGTGGCGGACGAAGCCCACCGTGTCCGACATCGTGTAGACGCGGCCGTCCGTCGTCGCCGTACGCCGGGTGGTGGCGTCGAGGGTCGCGAACAGGGAGTCATCGACGAGCACGCCGGCGCCGGTCAGCCGGTTGAGCAGCGAGGACTTGCCGGCGTTGGTGTAGCCCGCGATGGCGACGCTGGGGATCTGGTGGCGGTGGCGCTCCTGGCGCTTGGTCGCACGGGTGCCCTTGAGCTCCTTGAGCTCGTGGCGCAGCTTGGCGATCTTGGTGTTGATGCGGCGCCGGTCGGTCTCGATCTTGGTCTCACCGGGTCCCCGGCCACCGATGCCGCCACCGTCGGCGCCGACCCGGCCACCGGCCTGCCGGGAGAGCTGTCCACCCCAGCCTCGGAGCCGCTGCTTCATGTAGCTCAGCTGGGCCAGCTCGACCTGCGCCTGGCCTTCCTTGGACTTCGCGTGCTGGGCGAAGATGTCGAGGATCAGCGCGGTCCGGTCGACCACCTTGACCTTGAGCTTGTCCTCGAGGTTGCGCAGCTGGGAGGGTGCGAGGTCGCCGTCGCAGATGACGGTGTCGGCGCCGGTCGCAGTCACGATCGCGGCCAGGCCCTCGACCTTGCCGCGGCCGATGAAGGTCGCGGGGTCGGGCTTGCTGCGCCGCTGGTAGATCGCGTCGAGCACCTCGGAGCCGGCGGTCTCGGCGAGCAGGGCGAGCTCGGCCATGGAGTTCTCGGCGTCCGTGATCGACCCGTCGGTCCAGACGCCGACGAGCACGACCCGCTCCAACCGGAGCTGGCGGTACTCGACCTCGGAGATGTCCTGGAGCTCGGTGGACAGCCCGGCCACACGGCGCAGCAGGTAGCGCTCGGCCAGGTCCTGCTCACCGGTGGTCAGCTCGGGATCGTCGCCCGAGGGGTCCACGGCGTCGGCGTACCCGGACTCCCACCCGCCCTCGGGTGCGTCGGGATCATTGGTGTCGTCGAGGTCCCAGCCCGTGGTCTGGTCGAGCTCGGCGTCGAGGTTGAAGTCGCGTGCGTTCGTCATGTGCCTCCCAGAGTAGGCGGCCGCCGGGCACGGTGCGAACCGGTTTGTCCCATCGGCACCCGGGTCGAGTGCTGACCCCCGCGGAGAGTGCGACCACCTGAGCACTCGACCCGAGCGATCAGTACGTTGTGAGGCGTGACGGCTGACCTTCCTGACCGCGCCCGCGTGGTGATCATCGGCGGCGGCGTGATCGGCTGTTCGGTGGCCTACCACCTCGCCCACCTCGGCTGGACCGACGTGCTCCTCCTCGAGCGTGACCGGCTCACCTGCGGCACCACCTGGCACGCGGCCGGCCTGATGACCTGCTTCGGCTCGACCTCGGAGACCAGCACCGGTATCCGGATGTACGGCCGCGACCTCTACGCACGCCTGGAGGCCGAGACGGGTGTCGCCACCGGGTTCAAGCCGGTCGGGCTCATCGAGGCAGCGGCGGACGCCGAGCGGCTGGAGGAGTACCGCCGGGTCGCGGCGTTCCAGCGTCACCTCGGCCTCGAGGTCGACGACATCTCGCCGCGGGAGATGGCCGATCTCTTCCCGTGGGCGCGCACCGACGACCTGCTCGCCGGCTTCCACGTCCCCGGCGACGGCCGCGTCAACCCCGTCGACCTGACCTCCTCGCTGGCACGCGGGGCCAAGAACCTGGGCGTCACGGTCCGCGAGGGCGTGCGCGTCACCGACGTCGTCGTCGCGGACGGTCCGGTCGGGGTGGGGACGGTGACCGGCGTGCGGACGACGGCCGGCGACGTCGAGTGCGAGTACGTCGTCAACTGCGCCGGCATGTGGGCCCGCGAGCTCGGGGAGCGCACCGGCCTCGTGATCCCCAACCAGGCGGCCGAGCACTACTACCTGATCACCGACACCATCGAGGGGCTGGGCCAGGACACACCCGTCTTCGAGGACCCGTCGTCGTACGGCTACTACCGCGAGGAGGGCGGCGGGATGATGGTCGGGCTCTTCGAGCCCGAGGCGGCCGCGTGGTCGGTCGACGGCATCCCGCCGGACTTCTCCTTCGGCACCCTGCCGCCCGACTGGGACCGGATGGCTCCCTTCCTCGAGAAGGCGATGGACCGGGTGCCGGTCACCCACGACGTCGGCATCCGCACCTTCTTCTGCGGGCCGGAGTCCTTCACCCCCGACCTCCAGCCCGCTGTCGGCGAGGCTCCCGGGGTGCGCGGCTACTTCGTCGCGGCCGGCATGAACTCGGTCGGGATCCTCTCCGCCGGCGGCATCGGCCGGGTGCTGGCGCACTGGATCACCACCGGTCACCCCGACGTCGACGTGACCGGCTTCGACGTGGCGCGCTTCCGGCCACACCAGCTCGCGCCGGCGTACCGCGCGACCCGGACGACCGAGATCCTCGGCACCGTCTATGCCGCCCACCCGCCCGGCACCCAGCTCCGCACCGCCCGCGACGCCCTGCTCTCCCCCGTGCACGAACGGCTGGTCGCGCAGGGCGGCCTGCTGCGTGAGGTGTCGGGGTGGGAGGGCGCGGACTGGTTCGCCGGCCCCGGCGAGACCGCGTCGGCAGCGCCCACCTGGGGACGGGCGCCGTGGTTCGCGCGCTGGGAGGCCGAGCACCGCGCCATCCGCGAAGACGTCGGTGTGATCGACATGTCATTCATGGCGAAGTTCGCGGTCGAGGGCCCGGGAGCCGGACCGCTGCTCGACCGGGTCTCGGCCGGCGCGGTCGACGGCCCGGCCGGGACGATCACCTACACGCCGTGGCTGCACGAGGCCGGCACCCTCGAGGCCGACCTGACCGTGACCAAGCTGGCCTCCGACCGCTTCCTCGTGGTCGCCTCCGACACCGCGCACGGCTCCGCGCTCGACTGGCTGCGGCGGTCGGTGAGCGACGACGACGTGAGGATCACCGACGTCACCGCCGCACACGCCCAGCTGGCGCTCCAGGGCCCCCGCTCCCGCGAGGTGCTGGCGACGCTGACCGACGCCGACCTCACCACCGAGGCGTTCGGCTTCCGCGCCGCCCGTGAGGTCGAGGTAGCCGGGGTGCCGGTGCTCTGCGTCCGGATCACCTACGTCGGTGAGCTCGGCTACGAGCTCTACGTGCCCGCCGACCGCGCAGTCGGGGTGTACGACGCCCTGCTCGCGGCCGGGGTCGCCCCCGTCGGGCTGAAGGCGCTCGGCTCGCTGCGCCTGGAGAAGGGCTACCGCGACTTCGGCCACGACATCGACAACACCGACGACCCCGTCTCCGTGGGGCTCGGGTTCGCGCTCGCCCTCGACAAACCGGGCGGCTTCGTGGGTAGGGACGCCGTGCTCGCCCGGAAGTCCGCCGGTCCCCAAAACCGGCGGCTCGTCCAGGTGCGGCTCGACGACCCCGAGCCCCTGCTGTTCCACGCCGAGCCGGTGCTCCGCGACGGCGAGGTGGTCGGCTACGTCCGCGCCGCGTCGTACGGCTGGACGGTCGGCGCCGCCGTCGCACTGGCCTTCGTCGAGGCCGATCAGCCGGTCACAGCCGACTGGCTGGCCGCCGGTCGGTGGCAGGTCGACGTCGCCGGGACCCGGCACGACGCGACGACGTCGCTGCGCCCGCTCTACGACCCGACCTCGGCGCGCGTGCGGGTCTAGTCCCGGTCGTTGCGGGGCTGCACGTGACCCTCGACGTCGTCCTCGGTGTCGGGATCGTCGATCGCGAGAACCCGCAGGTGACCTTCCACGTCCTCGGTCGAGATCGAGCTGGTGTCGTCGTGCTGCCGTCCGGTCATGGTGTCCTCCTGAGGTCGGTGCCCGAGCCGTGTGCTCGTGGGGATGATCTTGCTGGCCGTGGACAGCCCTGACTGTCTCCAGGCTGACACAACGCTGGCCGATCTTGTGGCGGCCCGGACGGCCCCTAGGCTCGTGCTCGTGCGGGTGTCGGAGGACGGGCGAGAACTGCGCGATCTCCTGCCCGCCGTCGACCGCGGGCGGGTGTTGCTGGGGATCACCGGCGCGCCCGGATCGGGCAAGTCCACCCTGGCCCTGACGCTCGCCGGGTTGGCGGCCGACGTGGCTGTCGTGCCGCTGGACGGCTTCCACCTCGCCGACGTCGAGCTCGTGCGGCGCGGGCTGCTCGAGCGCAAGGGGGCACCGGAGACGTTCGACGCGTGGGGCTACGCCGCGCTGCTGGCGCGGCTGCGTGTCCGGCCCGACCACGTGGTGATGGCGCCGGGATTCGAGCGCGACCTGGAGCAGCCGCTGGCCGGCGCGGTGCCAGTGCCGCCGGCCACGTCGCTGGTGTTGACCGAGGGCAACTACCTGCTGCTCGACGAGCCCGCGTGGCGCTCGGCGCGCGCCGCCCTCGACGCGGTGTGGCACGTGGTCGTCGACCCCGCCGTACGCCGCACCCGCCTGGTCGCCCGTCACATCGCGTCTGGCAAAGCGCCCGCTGCCGCGGCCGCCTGGGTCAACCGGGTGGACGAGCCCAACGCGTTGCTCGTCGAGGCCGCTCGGGGCAGCGCGGACCTGCTGCTCGACCTCACCGACTGGTCTGGCCCGACGGGGGGATAGTCCACAGCGTTCGGCAGGTCCCAGGCACCCGGAGGCATGCCAACTGCTGTGGACTATCCCGAGAGGCGGGCTACTTGGGGGGCATCCGGATGCCCCCGTCGACGCGGACGGTCTCGCCGTTCATGTAGGGGTTGGTGAGGCACTCGAGGACCATCCGGGCGAGCTCGTCGGGGACGCCGAGCCGCTTGGGGAAGAGCACCGACTCGCCGAGCTTCGCCTTGAACTCCTCGGCCCTCTCGCCCTCGCCGTAGATCGGGGTGTCGATCAGGCCGGGGGCGACCGTGTTGAGCCGGACACCGACGGCCGACAGGTCACGGGCGACGGGGAGGGTCATCCCGACGATGCCGCCCTTGGAGGAGGAGTACGCCGCCTGGCCGATCTGGCCGTCGAACGCCGCCACCGAGGCGAGGTTGACGATCGCCCCCCGGGCACCGTCGGCGTCGGGCTCGTTGTGGCCCATCGCGGTGGCGGCCAGCCGGACGGCGTCGAAGGTGCCGACCAGGTTGATCGCGATCACCCGCTTGTAGAGGTCGAGGTCGTGCGCGGAGGAGTACTCCCCATCCCGGCCGATGGTCCGCTGCGCGGGACCGATGCCGGCCGAGTTGACCAGCGCCCGCAGGGGGCCGAGGCCGACGGCGACGTCGACGGCGTTCTGGAGCTGCTCGGTGACGGTGACGTCGACGTGCACGAAGACGCCGCCGATCTCGGCGGCGAGCGCCTCGCCCTTCGCGGCCGCGACGTCGGCGACGACGACGTGGGCGCCGAGCCCGGCCAGGCGGCGGGCCACGGCCGCCCCGATGCCGGAGGCGGCGCCGGTGACGAGGGCGGAGGATCCGGTGAAGTCCATGCGGGCGAGCATAGGCAGCCGCCGACGGCTCAGAGCGAGGTGGTCCCGCGCGCGACGACCACGGCCGGACCGGTGAGCAGCACCCGGTCGTCGGCGGTCCACGTGAGCCCGAGCCGACCACCCGGCACATCCACGACGTACGACGTGTCGCGGCCGCCGCGGTGACCGTCGGCCAGCGCCGTCGCCACGAGCACCGCCCCGGCACCGGTGCCGCAGGAGCGGGTCTCCCCCACCCCGCGCTCGTGCACCCGCATCGCCACGTGTCCCTCACCCCGGCGGACCACGAACTCCACGTTGACCCCGTGCGGGTAGACCCCCGGGTCGTGGGAGGGCGCGTCGAGCAAGGGACCGGCGTCGGCGAGGTCGTCGACGAAGGCGACCGCGTGCGGGTTGCCCATGTCGACGTGCCGGGCGGTCCAGGTGTGGGCGCCCACCCCGACCCGGGTCTCACCGAGGTCGCGCGGCCGGCCGAGGTCGACGGTGATCGAGTCGCCGTCGACGGTCACGGTCTTGACGCCGTCGCGGGTCGCGACGGGCACCGGCGCCGCGGCATCCACCAGCCCTTCCTGCACGAGGTGCAGGGCGAAGAGCCGGACCCCGTTGCCGCACATCTCGGAGGGATTGCCGTCGGCGTTGCGGTAGTCCATGAACCACTCCGCGGCCACGGCCTGCCGCTCGTCGACGTGCCGGGTGCGGACCACCCGCAGCACGCCGTCACCACCGATACCGGCACGCCGGTCGCAGAGCGCGCGGACGCGCTCGGCGGGCAGGTCGCCGTGGACGGTGCCGTCGTGGTCGGGCAGCAGCACGAAGTCGTTCTCGGTGCCGTGCCCCTTGAGGAAGGCGTAGTCAGCCATAGAGCCCCGCCGAGTAGGAGGGTCCGTAGTAGTCGTCGAGCTGCTCGACGGTCATCTCGTTGGGCTCGACCTCGCGGGCGAGGACGGCGCGGCGCGGCACCCGCGCCTCCGGGTCCCAGGTCGCGGGGTCCCAGAGCCCCGACCGCAGGAACGCCTTGGCACAGTGGAAGAACAGATCCTCGATGTCGACGACGACGGCGAGCACCGGCCGGTGGCCCTTGACCGCGAGCTGGTCGAAGAACGGCGCGTCGCTGACCAGGCGGGCCCGGCCGTTGATGCGCAGCGTGTCGCCGCGGCCAGGGATGAAGAAGGTGAGTCCCACGTGCGGGTTCTCGCAGATGTTGCGGTAGCCGTCGACCCGCCGGTTGCCAGGCCGCTCGGCAATCGCGATGGTGCGGTCGTCGATCACGTGCACCAGCGAGCCGGGGGGGTCACCCTTGGGCGAGGCGTCGCAGGTGCCGTCTGCGGCCGCGGTCGCGAGCACGCAGAACGGGCTCGCCGCCAGCCAGTCGCGGTCGACGTCGAGCAGCGCCGGGCGCGACTTGTCGCGGGCCCGCTCGCTCGGCTCGCCGAGCAGCGCGACCAGTTGCGCGGTCGTGGAGATCTCGGTCCATTCGCTCACCGCACCAGCCTAGGGCCAGCCCCTGCCAGCCCAGGCCGACGCGGGGCCTGGCCCTGACCAGGTCACACCATGAGCGGACCGACAACCTCGTAGCGCGCGCACGCGAAGGCGCCGTTGCGGGCCAGGTCGACGAGCCGGAAGGCCCAGCGACGAGGGAACAGGGGCCGCCCTGCGCCGAGGGTCACCGGCGCGATCGAGGTGATCATCTCGTCGAGGTGGCCGGCCTCCGCGAACTGCGCGGCCAGGTCGCCACCGCCCACGACCCAGACGTCGCGCTCGCCCGCGCTGGCCGCGAGCTCGGCGTACGCCGCAGCGACGTCGCCGCTGACGAACCGCACGTCGGCGCCGTCGACCGCCGGCAGGTCGCGATGGGTGAAGACGAAGCACGGCACCTCGTAGTCCCATGTCTCACCGGTCTCGGCCTGGTGACCCAGGAGCCATTCGTAGGTCGTGGCACCCATCGCGAGGGCGCCGATTCCCGCGATGAAGGGCCCATAGCCCATCGGCCCCTCGTCGTCGATGTCCTGCACGAACAGCCAGGCCAACGAGTCGTGCTCGTCGGCGAGGAACCCGTCGAGGGTGGTGGCGGTGTAGTAGACGGTGCGGGTCATGCGCTCTCTCCTTCGTGACGGCGGCGACGTTGCCGGTCGATCGGGGCGCCGTGGTCGACGAGGCCCCCTCGGTCATGGAACTCAGCCTGGACCGGACGCGTCACCCCCCGCGAGTCGAGTGCTCGGCCCCACGGGCGATGCGACCACCTGAGCACTCGACCCGACGTCGGCGACGGCCGCCAGGGCGAGGTCGAGCCGTGCGGGGTCGTCGTGGGCCACCCAGACCACGCGGGGGTCCTTGCGGAACCACGAGTCCTGACGGCGTGCGAAGCGCCGGGTCGCGACCACGGTCCGCTCGCGGGCCTCGTCGAGGGAGAGCTCGCCGCGCAGGTGGGCCGCGACCTCGCGGTAGCCGATCGCCTGCGACGCGGTGCGCCCCTCGGCGAGCCCGTCGTCGAGGAGCCGTTCGACCTCGGCCACCAGGCCGGTCTCGAACATCGCCTCGACCCGCCGCTGGATGCGGGCGACGAGGGTGGGCCGGTCGATGTCGACGCCGACCTGCACGGTCGCCGGGTCGGCGTACTCCAGCCGCGGCAGGGACGCGCTGTAGGGCCGCCCGGTGAGCTCGACGACCTCGAGCGCGCGGACCACCCGGCGGCCGTTGTCGGCGAGGATCCGGTCGGCGGCCTCCGGGTCGACGGCGCGCAGCCGGTCGTGCAGGGCCGGGGAGCCCAGCGTGGCGAGCTCGTCCTCGAGCCGGCGCCGCAGCGTCTCGTCGGTGCCGGGGAACTCGAACCGGTCCAGCACCGCCCGGATGTAGAGCGCCGAGCCCCCGACCAGCACCGGGGTCCGGCCACGCCCCCGGACCTCCGCCAGCACCGCGCGGGCCCGGCCCTGGAAGGCAGCGACCGTGGCTGGTTCGCGCACCGACAACGCGTCGAGCAGGTGGTGGGGGATGGCGCGGCGCTCGGCCACGGTCGGCTTGGCGGTGCCGATGTCCATGCCGCGGTAGAGCGCCATCGCGTCGGTGTTGACGATCTCGCCGCCCAGACGCTCGGCCAGGTCGAGGGAGAGCCCGGTCTTGCCCGACGCCGTGGACCCGACGACGGCCACGATCGGCGGGGCGGGAGCCACGCCTGCGGTCTGGTCCATGTCGTTAGTGTGGCAACAGGCGGTCCGACCGGTCCGTCCCGACCTCAGGAGTGCACCGACATGGGATTCCTCGACAATGCCAAGGCCAAGCTCACCGAGGCCGTCGACAAGCACGGCGACAAGATCTCCGACGGCATCGACAAGGCCGCGGCCGCCGCCGACCGCAAGACCGGCGGCAAGCACAGCGACAAGATCGCCGGCGCCACCGGCAAGGCCCGTGAGGCGCTCGACAGGCTCGACCGCAAGAACGACGGCGACCTCGGCCCGGGCGCCGACCTGCCCGGCCCCGACAAGCGTCCGTGACGGCGCCGCACGGCCGCTTCGTGGTCGTGCCGGCGTCCTACGTGCTGCTCCTGCGCGGCGACGCTGCCGAGACGGAGGTGCTGCTCCAGCTGCGCCGGGGTACGGGCTACATGGACGGCTACTGGGCCTCCGCGGCCGCTGGCCACGTGGAGCGTGGGGAGACGGCGTACGACGCGGCCCACCGGGAGGCAGCCGAGGAGATCGACGTGCACGACCTGGCTCTGGAGTTCGTCACGTCGATGCAGCGCACCCGCAACGCCGACGCGATCGACGAGCGGATCGACTTCTTCTTCACGTCCCGGTCCTGGTCGGGCGAGCCGCGGATCGTGGAGCCGGCCAAGTGCGCCGACCTGCGGTGGTGGCGGCTCGACGCGCTGCCCGACCCGGTGGTGCCGCACGAGGACACCGTCCTGGCGGGGTTGCGCGACGGCGGTCTCAGCGCCTACACAAGTGTTGGCTTCGACCTTGAGGGAGGGCAACTGCCATGAACGAGCTCGGTAACCAGCCGAAACCCACCACCGAACCGCCCGAGCGCTTCCCGGGCGGGGTGGACTCGATCGCGGACGAGGGCAAGTACGGCGACATCCCCGACACGCCTGCGATCCCCGATCTCGACACGGCCAAGAACGCGGCCCTCGACCACAGCTCGCCCGACGAGCTGAGCGAGCCGGAGGAGTCGCAGGACGCCCCCACGTCCGACGGCGCCAGCGAGCCCGACAGGGAGTCCCCGGCATGACCGAGCCCGGCATGACTGAGCCCGGCATGACTGACCCCGGCATGACTGACCCCGGCATGAGTGACCCAGACACGAGTGACTCCGACACCGAGCTGGGCGACTCCAACCCCAACGCGGGCGGCCCTGACAAGCTCGCCGGCGGGATAGGGGTGAGCAGCGAACGGGTCGGCGACACCGGCCCGGGCCAGGTCTCCACCGACGGCACCCGCGACACCTCGGTCGACCGGCCCGACGACGAGGACGCTCCGCCCGAGCAGTCGCCGGGCAACGCGGAGGACAACCCCGAGGGGCTCGCCCCGAAGGCGGGCTACCCCGCGCTCGACCCCCGATCGGACTGACCGGACGCCGTCTCGACCTCGGCGAGCTGCCGGGGTCGAGGTGTCACAGTCCACCTCAGCCGCAAGCTGGCGCGGCGGGCAGCGGTGCGGGCACGCCGAGCGTGGGCATGCCCAGTCCCACCGACGGGCCCACCGACGGGCCCACCGACGGGCCACCCGGTGCGGCGGGTGCCGCGGTGCGGGCCTCCCAGGCGTCGCCCGAGCGGGTCCGACGCAGCCCGAGCAGCGGACCGTCGGCGATGAGGTGGTGCGGGGCCGCCCGGGTGATCTCCACGGTCACCACGTCACCGGGACGAGGGGCGTCCTCTCCCGGCATGAAGTGCACGAGCCGGTTGTCGGGGCCGCGCCCGGAGAGCCGGTGGGTGGCGGCGTCCTTGCGCCCCTCCCCCTCGGCCACCAGCAGGTCGACGCGGTTGCCGACCAGCGCGGAGCCCTCCGCCCAGGCGATCTCGTTGACCAGCGTCACCAGCCGGTCGTAGCGGTCCCGGATCACGTCGGGCGCCACCTGCTCGGCCATGGTGGCGGCGGGTGTGCCGGGGCGCGGGGAGTAGACGAAGGTGAAGGCGCCCGAGAAGCGCGCCGCGCGAACGACGTCCAGGGTCGCCGCGAAGTCCTCCTCGGTCTCGCCGGGGAAGCCCACGATGATGTCGGTGGTGATCGCGGCGTCGGGCATCGCGGCGCGGACCCGCTCGATGATGCCGAGGTACTTCTCCTGGCGGTAGGAGCGCCGCATCGCCTTGAGCACCCGGTCGGAGCCGGACTGCAGCGGCATGTGCAGCTGCGGCATCACGGTGGGGGTCTCGGCCATCGCCGCGATGACGTCGTCGGTGAACTCCGCGGGGTGGGGCGAGGTGAACCGCAGCCGCTCCAGGCCCTCGATCTCGCCGCAGGCCCGCAGCAGCTGGGAGAACGCCTGCCGGTCACCGAACTCCACGCCGTAGGCGTTGACGTTCTGCCCCAGCAGCGTCACCTCGCAGACACCCTCGGCCACGAGCGCGCGGATCTCGGCGAGGACGTCGCCGGGACGCCGGTCCTTCTCCTTGCCGCGCAGGGCCGGGACGATGCAGAACGTGCAGGTGTTGTTGCAGCCCACCGACACCGACACCCAGGCGGCGTACGCCGACTCGCGCTTGCTCGGCAGTGTCGAGGGGAAGACGTCGAGGGACTCCAGGATCTCGACCTGCGCCTCCTCGGCGACCCGTGCCCGCTCCAGCAGCACCGGCAGCGAGCCGATGTTGTTGGTGCCGAAGACCACGTCGACGTAGGGGGCCTTCTCGACGATGGTGGCGCGGTCCTTCTGCGCCAGGCAGCCACCGACCGCGATCTGCATGCCGGGCCGGGCGGCCTTGACGGGCGCCAGGTGGCTCAGGTTGCCGTAGAGCTTGTTGTCGGCGTTCTCCCGCACCGCGCAGGTGTTGAAGACCACCACGTCGGCGACGTCGCCGTCCGGGACGCTGACGTAGCCCGCGTCCTCCAGCAGGCCGGTCAGCCGCTCGGAGTCGTGGACGTTCATCTGGCACCCGTAGGTGCGGACCTGGTAGGTGCGTGTCATCTCGCCCACGAGGGTACGGCGAGGTTGCGAGCCGGTCACAATCAGATTGGCGAGGACTCCCCTCATAGCCTATCTAGACCGGTTGCAGATAGGTTGCCGCCATGGCGGTGACGGAGCAGGACGCCCCCGAGGCAGCCCGGGGCAACGCGTTGGTCGTTCTCGAGCACGTCGACAAGTGGTTCGGCGACCTGCACGTGCTGCAGGACATCGACCTCACGATCCACCGGGGCGAGGTGGTCGTCGTGATCGGCCCGTCGGGCTCCGGCAAGTCGACCCTGTGTCGCGCGATCAACCGGCTGGAGACGATCGACAAGGGCTCGATCACCCTCGACGGCCAGCCGCTGCCCGCGGAGGGCAAGGAGCTCGCGAACCTGCGCGCCGAGGTCGGCATGGTCTTCCAGAGCTTCAACCTCTTCGCCCACAAGACGATCCTAGAGAACGTCACCCTCGGCCCGATCAAGGTCCGCAAGCAACCGAAGGCCGAGGCGGAGGCCAAGGCCACCGAGCTGCTCGAGCGCGTGGGGGTCGGGCACCAGGCCGGCAAGTACCCCGCCCAGCTCT
>JBDSLK010000304.1:0-25298 GCA_039916425.1 Nocardioides sp.
CCCCGGGCGACCCACTCGCTGCGTGGGAGTCGCGGGTCTTCCGGCTCTCCTGAGCGCTCCCCCTCCGCGGGTAACGCCACCTTCTGTCTGCTCCTGACCCCCCATGAGGGGTCAGGAGTGCACAGAAGGTGGCGTTACCTGAGAATCAGGGGGCGTCACGGGCGCGCGTTGGTGATCGCCTCGTCCTCCTCGGGACTGAGCTGCTGCTCACAGGACCAGGCCGAGATGCTCTTGGCATAGGTGCGGGCCTCGCTGCGGCCGGCGATCGAGGTGAGTACGACGCCGTGGCCGCCCTCGTCCAGCAGGGCCAGCGACCAGGACAGGTGGCCACCCATGTCGCCGAAGGCGTCGTACCGCACGACGGCGAGGTGACGGAGCGCGTCGCGGCCCTCGCTGCGCAGCGCGGCGACCTCCTGGCGCAGCCCGTGCACGTCCTCTGGCAGCGCGTCGCCGGCGGCCCGGCGGCGGGTCTGGGAGAGACGGCGAAGCGCGACGACCGAGAAGGTCGCGGCGACCAGCGAAAGCACCAGCGCCGCGGACGCGAGGACGAGCGGCCCGGAATCCATGGGCCGCACCCTAGTCAGGACGGCGTTCAGGGACCGGGCGCAGCGCCGGGGTGCCCCGCGTGACGTGCGAAACTCGGGCCGTGACCGACGGCAGCGACACTTCGCGGCGACGGATCGCCTACCAGGGCGAGCCCGGCTCCAACTCCCACCTGGTGTGCACCCAGCACTACCCGGACTGGGACGCGGCGGCGTGCGCGTCGTTCGAGGACGTCTTCGCAGCCGTCGAGCAGGGCACCGCCGACCTGGCGATGATCCCGATCGACAACTCGCTCGCCGGCCGGGTCGCCGACATCCACCACTTCCTGCCGACGTCGTCGCTGCATATCGTCGCCGAGCACTTCCTGCGCATCCGATTCGCGCTGATGGCCCTGCCCGAGGCCGGCCTGGACACCATCAAGACCGTGCACAGCCACGTGCACGCCCTGGGCCAGTGCCGGCGGGTGATCCGCGAGCACGACCTCCAGCCGGTCATCTCCGGCGACACGGCCGGGGCAGCCCGTGAGGTCGCCGAGGCGGGTGACCCGACCCAGGCAGCGATCGCTCCCCCGCTGGCCGCCGAGATCTACGGCCTGCGGATCCTCGCCGACGACATCGAGGACGAGGACCACAACACCACCCGCTTCGTGGTGCTCTCCCGCGACCTCGTGCAGGCCCCGTCGGGCGAGGGACCGGTCATCACGTCGTTCGTCTTCAACGTCCGCAACCTGCCGGCCGCCCTCTACAAGGCCCTGGGCGGCTTCGCCACCAACGGCGTCAACATGACCAAGCTCGAGAGCTACATGGTCGGCGGCCACTTCTCCGCGACCCAGTTCCTCGCCGAGGTCGACGGCCACCCCGAGGACACCGGCGTACGACGAGCGCTCGAGGAGCTGACCTTCTTCACCACCGAGGTGAAGGTGCTGGGCGTCTACCCGGCCGACCCCGGGCGGAGGTCCTGAGCAGATGAGCACGCGGATCGGGGTGGTGGTGCGGCCGCAGCTGCCGCCGGAGGCCCTACGCGACGCCGTGGTGCAGGCCGAGCGGGCAGGCGTCGACGACGTCTGGCTGTGGGAGGACTGCTTCCTCACCGGTGGCCCCACGGCCGCCGTGGCCGCGCTCGCCGCGACCGAGCGGGTCCGGGTCGGGCTCGGCCTGATGCCCGTCCCGCTGCGCAACGCGGCGTTGACGGCCATGGAGATCGCCACCGTCGAGCGCCTCTTCCCCGGCCGCTTCGCCCCGGCCCTCGGCCACGGGGTGCAAGAGTGGATGACCCAGGTCGGCGCCGCGGTCGGCTCCCCGCTGGCGCTGCTGCGCGAGCACGCCGGCGCCGTGCGATCCCTGCTGCGCGGCGAGCAGGTCGACGTCGCCGGTCGTTACGTCCGGCTCGACGGCGTACGCCTCGACTGGCCACCGCGCCAGTCCCCGCCGCTCCTGCTCGGGGCGCGCGGTCCCCGGACGCTGCGGCTGGCCGGTGAGCTCGCCGACGGCGTGGTGCTCGACGACCCCGGAACCGGTCCGCACGCGCTCACCCCCGCCCGCGTCACCGCGGCGCTGGCCGAGGTCCGCGCCGGCCGGGAGTCCGTCGACCACACCCCGACGTCGTTCGAGGTGGTGGCCTACGTCGTGCCCGGCAGCGATCCGGTCGGCCACGCTCTCGCCCTGGTCGAGGCGGGGGTCACCACGCTGGTGCTCCAGCCGCCCCACGACGAGCCCGGGCTCGACGCGACCCTCCGCGTCGCCGAGCAGGTGCGGGCCGCCTTCACGGCCTGAGCCGGGCCGGGGCGTCTTCGTCGACGGTCGAGACCTCCTGCCGGCCCCCACGCCGCGGAGCACGACGTGGCCTTCACCGCCGCCGACGTCGCGGCGCTGGTCCGTACCCGCGACCTGATCGGTCTCGGCATCCTGACCCCCGACTCGCAGGCGGCGATGGTCCGCACCTCGGGGCGCAGCTTCGCCCGTCTCGCGGCGTGGCAGGTCGGCCTCATCGCCCGGCTCGCCGTCGAGGGCGACGACCCGGCGGAGCGGCTCGACGAGCTGTTGGCCAAGGTGCTGCCGCACGTGGAGCACCTGCAGGACTACGTCTGGCGACGGCACCTCGGCAGCGCCGCCGGCCGGCTGCTCGCGAGGACCGGCACCGCGACGCCGATGGCGGTGGGCTTCGTCGACATCGTCGGCTGCACCGGGCAGAGCCAGCACCTGACCGACAAGGAGCTGGTCGACTGGGTCGAGCACTTCGAGGACCACCTGACCCACACCGTGGTCGAGGTCGGAGGGCCGATCATCAAGACGATCGGCGACGACGTGCTCGGGCCGACAGTCAACATCGCTGCCCGGCTGACGTCGTTGGCCCGGCCGGGCACCGTGCTCGTCGACCCCGTCACCCACGACTAGCTGAAGGCCGACGAGGAAGGCCCCTACGCGTTCCGCCGGGTGCCGCGCACCTCGGTCACGGGGTACTCCCGGCTCGAGTCGTGGGTGGTCAGACGGGTCCACGGCCGCGGTGGCGGCGACCACTAGAGTCCTGCCCATGAATGACCAGACGAGACCGCACGGCTCCGACTCCGAGGTCGGCCGGCTGCGAACCGTGATGCTGCACCGGCCCGGGCCGGAGCTGACCCGGCTCACCCCGCGCAACAACGACCGACTGCTCTTCGACGGCATCCCGTGGGTGAGCCGCGCGCAGGAGGAGCACGACGCCTTCGCCGCCGCCCTGCGGGAGCGCGACGTCGAGGTGCTCTACCTGACCGACCTGCTGACCGAAACCTTCGAGGCCGAGGGGGCCCGGCACGCAGCGATCACCAGGGCGCTAGCCAGCCTGCATCTCGGCGACACGATGCGCGGCTACCTCACCGGCCTCCTGCACGACGCCTCGCCGGCCGAGCTCACGTCGTACCTCACCGCGGGGATCCGCAACGACGAGGTGCGCGGCGGATTCGGCCTGGTCACCTCGCTGCTGGCGCGCGACGACTTCCTGATCGACCCGCTGCCCAACCTGCTCTTCACCCGCGACTCCAGTGTCTGGATCCGCGATCGGGTCGCCGTGACCTCGCTGGCGATGCCGGCCCGGTCCCGCGAGACCCACCTCACCGACCTGATCTACTCCGAGCACCCGCGGTTCGTCGGCACGGCGAAGATCCACGGCTGGCACCACGAGCACGTCGAGGGCGGCGACGTCCTGCTGCTCGCCCCAGGCGTCATCGCCGTCGGCGTCGGGGAGCGGACGACGCCCGCGGGGGCCGAGCGGCTGGCCCGACAGGTCTTCCACGCCCGGCTCGCCCACACGGTGCTGGCGGTGCCGATCGCGCAGGAGCGCGCCACCATGCACCTCGACACCGTCTGCACGATGGTCGACGTCGACAAGGTGGTGATGTACCCCAACGTCGCCCACGACCTGAGGGCGTGGGCGGTCACCCTCGTCGCCGGGGGTGACGTGTCCGACGACACCGAGCTCGAGCTGCATGTGGCCGAGGCGGAGCCGTTCCTCGTCGCCGCGGCGAAGGCGATGCAGATCGACACCCTCCACCAGATCGACACCGGCCTCGACCCGGTCACCGCCGAGCGCGAGCAGTGGGACGACGGCAACAACACCCTGGCCCTCGCGCCGCGGGTGGCCGTGGCCTACGAGCGCAACGACGAGACCAACAGCCGCCTCGAGGAGGCCGGCATCGAGGTCGTCAGGATCGCCGGGTCGGAGCTGGGGTCGGGTCGCGGCGGGCCGCGCTGCATGTCCTGCCCGATCTCGCGCGAGCCGCTGGTCTGAGCCTCATCAGATGGCGGGTCCCTCGTGCGGCGCTGAGATCCTGCCGGATGAGGCGGAGCACGATTCTCCGCACCGCCGCGCGAGCGGCGATCGCCCACGTCGGCGAGCGCTCGGCGTCCGGGCCGCCCGTCGACCGGTGGCTGCGGGCACGCTCAACCTCCACCCCACCGGCGACCACGACCCGCAGGACCTCGAGCGCGTGGGGCACTACCTGGCGAGGTTCGGCGATCCGGACCTGCGGGCATGAAAAGACCCGGTCGTTGCTGACGGGGGAGGCAACAACGACCGGGCGTTGTGGAATCTACGGGATGGTTGAGCGCTGCACAACTGTGGCCACACCTTTGACAGGCGTTTCGTCGGGTGGCCGTCGTCTCAGCGGATCGTGACCTGCCGGTTGGCCAGGCCGTTGCGTGCGGAACGCTCCTGCGAGGTCAGCGGATCGGTCACTGCGAGGGCCTCGTCGAGGGCGGCGCGGAAGGCGACCGCGGGCTCCTCGAGGGCTTCGGGACCGGTGCCGACGGCGAGGTCCCACACCGGCACCAGCAGTCCGTGGGCGCGGAACATGCCGACCAGGCGCGAGTCGGGCACCAGCGCGTCGCGTCCGGCGGCGTGGAGGCGGGCCAGCGCGTCGAGCAGCGGCGCCTCGGGCTCGGGCAGCACCCAGCGCAGGTGCTCCTTGGTGCTCACGTCGGTCCAGTACGCCGCCTCGACGCCGCTCAGGCGGGCGCTAGGGGCCGCCGAGCCGTTGGCCTGCTCCAGCGCGGCCGCGACGTCCTCCCCCTGCTCCTCCACGTCGGCGACCCAGAAGCCGAACCCGTCGTGCACCGTCACCTCGAGATCGTCGCCGGTCACTAGGTCCTGCAGCCGAGGGCCGGGACCGGGCGCGTCGGTGAGCCCCACGATGCCGGGCTCGGCCTCGAGCGCGCGGGTCAGCACGGCTGCCAGGTCGCGCGAGGGGTCCCCGAAGTTGTGCTGGACCTGCAGACCCAGCCATACGGCGCCGGAGTCGCGCACCATCGCCGGGGCGGCGGTGGGCAGCAGGGTGCAGAGCAGCACCTCGCGGTCGGAGTCCTTGAGCGTCAGCGGCGCGGTCGCGGCAGGCACCAGCTCGCGCAGGGCGATGATCTCCCGCTCGCCTGGCAGGCCCTCGAACGGGCGCCCGACGTACACCTCCGCGCCACCGTCCTGGGCCCCGTGGCAGGCCTTGTAGCGCTTGCCGGAGCCGCACGGGCAGGGCTGGCGCGGGCCGACCTCACCCGTCGTCGCGGCGGTGGTCCCGTGGTCGCGGGTCTTGCTGCGTGATCGCTTGCCCATGGGAGGGAAACCTACCCGTCCCTCAGGCGTGGAGCGTCTCCAGGATGTAGCCCGGACGGTCGGTGATGACCGCCTTGACGCCGAGGTCGAGGCACGTCTGCAGGTCCTTGGCGGTGTTGACGGTCCACACGTGCAGGTCGCGCCCGGTGTCGACGAGGCGGGAGGCGAACCGCGGGTGGTCGCGAAGCAGCTCGATGCCGGGACCGAGGATCCAGTCGTCGCCGATCATCGGCTGCAGCACCGGCCAGTGGTGCTTCTTCTCGATCAGCATCACCAGCGGCAGGCCGGGGGTGAGCCGGCGCATCCGCTGGAGGGCCGTGTAGCTGAAGCTCATCACCCGCACCGGGGCATCGGCGCCCGTCCACCCGAACTCCGCGAGCATCTCGGCCAGCTTGCGTTCGACCAACCCGGCGTACCGCGTCGGGTGCTTGGTCTCGATGGCCAGCTCCACGGGGCGCTCGTAGGTCGCGACGACCTCCAGCAGCCGCCGCAGGGTGAGCACCCGGCGGTGGTCGAGGTCCAGGTCGGGAGCCTCGTCGTCGAGCTCGGCCCAGGGGTTCTTCCACGACGCGAAGTCGAGCTGGTCCAGGTCGGCGAGCTCCATCGTAGAGACGAGGCCCCGCTGGGAGGCCGTGCGCCGCAGGTCGCGGTCGTGCACGCAGACCAGGTGAGCGTCGGCGGTGAGCCGGACGTCGCACTCGAGCGCCTCGGCACCGACGGTGAGCGCCTCGAGATAGGCCCCCAGCGTGTGCTCGGCGGTGTTGTGGCTCGCGCCGCGATGGGCGACGACCTGAGGCCTCATGGCACGAGCCTGACAGACGCGGAGGGTGCCGCGCCTGAAGACCGGTCCGCGAGTCCGCACGCGCTCAGAGCACGCGCCTGAGCGCCTCGGTCGCAGCACGCAGGTAGCCCTCGACCGTGGCCGATTCCGCCGGGGTCAACCGCTGGTCGAGCTGCTGCAGCGCCGCGAACATGGGCGCCAGCTGCGTCATGACCTCGGCCCGCCCCGACGACGTGATCTCCACCTGGGTGCGCCGCCCGTCCGAGACGTGCGGGCGGCGTACGACGTGGCCGCGCGACTCGAGCCGGTCGACGATGCCCGACGAGGCCGCGGAGGTGACGCCGAGGTGGCGGGCCAGCTCGGCGGGACCTACCGACGCCTCGGTGAGCAGCTCGAGCGCGTCGAGCTCGGTGTGGCTGAGGCTAAGCCGACGGGCGATGGCGGGGGACACGTGGGCGCTCACGGACAGCAGCTCACGCAGCGCGAGCAGCGTCGGGGTCTCCAGGGCGCCGCGCGGCGCCCCGGTGGACGCCACGGCGTCGGTACCCCTAGAATCATTCATCAACTTAGCAACCTGGTGAGTTAGTCCCTGAATAACCCCACTCTACGGGAGAACGCCCGCCCATGAAGTACCTCGCGACAAACCTGCTCAGACCGCGCCGCAGCTGGGCGCTGCTCGCGGTGGCCCTTGCACTGGCGGGGGCCGTCCTCGTCCTGCTCGGCGAGGCCACCTTGACCCCGCAGCCGACGGATCCGCTGCCCGCCGGTGCCGACAGCACCCGGGTCACCGAGCTCCAGGCCCAGCTGCCCCAGGGCGACGACTCCGTGGCGGTGGTCCTCTTCACCGACGACCAGGGGCTTGACGAAGCGACCCTGACCAGCCTCCAGGCGACGTTCGCCCAGGCGGCCGGAGGCGGCGGCGCACCGGCCGAGCTGACCCGCAGCGAGGACGGCACGGCCGCGATCGGCGCCGTGAGCATCCCCGACAGCGGTGCGGCAGGCGTCGCCGACGCCGTGGCGGAGCTGCGAGCCCAGCTCCGCGACGACCTGCCCGACGGCGTGACCGCCCAGGTCACCGGACCGGCGGCGATCGAGGCGGACCTGTCGGCGGTCTTCGACGGCGCCGACGGGACGTTGCTGCTCACGACCGCGGGAGTGGTCGCCCTGCTGCTGCTGCTCACCTACCGCAGCCCGATCCTGTGGATCGTGCCGCTCGCGGTCGTCGGCACCGCCGACCAGGTGGCCGCCGCCCTGGCCACCCACACGCTCGCGCTGGTCGACGTCCCCTGGGACGAGTCGACGGTCGGCATCCTCTCCGTGCTGGTCTTCGGCGCCGGCACCGACTACGCCCTCCTGCTGATCTCCCGCTACCGCGACGAGCTGAAGCTCCACCAGGACCGGTACGACGCGATACGGCGCGCTCTCTCGGCCACCGCCGAGGCTGTGCTGTCGAGCTCGACCACCGTCGTCGTGGGCCTGCTGACCCTGCTGCTGTCGGTGTTCCCGACCACGCGCGGCCTCGGGCTGGCCTGCGCGGTCGGCGTGGTCGTCGCCGCCACGGCGGTCCTCGTCGTGCTCCCCTGCGCGCTGGTGGTCTGCGGTCGCTGGGTGTTCTGGCCGCTCGTCCCGCGGGTCGGGCAGCCGACGCTGGTCGACTCACGCGGCCTCTGGCGCAGGGTCGGCGACCTCGTCGGCCGGCGCCCGACCGCCGCCATCGTCTTGTGCGTCGTGGTCCTGGGCCTGCTCGCCGCCGGCGTCACCCAGATCAGGACCGGGCTGAGCCAGGCTGACCAGTTCCTCGACGAGCCCGAGGCGATCACGGCCGGGGAGCGGCTGGCCGAGTCGTTCCCGGCCGGCTTCTCCGATCCGACCGTGGTGGTCACCCGGGCCGACCCCGCGCAGGTCACCTCAGTCGTCGAGAGCGTCGACGGGGTCTCCTCGACCCGCCCGGGCCCGCAGGTCGTGGGACTGGCCCAGCTCGACGTCGTACTCGCCGCGGAGCCGGGCAGCGCCGCGGCGCAGGACACCGTCGACGGGATCCGGCAGGCCGTCGCAGATCTCGACGAGACCTACGTCGGCGGGACCGAGGCCGCCCAGATGGACGGGGCGGACGGGTCCAGCCGCGACCGACTGGTGATCATCCCGGTGATCTTGGTGCTGGTCGTGGTCGCGCTGGTGCTGCTGCTGCGCTCGGTGGTGGCGCCGGTGATCCTGGTCGCGAGCGTGATCGGGACGTACTTCGCCAGTCTCGGGGCCTCGTGGCTGCTCTTCACCAGGGTCTTCGGCTTCGACCGGCTCGACGTCGGCGTGCCCTTGCTGGCGTTCCTGTTCCTGGTCGCCCTGGGCGTCGACTACAACATCTTCCTGGTCACTCGGGCGGCGGAGGAGTCACCCGCGCACGGGACCCGGCTCGGCATGCTGCGGGCGCTGACCGCCACCGGCGGGGTCATCACCAGCGCGGGCATCCTGCTGGCCGCCGTGTTCGCCGTACTCGGCGTGCTGCCGCTGGTCGTGCTCGCCCAGCTCGGCGTGATCATCTGCGTCGGCGTGCTGCTCGACACCCTGCTTGTGCGGACCGTGCTGGTGCCGGCGATCGCGGTCCGGATGGGTGACCGCTTCTGGTGGCCCCGTCGCCTCGGTGGGCCCCCGTCGCGAGATAGTCCACAGCAAACGGCAGGCTTCTCGGTGCTCTGAGCCTGCGGAACGTAGTGGACTATCCCGGCGGTGGACCATCCCGGCGGTGGCGTCCGCCCGAGCTCAGATCCCGACGATGGGATCGCGGGTCAGAGCGGGTGCAGCTTGGGGAAGGGGCTGGTGATGCGGACCGTCTTGTCGCGGAAGTCCACTGACACCGCGCTGGCCTCGACGATCACCACGCGGCCCATGCCGTAGAGGTCGTGGGAAACCAGGTCACCCATCGCGAACTCCTCGATGGCGGGCTCGGGATCGGGCTTGAAAGGACTGCTGGCGAGGTGCCGCCGCTTGGGCCCGCTTGACGTAGTCATTGCCTCAAGTATGCCCCTCCACCGGGTGGCTGCGCCAACCCAACGCTCACACGTTCACAATCGAGCCCGCACCGGGTGTCACCGGGGCACCGCCGCACTGGCCGCGATGATGGCCTGGTGACCCTGACGATCTCGCCGCCCAGCTCCGTGCTCCTGGTCGTCGGACGCGAGGAGTTCACACCCCCGCGCACGTTCGGCGGGCGGGCGTGCACGGCGACCGATGACTGCCTCGCCGTCGCTGTCGCCGCCGGGACCCCGGTCGAGCTGACGCTGGCACCGGCCCCCGACACCAGCGGACTCGTGGAGCTGGACCGCTTCGAGATCGAGACCGAGGGACTGCTGTCGGTGCGCGACGTCTACAGCCGCGAGTACGACACCATGGGCACCGCCCCCGGACGGGTCGCCGTGACCGTGTGGGGCGACGACGAGGACGCACCGGCGCGGGTCGCCCTCCAGGTCTCACCGGTGGACCGACCGATCAGCGGGTGACGTCGGCCAGCCACTCCAGGGCGGCCACGCCGTGCCCGAGGACGGAGATGTGTCCGTGGCTGGGGACGACCCACAGGTCGGCGCGCGGGATCTGCGACGCCATCCACTCGCCGTGGGCCGCCGGGATCACCCGGTCGTCGGCGCCGTGCACTACCAACGTCGGCGCAGCGACGGCGGCCGGGTCGGCGCCCCACGGCGCGACCAGGGCGAGGTCGTCGTCGATGAGGGCGGCGGGGCCGCCCGTCAGTGCGGGGCGCACCACGTCGAGGAACCACGACCACTCCCCCGCAAGCGCCTCCTCGTCGCCGGCGGTGAAGTCCGGCATCTCCTCGACGGTGGCCTCGAACTCCTCCTTGACCGTGCGCCCCCCGAGGGCCGCCCGCAACGACCCCGCCCCGGCCGGCCCCATCCCGGCGAACCAGTCCAGACCGGCGGCGGGGTACGGCGCGGGGCCGGACACGTCGACCACGGCCAGCACCCGGTCCGGCAGCAGGGCTCCACAGGCGACCGCGTGCGCGCCGCCGCCGGAGTGGCCCATCAGCGCGAACCGGTCCAGCCCGAGGGCGTCGGCCACCGCCGCCACGTCGAAGGCGGTGGAGCCGACGGCACGGCCCCGCAGCGGCGTCGAGCCGCCGTAGCCTGGCCGGTCGTGACCCACCCAGCGCAGCCCCAGCCGCTCGGCGGCCGCGAGGAGCGGCACCGGCGGGGCGCCGATGTTGGGCGTGCCGTGCTGCCAGAGCACCGGGAGGCCGGTCCCGCCAGTGTCGTAGGCGTGCACGGTCCGCCCGTCGGGCAGGGTCACGTCGAGCTCGGTGGTCACGGTCGTCTCGCTCTCTCGGTGAGGCGGTCAGCGGGTCGGCGGGTCGGCGGGTGCCGCGGCGGTGTTGAGTCACAGCCGCGCGACATCGTTCGCGGCATACCCCAGGGGGTATATGCTCGAGAGGCACCACCACCGAACCGGAGGAGCACCCGATGGGCTACACGATCACCACGACCCTGCCACAAACCTACGACGACACGGTGAGCGCCGTGCGCGACGCGTTGGCCGAACAAGGCTTCGGCATCCTGACCGAGATCGACCTGCGCGCCACCCTGCTCGACAAGCTCGGCGTCGAGGTGGCTCCGCAGGTGATCCTGGGCGCCTGCCGCCCGCCGCTGGCCCACCAGGCCCTGACCATCGACCCGTCGATCGCGACGATGCTGCCCTGCAACGTGGTGGTCCGCGCGGTCGACGCGGAGTCGACCGTGGTCGAGGCCTTCGACCCGGCCGCGATGACCGAGATGGCCGGCCAGGCGTTCGCCGAGGTCGCCGCCGAGGCTCGGCAGCGCCTGGTCGCGGCGCTCGACTCCCTGACCGCAGCCCTGGCCACCGACACCGCCCCCGCGGGAGCCTGAGGTGGAGCTCGACCCTACGACGATGACGCCCGTGATCAACCGCATCAAGCGCGCGCAGGGCCAGCTCGGCGCGGTGCTCCGGATGCTGGAGGAGGGCCGGGAGTGCGAGGACGTCGTCACCCAGCTGGCCGCGGTGTCCAAGGCGCTCGACCGGGCCGGCTTCGCGATCATCGCCTCCGGCCTCCGACAGTGCCTGGTCGCCGGCGACGACCTCGACAGCGTCGACGTGGCGAAGATGGAGAAGCTCTTCCTCTCCCTCGCCTGACGGCTGCGCCAGCCGCCGCCACCGCCCACGCCACCGCCGCCTGCGACTACAGCGTGGCCCGCGACGAGACCCAGCGGTGCGAGCTGGTGTACCCCAGGCGGTGGTAGAGCCGGCGGGCCACGTCGTTGTCGGAGTACATCCCCAGCGTCACCACCGGCCCGTCGCGCAGCCCGGCCGCCGTGAGGTAGGCCGTCACAGCCGCGCCGAGACCGGCACCGCGTCGCTCCGGATGGGTCACGATCCCGCGCAGGTGCGGCGTTCCCGACGGGGCCGAGCAGAGCGCGCCCGCGGCCACCAGCAGCCCGTCGTGGCGTACGCCGGCCCAGCCGCGCACACCCTCGTCGGCGGGGCGGGCGTGGGCGCGCGGACTGTGGGCCAGCAGGTCCGCGATCTCGCCGTCGGAGTCCTCGAGCCAGCCCACCGTCGCCGGCGGCGCGAGGGCGAGCGAGTCGGCCCACATCCACTCCCAGGCGTTGACCTCCCCGATCCGCATCACCGCCGGGGCCTCGACACCGGGAGGCAGGCTCAGCCGGACCTCCCCGATGCCCTCGGCCCGCAGGTCCGCCGCGGCAGCCGCCACCGCTGCGGCGAGCGAGCCGGGCAATCCGAGCGCGACGAGGCCGAGCGCATCGCCCCGCGGGGTCGCCGACCGCGACCGCCCCACCGGCCCGCCAGGTGCGGGCGGCGGGGTCGGCTCCGAGGTGCCAGCGCAGGAACGGGTCGTCGGCGGCGTGCTGGTCGAGCGGGAGCGTGCCGGTCACCGCGCCATGGTGGTCACCGCACCCAAGACGGCCAGCAAGAGTGGTCCCGCGCTCAGGCGTGCTCGCGCAGGTAGCGCCCGAAGTGAGGGACGGTGAAGGCGATCCGGCCCCGCTCGGCGGAGTAGATGAGGCCCTTCTTGAGCAGCGAGTCGCGTGCCGGCGAGAGCGACTGCGGTTTCTTGCCGAGCGAGGCGGCCACGTCGGCGGTCGGGACCGCGTCGCGGTCCTGGCCGTCGGCGGAGGCCACGTCGGCCATCGCCCGCAGGTAGTCACGCTCCCCAGGGGTCGCCCGCTCGTAACGGCTGCCGAAGAACCCCACCGCGAGCTCGGCGTCGGCCTCCGGGGTCGCCACGCCGACGTCGTCGGCGCCGATCGGTGAGATCGTGGCCCGGTCCCAGACCGCCTTGCCGTAGGCCTGGATGAAGTACGGGTAGCCGCCGGTCGCGTCGTACATCGCGGCGAGCGCCTCGTCGGTGAACGACGCACCCTCCTCGGCGGCCGGCGCCGCCAGCGCCCGGTCGGCCGCTTCTCGGGGCAACCGGTCGATGCGCTGGTAGCCGAAGAGCCGCTCGGAGTAGGACTTGCTCGCCGACAGCACGGCCGGCAGGTGCGGCAGGCCGGCGCCCACCACGATCACCGGGAGCCCCGACTGGCTGATCTCGTGGCACGCGGCGCAGAGCGCCGAGACGTCGTCGGAGCCGAGGTCCTGCATCTCGTCGAGGAAGACCGCCACCCCCTTGCCGACGTCGGCCGCCAGCCCCCCGACATCGGTGAGCAGCTCGACCAGGTCGATCTCGACGTCGCCGGAGTCGGCGCGACCACGGACCGCGGGGGCGTCGATGCCGGGGTTCCACTGGTCGCGCAGGCGGGCCCCGGTCGCCGCCTCCCGCTGGGCGAACGAGCGGATCACCCCCAGCACCTGGTCGGTGTCGTCGGGCTGCGGATGACCGAGCTCGCGGACCGCCTGGTGCAGTGCCGAGGAGAGCGGGCGGCGCAGCCCCTGGTCGGGCCGCGCCTCGAGCTTGCCGGTGCCCCAGCCTCGGCGGACGGCGGAGGAGCGCAGCGCGTTGAGGAGCACGGTCTTGCCGACCCCGCGCAACCCGGTGAGGATCAACGACCGCTCGGGGCGCCCCTTGGCCACCCGTTGCAGGACCACCTCGAAGGCGGCCAGCTGCTCGTCGCGGCCGGCGAGCTCGGGCGGCCGCTGCCCCGCACCCGGGGCGTAGGGGTTGCGGATCGGGTCCATACGAGGACCGTATCCGGCTGTCTTGCCGATTCCTTAGACGATCGACGGCGGGTCGAGTGCTGGCTCAGGCGGGCGCAGCGACCACCTGAGCACTCGACTCGGGGTCAGCTCTGCCAGACCCGGATCCAGTCGACGCTCGCGGTCGCCGAACGCTCGGCCGGGTCGAGGTCCTTCAGCTCGTAGTCCGAGGTGAGCATGCTGAGCAGGAGGTACTGGCCGACCTGTGAGACCGCCCGGGTCTCGCGCCAGAACTCGCGGCCGTCGACGCGGAAGACGTACTTCGAGGCGGTCCACTCCACGGAGAACACGTGGTACGTCGACCACCACTGGTCGCCGCGCGGCTTCAGGGTCGCGGTGCGCGCGGGGTCGGCTGCGAGCGGCACGTTGTCGCCGTTCACGTCGGGGTAGTGGATGAACGACCCCACCCCGCCCTTGAGCGTGTCCTGCCCGAAGAACTCCACGACGTCGACCTCGGCACCGAGGTCCGGGCGGCCCGCGGTGGTGCCGCCGAGTGGCTGGAGCCAGAAGCCGCCGTGCATCCCCTGGGGCTGGTGCCACCTGATCCGCGCGGCCGCGAAGCCGTGGGTGAAGTGGTAGCCCCGACGGCTGTCGACCTGGGTGTTGACGAGGTAGGGGCCGGTGCCCTCGCCGTACCTCGCGGAGGAGTAGTGGCAGGTCTCGCCGGCACGGGTGGGGTCGAGGCCGATCCCGAGGCGGAGGGTGCCCCCGGCGACCGAGCGTGCCGAGGAGTCCGCGCGGGCGCACGTGCGCTTGCCCAGCACCTCGGTGCCGTCGTTGGGGCGGTCGCCCCAGACACCGGCGTCGAGCGAGCGGCCGGCGAAGGTGTCCTCGAAGGCCGGCTTCCAGGCGCGGCTGGTCACGGCGGAGGTGGTCACCGCGGGGATCGTGCCGGCGGGGCGGGTGACCGCGCGGAAGGTCTTGCCGGGACGGACCGGGAAGGCCACGAAACCGGCGCCGTCCTGCCTCGCACGCTCGACGGTGCGCCAGGTGCTCCGCACCTTCTGCTGGAGCTGCACGCGCCGGCCGGGTCGCGCCGGCTGGAAGCTCGCGACCACCTGGGCGGCGTTGCTCGGCGCCTCGGGCGACGCGCCCTGCTGCACGATCGGCGGGAGCGCGACCAGGCTGCCGGACTGCCGCACCGTCTCGACGAGCACGGGCGCCGTCGAGACCTTGGGCTTCGCGTGGAGGAGGGTGCCGCGGAACCGCGGCGCGGTGGCGACCAGGGTCGCCGAGCGGGTGAGCACGACGCCACGGAAGGTGAACGTCCCCCGCCGGGTGGCCCTGGAGCGCGCGATGGTCTTCGTCGTGCCGCCGGCCCCGACGACCTGGAGCTTGATGGGCCGGTCGACGTCGCTGGTGATGATGCCCCGGAGCGTGAACGGCACCCCGACCATCGGGGTCAGGCGCGGCTCGTAGAGGCGCGCGTACGCCGCGTGGGCGGCCGGGCCGACCAGCGTCACCGGCAGCGCGGCCAGCAGCAGGCCGACGACCAGCGGGGTGGCCGTGACGGTCGCCGGCGTGCGGCGTGGGCGGGAGGGCTTCATGGGGGGGGCTTCCTCCGAGGAGAGCTGCAAGGACGCGCAGCCTAACCGGCCGGGGTCGGCGGCGTCACACGAACGCCCCGGGCTTGACCTTCGCGAGGACGCTCCACGGACGAGCCCCCGGCGGGGTCAGCCGGTGTCGCCGAGCGCCCCTGACCTGGGGAGGAGCGCTGGGGCGACCGGCACCGTGGTGGTGTCGGTGCGCAGGTCGTCGTACTGGGCGCTCAGGCCACGGGTGAGCGTCTCGACCAGCGCCGGGACCTCGCTCGCCGCCAGCCGGAACGAACCCGCACAGACGTTGTCGCGCCACAGCGAGAGCACCACCAAGCCCTCTCCGTCCGGGTTGTGCTCGCGCGGGCCCTCGAGGTGCCAGGTGACCCGCAGCGCCCGGCCCTCGCCGCGCGCGTCGACGAAGATCGACGACGCGGGGCCCTTCCGGGGCGGGGACATGACTCCAGTCTGCTCCGCGCCTCCACGCCAGGGAAGGGTCGAGCGCCACGCTGTGTCCTGTCGCCAGGTCCTGTTGCCGGGCAGGACGACGTCCTACGCTGGGCGGGTGCCCGAGCTGCCCGAGGTGGAGGCGCTGGCCCTGGATCTCAAGGGCCGGCTGACCGACCGCGCGATCACCCGCGTCGACCTGGCTGCCTTCAGTGCGCTCAAGACCTTCGACCCGCCGCTCTCGGCACTGCACGGCACGCTCGTGGAGGACGTCACCCGGCACGGCAAGTTCCTCGACGTCGCCACCTCCGGGCTGCACCTGGTGGTCCACCTGGCCAGGGCCGGCTGGATCCGCTGGCGCGACGAGGTGCCCGCCCTGCCCGCGCGTCCCAACAGCAAGTCGCCGCTGGCGGCCAGGGTGCTCCTCGACGAGGACGACCAGGGCCGTACCAACGGCCTCGACATCACCGAGGCCGGCACCAAGAAGTCGCTGGCGATCTACGTCGTCCGCGACCCGCAGGACGTGCCGGGCATCGCCCGCCTGGGTCCCGACCCTCTCGACGAGGCGTTCACCATCGAGGTGCTCGGGCAGATCCTGGCCGATGCGGGCCGCGCCCAGATCAAGGGCGTGCTGCGCCACCAGGGCACCGTTGCCGGCATCGGCAACGCCTACTCCGATGAGCTCCTGCACGCCGCGCGGATGTCGCCGTTCAAGCCGGCCAACGCCCTCAGCGACGGTGAGCTGATCACGCTGTACGCCGCGATCCGCGACGTGCTCGGTGATGCCGTCGACCGGTCCCGCGGGCTGGCCGCCAGCGAGCTCAAGAGAGAGAAGAAGTCCCACCTGGCCGTCCACGGGCGCACCGGCGAGACGTGCCCGGTGTGCGGCGACACCGTCCGCGAGGTCAGCTTCGCCGACTCGAGCCTGCAGTACTGCCCCACCTGCCAGACCGGCGGCAAACCGCTCGCCGACCGGCGGATGTCACGCCTGCTGAAGTAGCGGCCTGCCCTGGGCGGTCACGACCAGTCGACCGGCGGCAGCGTCAGGGCCGCGGGGAGCCGGGCGAGGTAGTCGGCGCGCGGGACCTCGACGACACCCAGGCTCGCCAGGTGCGGGGTCTGCCACTGCACGTCGACCAGCCGGTCGGCGGCGTGCTCGTCGGACAGCCGCTCCACCAGCGCCACGAGCGCCACCTTCGAGGCGTCGCGGGCGTGGTGGAACATCGACTCGCCGGCGAAGAGTCCGCCGACCGCCACGCCGTACAGTCCCCCGACCAGCCGGCCGTCGCGCCAGGTCTCCACCGAGTGCGCCCAGCCCAGGTCGTGGAGGCGGGTATAGGCCGCGACGATGTCGGGTGAGATCCAGCCGCCCGGCCGGCGCGGGTCGCCGCACGCCTCGACGACCTGGGTGAAGGCGGTGTCGACCCGGACCTCGAACGAGCGTGCCGACCGGCGCAGCGACCGCGAGACCGCCAGCCCGTCCAGGGGCAGCACGCCGCGGTCGACCGGGCTGAACCAGGCCGGCGGGTCCCGGCGCCCGCTGCCGGACGGCATCGGGAAGAGGCCACGGCGGTACGCCGCCAGCAGCGTGCCCGGCGCCAGGTCGCCCCCCATCGCCACCAGGTCGTCGTCGGCCGGCCAGTGGGCCGCGTCGCCGAAGTCCCAGGGAGAGGAAGGCGGCTCGGTCGGCATGCGGTGACGGTATCCGGCGGGCAGCGAACACGGCCTCCGTAGGATCGGGGCCATGGGAGTCAAGAACACGGTGGGCATGGCGCTGGTCCCGAAGCTCTCCGGGCTGGCGCCGGGGCTGACCACCGCCTTCGTGCGCGAGGCGCTGTCCCGCGCCATCCACGGCGTCGGGCCGCTCAGCGGTGCGGTGCAGGCCGCCGAGAAGCAGCTCAAGGAGCAGGGCGGTGACCCGGAGAAGGCCGTGCACGAGGTCATCGAGTTCCACGTCCGGCTCGCTGGCGCCCAGGGCTTCGTCACCAACATCGGTGGCCTGGTCACCGCGGCCGTCACCATCCCGACCAACATCACCGGGCTGGCGCTGATCCAGTGCCGGATGATCGCCGGCATCGCGCACCTGCGCGGCTACGACCTCGAGGACCCGCGGGTGCGCAATGCGGTGCTCGCGACCCTCCTGGGCGAGGAGACCGTCACCGACCTGGTCAGGAAGAAGCGGCTGCCGGCCCCGCCGATGGCGCTCGCGACGGCGCCCACCCACGACCCCGGCCTCGACACCGTGATCTCCGGTCAGGTGGCCACCGAGCTCATCACCAAGGTCGCCGGCAAGCGGATGGCGGTGGTCGTGGGCCGCCGGGTGCCCGTGGTCGGCGGCATCGTCGGCGCGAGCGCCGACGGCTACTCGACCTGGCGGATCGGCCGCTACGCCGACCGCGAGCTGCGTCCGCGCGCCCGGCGGTAGACAGCCATCGCACCGCGCCCGAGGCCGCCGGACTCGAGCCGGCGGACCACTCGCTCGCGCAGCAGGTACGACGGTCGGAGGTAGGCCCGCTCCAGGGACGCCCGCGTCTCGTGCAGCTCGCCTGCCAGCCGGGCCTCCTCGCCGCGCAGCCGGGCGTTCTCCAACAGCAGCGCCTTGATGGCGTCGACGGCCGCCCCGGCGACCGCCCGCTCGGAGGGGGCGTCCGGGTCGGCGTAGGCGCCGTCCGGCGGAGCGCCCACCAGGTCGGCGACGTCGCCGACGACGTCGTACCCGCGCCGCTCGACCTCCGCGACCCACGACCGCTCCAGCTCCACGGCCCACGGGTGCACCTCGGGGGGCAGCCGAAGCCGCGGCGACGACGTGCGCCGCGACAGGGTCTCGTGGGCCAGCAGCTCGCGCACCAGGGGCCGGTAGTCCCGCGGGTCGAGCACCCGGTTGGCCGCCCGGTTGATGCGCCGCACCAGGGCGGTCTCGGGGACGCCGAGGGACGGATTGGCCCGCTCCGCGGTCAGGTCAAGGTCGATCCCGTCGAGGCCGAAGGCGCGGCAGAAGCGCTCCCACAGCAGCCCCGCCGGAGCCCCCGGCGGCGGGACGGTGACCAGGTGGACGCGCTCCGGGGGCAGGTCGTGGCCCCAGCGGTCGAGGATGTCGGGGATCTCCTGCACCCCCCAGAACCAGGTGCCGATCCGGGTCGAGCGCTCGGGGTCCTGGATGCGCTCGAGGAAGCGGGCATAGCTCAACGTGCTGCGGTGCTTGAGGTTCTCCTGCCACTCGGCGGGGATCTGGCGGACCAGGTCGCGGACCGAGAGGATCAGGTGGACCTCGGTGCCGTCGTCGCCCAGCGACTCCAGCGCCCGACCGACCTGGGAGCGGGACGCGGTGGCCAGGATCTCGTGGCTGACGATCGCGGTGCCGCGGCACCCGCGCACCTGCCCGGCGAGCCGGTCCCAGGCCCCGATCGCCTCGGTCTCCAAGCCGCCCCAGGGCAGCCGCATCAGGTCCAGCGCGGCCAGGAAGTGCCCGTCGAACCGGTCGGTGGGGTAGCACAGCCCGTGCTCGGCCAACAGCTCGCGGTTGCGGAAGAGCACGTCCTGGAGGTATGACGTGCCCGTCTTGGGGGTTCCCACGTGCAGCAGCACGCGACGCGGGCCGTCGGGGGGCCGGGCGGGGGTCACACGCGCGCCTCCGGACCGGGTCGTGGAGTCCGCAGCAGGAGCGTAATCGCCAGCCGCAGGACTCCGTCGTCGGCGACGTGGACCACGCCGCCGGGTGCGAGCTCGGGCAGCACCCCCGACAACGCGTCGCCGCGGGGAGGGCCGCCCACGACAGGGTAGCCAGCAAGGCGGAGCTGGTCGCGCATCCGCCCGGCGCGCTCGGTCAGCCAGTCGTGGTGCTCCTCGGGCACGGCCAGCCTCCCGCCCCCTGAGCCGCCCGCGGCGGCGAGCCACGGGGCGAGGGTCCCGCCCAGCAGAGCGGCGCGCGCCTCGGGGGTGACGAGCAGGCCCAGCACGGCCGCCACCCGGCGCGCGAGGTCGACGGCCTCGGCCGGGAGGCGAGCGGGGATGACCAGCCGCCGGCGTACGCCGACCAGGCGGCCGACCTGGGCCGGATCGAGCACCAGGGTCACCTGGGCGGGGGAGGCCCGGCGCGCCCACGCCCGGGCCACGGCGGCCAGGTCGACGCGCGGCGCGAGGTGGTCGCGGTCGGCGAGGATCGCGAGCCACTCGGGCCAGGAGGGTCCGCCGGTGTCGAGGGCCCGGGCGGTGAAGGCGTCGGCGAGCATCCGGTCGGCGGGAGCGCCGAGCACCAGGATCCGGGGCCGGGCCCCGCCCGGGGGGCGGCCGCGGGCGACGAACTGGGCGCGGAGCGGGTCGGCGAGCAGGGGGTCGCCGACCAGGCGGTAGTGCCGCCGCCAGGGCCGGGTGAGCGGCGGCTCGACCGCCGCCGGCGGCCCGGCGGCGACGACGTCGTCGGCGAGCAGGGCGGTGGCGACCCGCACCAGCTCGTCGTCGGGAAGTTCCACGGGATCGACCGGCCGGGGACCGAACGGCGACGGACTCGCGGCCCCCACCAGCTCCAGGTCGGGGCGGCCCCGGCCGGGCGCGCTGGCCCGCAGGACACGGTCGACCAGGTCGGCGGGCAGCGGGGCCGGTGCGGACTCCAGGTTGAGCCTCCGCAGCAGCTCGAGCTGCTGGGCACCGGGCAGGTAGCGGCCGTCGCGCTCGGCGGGCCCCGACAGGTCGGCCCCGCCGGCCCGGCCGGCCCCTCCTGACCAGGCCGCCCAGGGCGTCGTACCCCCGGAGCGCAGGTGCGCGACCCAGCCCCACGCCCGGCGCTCGTCGGCGCGCGCCACGGTGTCGCTCACCCGCGCCTCATCGGCGCTGCCGCCACCGCTCGGCGCCCAAGCGCAGCCGGGCGAGCGGCGTACGGTCGGGGTCGTCGCGACGGGCCGCCTCCAACGTCATCGCGGCGAGCGCGTCGACGGCGGCGTTGAGCTTGAGCTTGTTGCGGACCCGGCCGGGGTGCTGCCACTCGGCGTCGGCGTCCGGGCGCACCGGTCGGAGGTCGTCGAGGTCGCCGACGACCTGCACGCCGCTGGCCTTGACCCACTCGATCCACGACCCGGCCTGCTCCTCGGCCCAGTCCCACCGCCCCGGCGGCAGCCGGACGGGGATGCTGTCGCGGTTGACGAGGTTCTCCTGGGCGAGCATCTGACGGATCAGCTCGTCGAAGCGGGCCTCCCGCCGGGCCTCCCGGTCCATCCGCCGGTTGAGCTGACGGATCACCTCGGTCTCGGCGGCTCCCAACGACCTGTTGGCGCGGGGGCTGTCACGGGGAGCCCAGTCCGGGTCGATCGCGAACGCCTCGCACATCCTCCGCCAGAGCAGGTCCCTGTCGGCGCGGACGGCAGCGCTCCGCGGCACCGTCACCAGATGCACGCGCTCGGGCGGCAGCCCGACGCTCCACTTGGTGAGCACGTTGGGCAGGTCGAAGGCGTGGAAGAACCAGGTGGAGCCGCGCTCGACGCGGGTCAGGAAGCGGCGGAAGGTCCACTTGCGGCCCTGCTTGATGCTCTCCTGCCAGGCGGCGGGGAGCTGACGCCCGAGGTCACGCGCCGAGTAGACCACGTGCACCTCGGCTCCGGGTCCCGCCAGGTCGCGCATCACCTGCTCGATCCGCTCGGGCCGGGCGGGCGCGAAGATCTCGTGGCTGACCAGCACGGTGCCGTCGAGGCGGCGGACCCGCTTGACCAGGGTGTCCCAGGAGCCGGTGGCGTGACCGGGAGCGCCACCCCAGTCCTGGCCGAGCACGTCCAGGGCGGCGCGGAAGTGGAAGAGCGCCGGGCTCACCAGGGGCGAGGAGGTCGGCAGGTGGACGTCGTGGGCGGCCAGGCTCGTCGTGTTGAGCATCAGCCGGTCCTGCAGGTACGTCGTGCCCGTCTTGGGCGCACCGATGTGCAGGTAGATCCGACGAGTCATGCGCCAGATTGTGCCGCACGACCCCCGAGGGCACGCACGACCGCCGACGGGCTCTCCCGCCCGAGCTGCTCGGCCATCCAGACGCTCGTCGCGACCAGTGCCTCGAGGTCGACGCCGTGCTCGATGCCGAGGCCGGTGAGCATCCACACCAGGTCCTCGGTGGCCAGGTTGCCGGTGGCGCTCTCGGCGTACGGGCAGCCGCCGAGGCCCCCGGCGCTGGCGTCGAAGGTGGTGATCCCCTCCTGCAGCGCCGAGTAGGCGTTGGCGAGGGCCTGGCCGTAGGTGTCGTGGAAGTGCATGGCGAGCCGTTCGGTGCCCACACCGGCCGCTGCGAAGGCGGCGACGAGGTCCTTGACGTGCTGGGCGGTGCCGACGCCGATGGTGTCGCCGAGGCTGAGCTCACGCGCGCCCAGGTCGAGCAGCCGGGCGCCCACGGAGACGACCTGGTCGATCGGCACGGCGCCCTCCCAGGGGTCACCGAAGCACATCGAGACGTACGCGCGGACGTCGAGCCCGGCGGCCAGCGCCCGGTCCACCGTGGGGGCGAACATGGCGAACTGCTCGTCGAGCCCGCGGTTGAGGTTCTTGCGGGCGAAGGTCTCGGTGGCGCTGCCGAAGATCGCGACGTGGCGCAGCCCCAGCTCGAGCGCCCGGTCGAGGCCCCGCTCGTTGGGCACCAGGACCGGCAGGCTCCGCCCCTCCTCGCCCAGCGCGGTCATCAGCTCGGAGGCGTCGGCGAGCTGCGGCACCCAGCGCGGGTGCACGAAGCTGGTCGCCTCCACGATCGGCAGCCCGGCCGCGAGCAGCCGGCGCACGAACTCCGCCTTGACCTGCGTAGGCACCAGGGTGGCCTCGTTCTGGAGGCCGTCGCGGGGACCGACCTCGTAGATCGTGACGCTCATTGGTCCTCCTCCACCACGAAGAGGGTCGCGCCGAGCGCGACCTGCTGCCCGGCGGCGACGCCGACCTCGGTGACGGTCCCGTTGAAGGGCGCCGTCAGCGCGAGCTCCATCTTCATGGCCTCCAGGGTGCCGAGCGGGTCGCCGACCGCCACCCGCGCCCCGGCCTCGACGTGCACGGCGAGGACCGTGCCGGGCATCGGCGCGGTGAGGGTGCCGTCGGCCAGCGCCTCGGCACCATCGAGCCGGTCGGGACGGGCGAAGACGAACCGGTGTCCCCGCCAGGCGGCCTCGAGCACGTCGCGCTGCACGTTGACGATGGCCCGGACCCTGCGGCCGCCCACGACCAGCTCGAGCACGTGGTCGGCGGCGGAGACCTCGGTCACGGGGACGCCGTCGACGGTGCCGGCCGCGCGGTCGACGACGACCTCCCGGTCCAGCTCGACGATGGTCGGGGCGGGAGCGGCGCCCAGGCGGAACCCGTCCGCCTGGAACGGGTGGCCCCGCCCCGTGGCGGCGTCCGACGCGGTGATCATCGCCGAGGTCCAGGCGACCAGCAGGCGCGGCAGGTCAGGGTCGGGTGCGGGGAGCTCGGTCGCGAGGTCGACGGAGTCGAGCCACGCGGTGTCGATGGCGGCGTCGCGGAACTCCTCGCTCGCGGCCAGGGCCCGCAGGAAACCGGTGTTGGTCGTGAGCCCCAGGATCGCGGTGTCGTCGAGGGCCGCGACCAGGGCGCGGCGCGCGGACTCGCGGTCCGGTCCGTGCACCACCACCTTGCCGAGCATCGGGTCGAAGGAGGTGCTGACGACCTGGCGGGGCTCCAGCGCGTGGTCGACCCGCACGCCGGCCGGCCAGCGCACGAGGCTGGTGGTGCCGGCCTGCGGCAGGAACCCGCCGAAGGCGTCCTCCGCGTAGATCCGGGCCTCCATCGCGTGGCCGTGGATCCACAGGTCGCCCTGCTCGAGTGCCAGCAGCTCCCCGGCGGCGATCCGGAGCTGGTGCTCGACCAGGTCGAGTCCTCCGCAGATCAGCTCCGTGACCGGGTGCTCGACCTGGAGGCGGGTGTTCATCTCCAGGAAGTAGAACTCGTGGGTCTCGGCGTCGAGGAGGAACTCCACGGTGCCGGCGTTGACGTAACCCACCTGGCGGGCCAGGTCGACGGCCGCGGCGGTGAGGCGGTGCCGCGCCTCGGCGTCGATGGTCGGCGCCGGCGCCTCCTCGATCACCTTCGGGTGGCGGCGCTGGGTCGAGCAGTCGCGCTCGAAGAGGTGGAGCACCGTGCCGTGCGCGTCCGCGAGCACCTGCACCTCGACGTGTCGGCCGTGCTCGACATACTTCTCCAGCAACAGGGTGTCGTCGCCGAAGGCACCGGCGGCCTCGCGGGCAGCCCCGGCGAGAGCCTCGGCCAGCCCGACCCGGTCGCGCACGATCCGCATGCCCTTGCCGCCGCCTCCGGCCGCGGCCTTGACCAGCACCGGGAAGTCACGGTCAGCCACCTCGTCGTGGAGGGAGTACGACGGGACCACGGGCACACCCGCGGCCACCGCGACCTCGCGGGCCCGGTCCTTGCGGCCCATCAGGTCCATCACGTCGGCGGACGGCCCGACCAGGACCAGCCCGGCGTCCTCGACGGCGCGGGCGAACTCCGCTCGCTCGGAGAGGAAGCCGTAGCCCGGGTGGATCGCCTGCGCCCCGGACTCCCGGGCGGCGGCGACGACGGCGTCGATGTCGAGGTAGGCCGGCACGCGCACGGCGGCGTCGGCGGCCCGGACGTGCGGGGCTGTCGCATCGGCATCGGTGAAGACGGCGACGGTGCGGATGCCGAGGCGGGCGCAGGTGCGCATCACCCGGAGCGCGATCTCGCCGCGGTTGGCGATCAGGACTCTGTCGAACACCCCCATCACATCCTGAAGATGCCGTAGGAGGGCGACGGGCTCTGTCGTTCTCGGTGGACGGCGTTCGCGGCGACGTCCAGCCCCATGCCGAGCACCCGGCGGGTGTCAGCGGGGTCGATGATGCCGTCGTCCCAGAGCCGGGCGGTGGAGTAGTAGGGCGAGCCCTGCACGTCGTACTGCGCCCGGATCCCGGCCTTGAACTCCTCGGTGTCCTCCCGGTCGGGGCCGCGCACCTCGGCGAGCACCGCCGCGGCCTGCTCACCGCCCATCACCGAGATCCGCGCATTGGGCCACATCCAGAGGAACCGCGGATCGTAGGCGCGCCCGCACATGCCGTAGTTGCCGGCGCCGAACGAGCCCCCGATGACCACGGTGAACTTCGGCACGACCGAGCAGGCCACCGCGGTGACGAGCTTGGCGCCGTCGCGGGCGATGCCCTTGTTCTCGTACTCGCGGCCGACCATGAAGCCGGAGATGTTCTGGAGGAAGACCAGCGGGATGCCGCGCTGGTTGCACAGTTCGATGAAGTGCGCGCCCTTGAGCGCCGACTCGCTGAAGAGGATGCCGTTGTTGGCCACGATGCCTACCTGGCGACCCCAGATCCGGGCGAAGCCGCAAACGAGCGTCTCGCCGTAGAGCGCCTTGAACTCGTGGAGCCGGCTGCCGTCGACGATCCGGCGGATCACCTGGCGCACGTCGTAGGGCGTGCGGGTGTCGGCGGGCACGACGTCGTACAACGTCTCGGGGTCCTCGTGCGGCTCCTCAACCGCTGAGCGGGCGCCAGTCTCCTCACCGGCATGGCCGCGGGGGCCGCTGCCTCCGGATACTGGCGCCGGCTCGGCGCGCAGCGTGTCCACGATCCCGCGCACGATGGCGAGCGCGTGCGCGTCGTCCTCGGCGAGGTGGTCCACCACGCCGGAGGTGCGCGCGTGCACCTCACCGCCGCCGAGCTCCTCGGCGGTGACGACCTCGCCGGTCGCGGCCTTCACCAGCGGCGGCCCGCCGAGGAAGATGGTGC